>PGZD01000011.1 GCA_002843155.1 Gammaproteobacteria bacterium HGW-Gammaproteobacteria-3
AACCCGCTCGGCAATCGTTTTGAATGCGGATTCGACTTCCCGAGAAGGGCGACTCCACTAAAAGTTAGGCCGCCAATTTTTATTGTCCGACAGGCTCCTGGTGCAGATCATGGCGGGTCGTTTGAACTTGAACAGCCGTAATAGTAGCAAGCCACCCTCATCAAATCGATTTGGCAATGGCGGAAATGGCGATAAAGGGGGCACCGGCAAAAAACCCGGAGGTCAACCGGGGCGCATCGGCACCACGCTGGAAAAGATTGATAATCCCGATGTGATTAAACCCCTGACGGTCGACCGGAGTCTTTTGCCGCCCGGCGACTATACGGTGGTCGGTTTCGACTCTCGCCAAGTGTTTGATATTGACATCCGACGCGTCGTGATCGAATACCAAGCCGAAATCTTGGAAAATCAGCAGGGGCAACGTTTTACCGCGCCCTTTCCAGCGAGTGTGACTAAAGCCGTTCAGTACGGCAACGGCGTCAAAGCCCAGTCGGTGTATTTGTCGCAGTATCAATTGATTCCCTATAACCGGGTTCAAGAGCATTTTCAGGAGCAACTGGACTTGCCCATCAGCGAAGGGTCGATTTTTACCTATAATCAACAGGCCTATGAACTGCTTGAGCAGTTTGAGCAAAAGCTGATCGTCAAACTACTCCATACGCGGGTAATTCATGCCGATGAGACTGGCATCAATATCAATGGCAAAAACCGCTGGTTACACTGCGTGTCCAGTCCGCTGTGGACGCTGTATTATGCGCATGAAAAACGCGGACTGGAGGCCATGGCAAGCTTACCCCTGTTAACACTGTTTTCCGGTATCCTGGTTCACGACCATTGGAAACCGTATTTCAAACTCATTTGTCAACATGCCTTATGCAATGCCCATCATTTACGGGAATTGGCTTTTGCCCATGAAGAAGAGGGCCAGGCCTGGGCAAAATTGATGATCGATCTATTAGAAAGCATTCTGGATGAGGTTTATTCACAGGGCGGGATGTTACCTGAAGATCAAGCCGTTCGGTACCGCGAACAATACCGGGCGATATTGACGCAGGCGGAGTTGGAATGCCCGCCACCGCCAGAGCCGGAAGGACAAGACCGCAAAAAGAGGGGACGCATCAAACGGAGCAAATCCCGAAATTTACTGGAACGATTGCGCAATTTTGAGCAAGAAACGCTACGCTTCATGACCGACGAGGAGGTATCCTTTACCAATAATCAGGGGGAAAATGATATTCGCATGACCAAGTTGCATCAGAAAATTTCCGGTTGCTTCCGATCTATGGAGGGGGCGAAAATCTTTTGCCGTGTGCGTAGTTATTTATCGACTTGCCGTAAAAACGATGTCTCCGCCACCGATGCACTGACTATGCTTTTTGAAGGCAGATTGCCGGACTTTATTCTTTAACTGCATGAGCGCGTGTATCATGCCAAACCAATATCATAATTTGGGAGGGGTTGTTAATTACGCTGAGTAATTACCATGGTTTAAAAATAAAACCTGCTCAAGTTATTTCATGCACATTCCTTATCACATTATAAAGTCTGATAAGTATCAACCTTACATTCTCCACGCTATACTTGGCATGATCGTGGCTATGGCCGCTCTTATTAAGCCCGCTTAACGTATAATGAATCCAAATCAGGTTGCCATGCCACAAACCTTTGCTATTCCGGCCTGGCCATACGCCTATGGCGGCCCTTGTGGGCAAGGCGTTATTCGCAGCATTCCCGAAGATTTTGTGGTCAGGGAAAATCTTGCTTTCGAGCCTTCAGGAACCGGCGAACACGCCTTTTTACAACTACAGAAAAGCGGCGAAAATACCGAATACGTCGCCCGGCAATTAGCCCGCTTTGTCGGTGTCAGGCAACGTGATGTCGGCTATGCCGGGTTGAAAGATCGTCATGCGCTGACCACGCAGTGGTTCAGTGTCTGGCTGCCGGGAAAACCGGACCCCGATTGGCAAGGCTTTGCATCGGAAACGATAACAGTGCTGCAAGCGATTCGGCATACGCGCAAGTTGAAACGCGGTGTCTTGTCCGGTAACGATTTTGAGCTGTCGATTCGGGATTGGCAAGGCGACAAGGTGCGGCTGGCCGAGCAGTTGGCGGCGATAAAAAGCGGCGGCATAGCCAATTATTTCGGTGCGCAGCGCTTTGGTCTGCATGGGCAAAATGTCAACAAGGCATTGGCTTTGTTTCAGGGCATGCGGGTTAAACGCGAGCAGAGAAGCCTCTATTTATCCGCCGCCCGCGCGTATTTGTTCAATCAGGTGCTGGCGCAGCGCGTAACCTTGCAGAACTGGAATGTGCCGGTGGCGGGCGATGCGTTGATTTTCGACGGCGGCCGGGGCTATTTTAAAGCCGATACTATCGATGCCGCTACCGCCGCGCGCGTCGCCGCTTTGGACATTCATCCCAGCGGCGTGTTGTGGGGCAGTGGCGTAACCGATGTTTCGGCCGCAGCCCTGGCTATTGAAGCTGATGTGATCGGACGTTTTGAGGCTTTGGCGCAGGGTTTGATAGCTTCCGGTATGTCCGCCGAGCGGCGAGCCTTGCGGGTCAGGGTAAGGAATTTGGCCTGGCATTTTTCGGCGGATGACGAATTGAAACTGCGTTTTGCTTTACCGGCGGGCAGCTATGCGACCGCTTTGTTACGAGAAATAATCGAATTATAAGAGGATAAGATGGATTGGATACTGGCTTTAAAAGCCTTAATTTTGGGAATTGTTGAAGGATTGACTGAATTTTTGCCAATATCAAGCACCGGGCATTTAATTCTGACGGCGGATTTGCTGGGTTTCAATGGCGGTACCAGCAAAGTGTTTTTAATCGTCATTCAGACCGGCGCTATTTTGGCTATTTGCTGGGAGTATCACATCAAAATAGCGGCCATTATCGCCGGTTTGTTTAAACGGGATGCGGCGGCGCTGAAGTTCACCGTGAACCTGATGATTGCCTTCATGCCTCTGGCCTTTCTGGGACTGTTGTTCGGCAGCTTGATCAAGACCTATTTATTCAAGCCGATTCCGGTGGCTCTGGCCTTTATTGTGGGCGGCATCATCATTTTCTGGGCGGAGAAGCGGGATCATCGCATCCGCATTCATGTTGTTGAAGAATTGACCCGGCTCGACGCGTTAAAGCTCGGGTTTGCCCAGGCTCTGGCCTTGATTCCCGGCACTTCGCGTTCCGGTTCAACGATTATCGGCGGCCTGCTGTTTGGCCTGTCGCGCAAGGCCGCGACTGAATTTTCCTTTTTTCTGGCGATACCGACGCTGATTATTGCTAGTTTGTATGATTTGTACAAACATTGGGCCTTATTGCATAACGCCGACTTGCCGCTTTTCGGCGTCGGGCTTCTGGCCGCGTTTTTCAGCGCCTTGTTGGCCGTGCGCGCGCTATTGCGCTATATCAGTCATCACGACTTTACCGTTTTTGCTTGGTATCGCATCGTGTTCGGATTGCTGGTGATCGTTACAGCTTATGGCGGCTGGGTTAAATGGACGGTTGATTAAGAATATTTGTAACTATTCAACCCGTTGATTAAGCTTTTCATACGCAGGCCGGAAAGGCGAGCGCTTACGGCAAAAAGGCTGGAGATCCGAGTTACGACTGGTAAAAAGGGATCGAAGGCGGCGCTAAGTGTGTAGGAGCCCGATTCATCGGGCGACGGGCGCGGAGGGGATTTTAGCGCGCCCAAACCTTGAGGCATAGACCGGTCGCTACGCTTAACAACCAACCGGGTTTTGAGGTTTTGTCTTCGTTTATCGCTTAGGTAAACCTAAGCGCCTACGGCGCGCAAGGTGTAGGGGCCGATTCATCGGGCGAACAGAATAGTTACGAATATTTTTCACTGTCGTCACTGTATTTATCAGATAACCGCAGTAACACCCAAACCGCTCCGGCGCCGCCTTTTTTGGGCGGCGTGGAGCAGAAAGCCTGCACGTCGCGGTGTTGCCGAAGCCATAAGTTAAGATTGTTTTTCAGCACCGGCAGACCTTCCTGCGAACGGTAACCTTTACCGTGGACGATACAGACGCAGCGACAGCCGTCCTCGACGCAATCGCGTAAAAACAGCAATAGCTGGTGCTTGGCTTCATGACTGTTCAAGCCGTGTAAATCAATTTCAGCGTCCAGGCCGTAGTAGCCCCGACGCAGTTTTTTCAGGACGTTTTTTTGCAGGCCCGAACCGATAAAGTACAAGGTGTCTTCAAGGCTCAGCGTTTCATCGACAAAAATGGACGCATCGAGCGCCTGCTCGGTATCGGTGTCATGCCGAAGCCTCGGCGCAGCTACAGGGTTGCGCGGTTTTTTTAAGAGCACCGTATCGCTTTTAACGGGACGGACTTTACCGACCGATTGCCGGAACAGCTCGCGCTCTTCTTGAGATAAGTTTTTTTTTCGCACGCAAGCTGATTTTAAAGTGAGAAGTTGCTAATATAAGGAATTTTATAGCTTATCAGTGATCAGGGCGACTTAAAAATGCACATTTTGTTAAGCAATGATGACGGCTATCTGGCCCGTGGCCTGAATACATTGGCGAAGGCGTTGAGCGAACACGCCCAAATCTCGGTAGTCGCGCCGGACAGAAACCGCAGTGCGGCCAGTAACTCCCTGACCCTGGAGATGCCGTTACGGGCGCTTGTTGCCGACAACGGTTTTATTAAAGTGGACGGTACGCCGACCGATTGTGTGCATTTAGCCATTACCGGATTGTTGGAACACGAACCGGACATGATCTTTGCCGGTATTAATCACGGCTCCAATCTGGGTGATGACGTTATCTATTCGGGCACCGTTGCCGCAGCCACTGAAGGCCGTTTTTTAGGATTGCCGGCGCTGGCCATTTCACTGGCGGCCAGCGAACCGGTACATTTTGATACGGCCGCGCATGTGGCGGTGACCTTGCTGCACCGATTGCTAAAAAAACCCTTGCCCAAAGATACCATTCTCAATGTCAATGTACCGGATTTGCCTTTAACCAAACTTAAAGGTTATCAGGCCACGCGCCTGGGACAACGCCACAAGTCCGAGCCGGTAATCAAAAGCCTGGACCCGCGCGGCCGGACTATTTACTGGGTTGGTCCGCCCGGACAAGAGCAGGACGCAGGGCCCGGCACCGATTTTTACGCCATTAAAACAGGTTATGTCTCGATCACGCCTCTGCAACTGGATTTGACCTGGTATGAACGTATAGATGCTGTAAAAAGCTGGTTGTCTTGAGGAGACGAAGTATGCTGCAAAACATTCAAGGCATAGGCATGACCTCGATGCGCACCCGGGAGCGCATGGTTGAAAGGCTGGAGCAGCAGGGTATTAAAAATCATAAAATTCTTGATGTGATGCGCACCACGCCGAGGCATTTATTTGTCGATGAAGCGCTGGCCAGTCGGGCTTATGAAGACACGGCCTTACCGATAGGCTACAATCAGACCATTTCCCAGCCTTATATCGTCGCAAAAATGACCGAGTTGTTGCTGGAAGCGGGGCCCTTGTCCAAAGTGCTGGAGATCGGCACCGGCTGCGGTTATCAGACAGCTATTCTGGGGCAACTGGTCGATCACGTTTATACCGTGGAGCGCATTCAGCCGCTACAGAAAAAAGCCAAAAACCTGGTTTGGTCGCTGCAAATCAAAAATATCAGCTATCTTTACAGCGACGGCGGCTGGGGCTGGGTCGACCATGCTCCGTATGACGGCATCATGGTAACGGCCGCGCCGCCGGAAATTCCGGAAATGCTGCTTCGGCAAATGGCGCCGGGCGGCGTCATGCTGATTCCGATCGGACGCGCGGGCGGACAGGAGTTGCAACGGGTGCGGCACACCGAGGCCGGGTTTGAAGTTGAAGTGCTGGAACCGGTCAGTTTCGTTCCCTTTTTATCAGGCAAGCAATAACCATGTTTCAAAAACTCTATGACCGGGCCCTGGTATGGTCCAGACACCGCCATGCTTTAAAATACCTGTGCGCGCTCAGCTTTGCCGAATCGTCTTTTTTTCCGGTGCCGCCCGATGTGATGCTGGCGCCCATGGCGTTGGCGCAGCCGAAGCGGGCTTTCAATTTTGCGTTGTGGACGACTTTGGCATCGGTGCTGGGCGGTATTCTGGGTTATCTGATCGGCTTTTTTCTATTCGACACGATTGCGCCCTGGCTTGGGACTACGCATTATTGGCCCCGTTATTTAACGGCCCGGCAATGGTTTGCCGACTGGGGCGTCTGGGCTGTTTTTGTCGCGGGCTTCTCGCCGATACCTTACAAAGTTTTCACCCTTGCCGCAGGCGCTTTGAACATGGTGTTCCTGCCTTTCGTGCTGGCCTCGATGGTGGGCCGAGGCGCACGTTTTTGCTTGCTGGCCTTGTTGATTGCAGCGGGCGGTGAAAAACTCGAATCGAAACTGCGCCAATACATGGACCGGATCGGCTGGACCTTGCTGGCGCTAATCCTGGTCGGCGGGGCGGTTTACAAGTTTGCCTGACTATACCTTCTTAAGCCCCATTCCGACTCCGAAGTGTCCCTAATCTTTGATTCCTTGCCCAGCCAACTGTAGAGGGTTTTCAATGCCATCGACTAAAAACGATCTTTTTGATTCCGGGAGAATAAATAATGACAGCCGATAACACCGCCAAACCTTTAGGCATTACCGACGTTGTACTGCGGGATGCGCATCAGTCGATATTGGCGACGCGTTTGCGCATTGAAGATATGCTGCCGATTTGTGAAAAACTGGATAAAGTGGGCTACTGGTCACTGGAAACCTGGGGTGGGGCCACCTTCGATGCCTGTATCCGCTATCTGGGTGAAGACCCGTGGGAGCGTTTGCGTCTGTTGAAAGCGGCCATGCCCAACACGCCCCAGCAAATGCTGTTCAGAGGTCAGAATATATTGGGCTATCGTCATTATGCCGACGATGTTGTCGATAAATTCGTCGAGCGATGTGTTGTCAACGGTATCGATGTGTTCCGTATTTTCGATGCCATGAACGACATGCGCAATATCGAGCGCGCCGTTAAAGCCGTACTCGACACTGACGCCCACGCCCAGGGCACCATTTCCTATACCGTCAGTCCGGTACACACTATTGATATGTGGTTGGCGCAAGGCAGGCAAATCGAAGACATGGGCGCGCATTCCATTTGTATCAAGGATATGGCCGGTCTGTTGACGCCTTATGCGGTGTATGAGTTGGTCAGCCGACTCAAACAGAGCGTTTCGATTCCGGTGCATCTGCATTGCCACGCCACGACCGGTCTGAGTGTGGCGACACTGCTGAAAGCAGCGGAAGCCGGGATTGACAATGTCGATACGGCAATTTCATCGCTCAGCATGACTTACGGCCACAGCCCGACCGAAACGCTGGTGGCCGCTTTTGCAGGGCAGCCGCGCGATACCGGTCTCGACATCAGGAGGCTTGAAGATATTGCCGCGTATTTTCGCACTATCCGTAAGAAATACGCCCGGTTCGAAGGCAGTTTGCAAGGCGTGGACAGCCGCATCCTGATTTCACAAGTGCCCGGCGGCATGCTCACCAATATGGAAAGTCAACTCAAAGAACAGGGTGCGGCCGATCGTTTCGACGAAGTGCTGGAAGAAATTCCGCGTGTGCGCGAAGATTTGGGATTTATTCCGCTGGTGACGCCCACCTCGCAAATCGTCGGCACCCAGGCTGTCATCAATATTTTGACCGGTGAGCGCTATAAAACCATCACCAGGGAATCGGCCGGTATTTTGAAAGGCGAATACGGCGCAACGCCCGCGCCCGTCAACCGGGAATTGCAAGCGAGAGTGCTGGAAGGCGGTATGCCGATTACTTGCCGTCCGGCCGATTTGATCGAAGCTGAAATGGATAAGCTGGTCGACGAAGTCAAAGACAAGGCTCGCGCTGAAGGCGTGAAACTGGCTGATAATATTGAGGAGGATGCGCTCATCAACGGTCTGTTCGCCCAGATTGGCTGGAAATTCATTGCCAATCGAGGTAATCCGCAAGCGTTTGAGGCGGCGCCAAATCCGCAATTGCCGCCATCCGACAAAACGGCCACGCCCAAACAACACGCCATTATCGAGCAGTACCGGGTCAATGTCGATGGCAGGAATTTTAATGTCGCGATCGGGCCGGGCGGCGCGGCTCTTGATATCCAGGCCGACAATCAGCCGACTCGCGTCGTCAATGAAGCCGCAGGCCCCATTGTCTGCGGCGGCAGCGTGATTCAGGCGCCCATGGCCGGCAATATTCTGAAAATCAATGTCAGCGTCGATAGCATTGTCAAGGAAGGTGACGTCGTGGTCATTATGGAGGCGATGAAAATGGAAACCGAAGTTCGCGCCAAAGTCAGTGGTACGGTTTGCGGTATCAATGTCAAGGAAGGCGCGGCTGTCGCGGTCGGCGATGTCCTGATCTCGCTGTAGATGAGTCGATAGTCTTCTTTACTCATTAACACTAAAAACCACTTTTGCCCCGTTTCAACCTGGAATAACGAGATAGCTCATGGAAAATTTAAATGCGCTCTGGCAGAGCACCGGTTTTTATAACATTCAAGCCGGGCAGTTGTTCATGATGGCGGTGGGTTTTGTTTTATTGTATCTGGCTATAAAAAGAGGCTTCGAGCCGCTCTTGCTGCTTCCGATCGGCTTTGGCGCTGTGCTCAGCAATATTCCCGTCGCTGGCATGTCCGATGAAGGCGGGCTGCTTTATTATCTCTATTACGGTATCAAAACCGGCTTGTTTCCGTTATTGATATTTATGGGTGTCGGCGCAATGACCGATTTCGGCCCCATGCTGGCCAACCCTAAAACGTTGCTGCTGGGCGCGGCCGCTCAATTCGGCATTTTTGCCACTTTACTGGGTGCTTTGGCGCTCAATATCATTCCCGGGCTTGAATTTTCGATGAAAGATGCGGCGGCCATCGCCATTATTGGCGGTGCCGATGGACCAACAGCCATTTATGTCGCATCGAAACTGGCGCCGGAATTATTGGGCGCCATTGCGGTGGCGGCTTATTCTTACATGGCCCTGGTGCCGTTGATTCAGCCGCCTATCATGCGCGCACTGACAACACAGGAAGAGCGCTTGATCGAAATGGCGCAAATGCGCGCTGTCGGCAAAAGCGAGAAAATTCTGTTTCCGTTGATGCTGTTGGTTTTAACGGCCTTGTTGTTGCCTTCCGCAGCGCCACTGGTGGGCATGTTCTGCCTGGGCAATTTGATGAATAGCTGCGGGGTGGTCGAACGGTTGAGCAAAACCGCGCAGAACGAGTTGATCAATATTGTCACGATATTTTTAGGGCTCTCAGTCGGCTCCAAGCTCAATGCCGAAGCGTTCTTGAAATTTGAAACACTGGGCATACTGGCATTGGGCGCCATCGCTTTTTGTATCGGCACCGCAGCGGGTGTGCTTATGGCCAAATTGATGAATAAATTCAGCCAAACGCCGATTAATCCTTTGATCGGTGCGGCCGGTGTTTCGGCGGTACCGATGGCGGCACGAGTTGCCAATAAAATCGGTTTGGAAGCCAATCCGCATAATTTTCTGCTCATGCATGCGATGGGACCCAATGTCGCCGGAGTTATCGGTTCGGCGGTGGCTGCGGGGATATTACTCAGCTTGGTGCATTAGCTGTGAAATCGAGTGCCGGTTTTGTGAGTCATCAGGACAAAATTGTCTTGCTATTTTATTATTGATTAAGAGCGTTCAGCCATGGCACAGAACCCTTCAACGCCATCAATTCCCTATATGATCTCTCAATGGCGCCACGATGTTCCTGCCGGAATTGTACTCTTCCTGATTTCACTGCCGCTGTGTCTGGGAATTGCCTTGGCTTCCGGCGCGCCGCTTTTTTCCGGTCTCATTGCGGGTATCGTCGGCGGGCTGGTTGTCGCTTTTTTGAGTCGTTCCCCGCTCGGTGTCAGTGGCCCTGCGGCCAGTATGACGGTGATTGTATTTTCCGCCATTCAGGAATTGGGCTATAACGCTTTTTTGCTGTCGGTGGTTTTAGCGGGCGTTATGCAGATTATCATGGGCCGACTGGGTGCCGGCATGG
Source organism: Gammaproteobacteria bacterium HGW-Gammaproteobacteria-3 (assembly GCA_002843155.1). GTDB lineage: Bacteria > Pseudomonadota > Gammaproteobacteria > Methylococcales > Methylomonadaceae > PGZD01. The sequence goes on from PGZD01000011.1 coordinate 10,032, forward strand.
TCGGTTATTATTTTCCATCCGCCGTAATCAGCGGCATGTTGTCCGGCATCGGCGGTATTATTTTTCTGAAACAAATACCTCACGCGCTCGGTTATGACGGCGATTATGAAGGTGATATCGCCTTTTTTCAGAAAGACGATTACACGACGCTGTCGGAGCTTTCACACATGCTGAATAGTATCTCGCCGGGCGCCATCATCATTGCCATACTGTCGCTGGTTATCCTTTTGCTATGGCAGTTGCCTTTTGTCAAAAAAAATAGTGTCGGCCAGTATTTTCAGGGTGGACTGGTCGCTGTTTTTGCCGGTATCAGCGTCAACCAGCTTTTTATCCGGTATTTTCCCGATTGGGCTTTAAGGGATAATCATTTGGTATCGGTGCCGGTAATGTCCGGTGTTAAGGATTTGCCCGCCTTGCTTCAGTTTCCCGACTTTTCACAACTGAATAACCCGGCTGTTTATGTCACGGCGTTTACCTTGGCCATAGTCGCCAGTATCCAGGCCTTGTTGACGGCCGAGGCGACTGATAAATTGGACCCCCATAAACGCGTCACCCCCGATAATCATGAGCTTAAAGCTCAAGGCGTGGGTAATATCTGCTCCGGCCTGATCGGTGGCTTGCCGGTCACCCAGATCATTGTCCGTAGCTCGGTCAATATTCAATCGGGAGCAAAAACCAAAGTGTCGGCCATGCTCAATGGCGTCTTGCTGCTAAGCGCGGTTGTGTTTATTCCCAACCTGCTCAACCTGATTCCCTTGGCGAGTCTTGCCGCCATCTTGCTGGTGGTCGGCTACAAGCTGATTAATCCCGGTCAATTCAAAGCCTTGTATGCTACGGGGCCTTATCACTTCATTCCCTTTGCAGCGACTGTTTTAGGTTTGCTTTTTACCGATTTGTTGCTGGGTGTCAGTATTGGTATGGCCTGTGCTTTATTTTTTATTCTGCTGGAAAATCTGAAAGTCGGGTTTTATCTACATCAGCAGCACAGTGCCAACAAAATTATCATCGCCTTGTCCGAAAACGTTTCTTTTCTTAATAAAGCCAATATCTTGCAGCTACTCGAACGCTTACCTGTCGGCGCTGAAGTCGTTATCGATGCAACCGACGCCAAGTATATCGATTATGATGTGTATGAAATTATTCGGAATTTTAAAGTCGAAGCACAACGTAAAAATATAACTTTGCTGATTGAAAATCTGCGTGGTTTTGGTGTTTTGGAGCCGGTGCGCCCGGTTTTACCGCACACCCGGCAATCCCAGCAGGCGCTGACTCCGGCTCGGGTGCTGCAATTGCTCAAGGAAGGCAATAAACGCTTTGTCCATAATCTGCACAGGCACCGTAACATGCTGGAACAGGTCAATGAAACAGTGGAAGGTCAGTTTCCGATAGCCATCATCCTCAGTTGCATCGACTCCCGCACTTCCGCCGAACTCATTTTTGATCAGGGCCTTGGCGATATTTTCAGTGTCAGAATTGCGGGCAACATCGTCAATGACGATATTCTGGGCAGCATGGAGTTTGCCTGTAAACTCGCGGGCAGTAAATTGATCGTAGTGCTGGGGCATTCACATTGCGGCGCAATCAAAGGGGTTTGCACGGGCGTTAAGCTGGATCATTTGACCGGGTTGTTGGATAAAATCCAGCCGGCCCTGGACTCGGTAACAGCCGGACGTCTGACCGCCATCAGCAACACCGGCGACAACCTGGTGCAGCAGGTCGCCGAACGCAATGTGGAGCTGATGGTTGAGCAGATTAAAAAGCAAAGTCCAGTGCTCAAGGTTCTGGCTGAAGCCGGTGAAATAGGCATTGTTGGCGGTATGTATGATATTGAAAGCGGGCAAGTGACTTTTTATGAAAGAGCCGGTGCCTGAATATCAAAATCGTACTGCTGTGGTTAGCTGTTCATCCGGCTTTGAAAAGATTCGATCGAGCGGTTGGGTTTTAATTGATTCCCGACAAGCCATATACCGACCAATTGTCGGCATCCAATGTGCCGGATTGATCGTCGCCTTTGTCGTAGCTTATCCTGCAGACATATCTTTTAATCTGGCTGCCGGATTCGGAGATGATCTCGACGTTAGCGTTAATGACATACTGGTAATTGCCGATGCTCCAGGCATTGAGGGGCTTGTTCGGAAAAATGACGGACAAATTGTCGTCATCAAGTTCATTTTTTATGTGCCTGTTGCAATGAGCAAACGCCAGGTCGGTCAATTCGTTGGAGATGGCGTCCTGGCTGCCTGTATCTTTGGAGTCGACCAGAAAGAAATCAGAGCCGACCACTTTATAAATGAACGGCATGAAAAGCTCGCGCTGAAGAATGATCAGCCCGATAAAGCAGATGAAAAAAAGAGGTACGGTGAATTTGCCTTTCATAAAAATTATATTGTTATAGTTGTAAAAGATGAAATCAGGCGAGATTTTAGCAGAAATCAGGATCTCTTGAGAGCTGTTATTAATGACACAAAAAAAAGATGCGTCAAGGTTAATGCGAGAGCTTTTTTATCTTGACAAGCAATGCCGAGCTGGTAAACTTGATGCACGCCGTAATGGACAGGCGTTGTTTTTTAAAAACATGTATAGGGACGTAAATTAAAAGACTCCCAGGATTTTCTGGGGATTCAATAATTTTTAGGAGGTAGAAATGGCTGCTACAACTGAGTCAGTTAAGGCTGATGCTGCGGAAGCACCGCTTTTAAATAAAAGAAATATGTTGGCCGGCGCGGCACTTTATATAGTGTTCTACGGTTGGGTTCGTTGGTATGAAGGCGTCTACGGCTGGTCTGCCGGTCTGGATTCATTCGCACCTGAATTCGAAACATATTGGATGAACTTTCTTTATATTGAAATGGTTCTGGAAGTTGTAACCGCATCAATACTGTGGGGTTATATCTGGAAAACTCGTGACCGTAAAGTAATGTCAATTACTCCAAGAGAAGAGTTGAGAAGACATTTTACACACTGGACTTGGTTAGTTATGTACGGTATCGCCATCTATTATGGCGCTAGCTACTTCACTGAGCAAGACGGCACATGGCATCAAACTATTGTTCGTGATACCGACTTCACACCAAGTCATATCATTGAATTCTACTTGAGCTATCCTATTTATATCATTACTGGTTTTGCTTCATTCCTGTATGCAAAAACAAGACTGCCAACTTATCAACAAGGTTTGGCTCTTCAGTACATGGTATCAGTAGTGGGTCCTTTCATGATTCTGCCAAACGTTGGTTTGAACGAATGGGGACACACTTTCTGGTTTATGGAAGAGTTGTTCGTTGCGCCTCTGCACTACGGCTTCGTATTCTTCGGATGGGCTGCTTTAGGTGTGTTAGGTGTCATCAATATTGAAGTTGGTGCTATTTCCAAACTTCTGAAAAAAGACTTGGCTTAATTTTTTAAGCTGAAGTACAGAAAAAAAGTAAAAAACTATCTCCTGATCGCTTCTTTCTAATATAGTTAGAAGCGGTCGAGAAGATTAGTAATAAAAATATAATTTAAATCCTTTAGGAGGTAAGCTAATGAGCGCATCTCAATCTGCTGTTCGCTCGCGCGCTGAAGCTGTAAAAGTTTCACGTACGTTCGACTATCTGATTCTTTTTACTGCATTTTTCGTTATTCTTGGCGGGTACCACATTCACTATATGTTGACCGGCGGTGACTGGGACTTCTGGACCGACTGGAAAGACAGACGTTTATGGGTAACCGTAGCGCCTATCGTTTCAATCACATTTCCTGCGGCAGTACAAGCCTGCTTATGGTGGCGTTACCGCTTGCCATACGGCGCAGTTTTATGTGTCTTAGGTCTGTTGCTGGGTGAGTGGGTTAACAGATACCTGAATTTCTGGGGCTGGACTTATTTCCCGGTAAATTTCGTATTTCCTTCAAACCTGGTTCCCGGTGCAATTGTTCTGGATGCTATCTTGTTGCTGTCAGGCAGCATGACATTCACAGCGGTTATCGGCGGTCTGGCTTGGGGTCTTTTGTTCTATCCAGGTAACTGGCCTATCATTGCACCATTACACGTTCCTGTTGAATACAATGGTATGATGATGACTTTGGCTGACTTGCAAGGTTACCACTATGTAAGAACAGGTACTCCTGAGTACATTCGTATGGTTGAAAAAGGTACGCTGAGAACTTTCGGTAAAGACGTTGCTCCAGTATCGGCATTCTTCTCTGGTTTCGTAAGTATCTTAATTTACTTCTTGTGGCACTTCTTCGGAAAATGGTTCGCAAGCACTAAATTTGTTCAATCTGCATAATTTTTGCTTTGCAGTAATAAATGAGTGAGTTCTAATTTGATAGAATTTGCTAGATACTTATTAAAGCTAATAATTCTCTATTATAGAGGAGGGTATATGAAAATAATAAAAGACAAAGTTGCTAAATTATCCTTTGTCGCACTGCTGATTACTGTTACAGCAGCGATGTTCTACACACCAACAGCTTCAGCTCATGGTGAAAAGTCTCAAGCAGCTTTCATGCGGATGCGGACTATTCACTGGTATGACCTGAACTGGTCGAAAGAAATCGTTCCAATCAACGATACCATGACAATTTCCGGTAAATTCCACGTTTTCGCGGGATGGCCTGAAACTGTTGATAAACCGGAATCTGCTTTCTTGAACATCGGTATTCCAGGCCCTGTATTTATTCGTGCAGGATCTTGGATCGGTGGGCAACTGGTTCCTCGTTCAGTATCGCTGGAATTGGGCGAAACTTATGAGTTCAAAGTGTTGCTGAAAGCACGTCGTCCAGGTGACTGGCACGTTCACACCATGATGAACGTTGAAGGCGGTGGTCCTATCATCGGTCCTGGTAAATGGGTAACCATTACCGGTTCCATGGGCGATTTCAAAAACCCGCTGACTACTCTGACTGGTGAAACAATCGACTTGGAAAACTACAATCTGGGTAACATTTACTTCTGGCATGCTTTCTGGTATGGCTTAGGTTTAGCCTGGATGTTGTACTGGGTTCGTAGACCTCAGTTCGTTCCACGTAATATCGCTGTTGAAGCGGGTAAAGCCGACACGTTGATTACACCTGCGGATAGAAAAGTCGCTATGGCTTTCGCTGCGGGTACCGTCGCTGTTGTTGCTTTCTCTATGGGTACAACCAACGAGCAGTATCCTGTTACAACTCCATTACAAGCCGGTTTGTTACGCGGTATTAAATCACTCGACTTGCCGCAGCCTACTGTAGCAGTTAGTGTGGTCGATGCTACATACCGTGTACCTGGTCGTGCAATGCAAATGACACTGAAAGTCACCAACAACGGTGATTCAGCAGTGCGTTTGGGTGAGTTTAACACGGCTTCTGTACGTTTCTTGGATCCTGATGTGCTGGAAGATGAATCTGGTTACCCAGATGACTTGTTGGCTGAAGAAGGTTTGACTGTTAGCGATAACAGCCCACTGGCTCCAGGCGAAACAAGAACTATCGAAGTAACTGCTTCTGACGCAGCGTGGGAAGTGTACCGTTTAGCTGACTTGATCTACGATCCGGACAGCCGTTTTGCTGGCTTGCTGTTCTTCTTCGATGCAGAAGGCAACCGTCAAATGGTTATGGTAGACGCACCATTAATCCCAACATTCATCTAATGAATAAATCTTAATAGTTAACTGCTATTAGATTAAGGGTAAAAAGCCCTCGCTTTCGAAAGAAAGCGGGGGTTTTTTTTGTGAAAAATAACAGGCACGAACGGGTTAGTCTGCCCCTCTGTCAGGATAGTAAAAAACTTTCTCAACAATAATGATAACAGTTCCTGCTTGTGAGGATAGAGGGGGGTCAAGAGTTCAGCGATATATCATCCATTGTTGGATGAGTTCAAGGGCTTGATCCAAACACTTTTTTAAAGCATGTATGCGTTAAACATGAGTGGAAAGGTAGGGGTGTTGTTTAAGATCTGAAGCGGTTAATTTTTTACATAAACCTAAAACAGGTCGAGGGAATGTTTCGGGTTCTGGACACCTGGCGATATTTTGCGGATAAACTCCACACTTTATTTTTTCAGCCAAGCTGCCATAAGAGGGGGTTGGACGAAGCCGCTAACGCGGAGAAAGCGGACTTCGTTGAAACCAAAAAAGGATAGCCATAATAATGGCTGTAACAGCATAAACGAATTGACTCGATTCAAACATTAATTTGCATCTTGTTTAAACCAAGGCTTCGAGCTACACTTCATTACATGGAAATCACACACAAATGCCAAATATACAACACGTTGATTTTCTTACAAACTCATCCCAAAAAAGATATTTTCTAAATATCTTAAATAGCATAGGCTGTCAAGCCTTACTTTTAGTCTATACATTCCAGTTTTTTTGCCACCGCTTAGCAGGATCGGGCTTGTCCAACAAACGGTTCAGATTGTGGTTCGCTTCGCTCTCACAATCTAACCTTATTCGTTATGGTTTATTGCCCGGCAGCAGACACGCACCTGCATACTCAAAATGCTAAAAAATACAAAAATCGAGATACTGGTGAGATATGCAAAAAAGCCATTAAAAAATATAGTCTGCTGTTGTCGTTTTTTTCGCTACCAATATGGCGAAGATGAAACATCAAAAGAACTCAGGCATTGAAGTAAATTCCAATCTAAGCATCAGGTTAATTTAACGATTACAAAAACGGCTGATGCCGTCAAACCCAGCGACCAAAACATGAACCGATCCATGCGGTTAACGATAACGGTTAAATGTTTATCCATTTGCTCAAAACGCTTATCGACTTGATCAAAACGCTTATCGACTTGATCAAAACGCTTATCAACTTGCTCAAAACGTTTATCCACCTCTTCAAAGCGCTTATTCATATCAGCGCGCATTTCTTCAAAACGTTTATCGACTTGTTCAAAGCGTTTATCCATATCAATGCGCATTTCTTCAAAGCGCTTGTCGGCTTGTTCGAAACGCTTATCAGATTGTTTAAACCCCTGAATCAATAATTCGCGTTGGTGCCTGAGCTCTTCTTCAACGCGCACAATGCGCTCGCGAATATCCAGCTCGTAACGCACATTGGCGTTGGTCACTTCCGGCCGGGAATCTATGCTTTTATCAATCAGTTTTTGAATTTGTATCAAGTCTTCTTGCGCGAGTGCCATGGCAATGGCTCCAATTAAAGCGGTTTGGATAAAATATTAACGGGTATGTCGATACTTGGCAATAGCCGAACTTGTATATCTACCCGTCAATATAAAAATGGTTTCCTGCTTGTCTTCATACAGCATGGGCGGAAAATACTGAGCCCTATTGTTAAAAACCAATCAAATAATGCCGCTATCCAACACCGGCACAACCCGGTAAATAATGCCGGAACCTGTAAATTGGGCTTTTAATACCGTCAGCAAATCATTCAGATCGGATGAGGCCAAATACATTTGAAAGCGAATTTGTTTTTGTCGCCCTGTCACCTGTTCGGCCAATGACAAACCTTCGTTGCGATGATCGTGAGAGCTGACCGGCAGGCTGCTGAAGCCGTGTTCCGCTTCAATTGTAAGCAAGCAATCGACTACCGCCTCTTCGATGCTGGGGGGTACATTCAAAGTAATCTGAAATTCCTGGTAATTCATGCCGTAATCTCCCGCGTCGATGCCTGGCCAAACAATTTAAATAAAATAGGTAATAAGAATAAAGTCAGAAAAGTTGACGACACCAGACCGCCAATGACGACAATAGCCAACGGCCTTTGAATTTCAGAACCGGGGCCTGTGGCAAACAAAAGAGGAATCAAGCCGAAGGCGGCAATACTGGCCGTCATCAGCACCGGGCGCAAACGTCGACTGGAGCCGATAATCACCACTTCGGCCATTGCCATGCCGGTCGCCAGCAACTGATTGAAATAGGTGACCATGACCACGCCATTGAGCACGGCGATACCCAACAAAGCGATAAAACCGACCGAAGCGGGTACTGACAGATATTCCCCTGAAAGCCATAATGCAAACACGCCGCCGATCATTGCCAACGGTATGTTTGATAGCACCAATACTGCCTGGCGCACTGAACCGAAGGTCGAGAACAACAGTAAAAAAATAAGACCCAAAGATACAGGCACCACAATAGCTAAACGGGCTGCGGCGCGTTGTTGATTTTCAAACTGGCCGCCGAACTCGACATAATAACCGTTTGGTAATTCAACTTTTTCGGCGACCGCGCGACGGGCTTCGTCAACAAATCCGACCAGATCCCGGTCATTGACATTGGAACGAATTACGGTAAAGCGTTGGCCTCTTTCCCTTTCAATCGACACCACGCCTTCAACCCTTTGGAGTTTGGCGACCGTTGTGATAGGCACATGACCACCATTGGGCAGCGTGATTTGTAAATTTTCAAAGTTGGCGCTATTGCGGACGCCACGCAACAATAAAGGTGTCCGCTTGATACCTTCCTGCACAATACCCAGTTTCAATCCTTCGATTTGTGCCCGCAGCAGTTTTTCGATAGTGTCGGCATCCAGACCCAAGCGCCCGGCGGCCAGCCGGTCGATAGTCAATTGCAAAAACTGCATGCCTTCATTGCGTTTGGCGAAGACATCGCTGGAGCCTTCAATATCTTTAAGAACCTCGGTAATTTCCACAGCTTTGGTATTGAGTACCGCTAAATCAGTTCCGAACAATTTAACGGCAACATCGCCTCGGGTTCCGGTCAGCATTTCAGATACCCGCATTTCGATAGGCTGTGTAAAGCCGAATGCGATACCGGGTGTTTGCATCATAACTTGCCGAATTTTTTCAATAAGGGCTTCCTTGCTATCCACGCTCCATTCTTCTTGAGGTTTTAGCACCATAAAGGTATCCGTTTCATTCAGCCCCATCGGATCCAGACCGAGTTCGTCGGAGCCGACGCGCGCCACGACCGTCAGCACTTCAGGGATATTTTTAAGGATATTTTTCTGTACCTGGATATCCAGTGCGACCGATTCTGCCAATGTGATTGAAGGCAGTTTTTCTACTTGCACGATAATATCGCCTTCATCGAGTGTTGGCATAAAAGTGCTGCCGAGACGAGTAAAAATAATCAACGTAATCACCAGCAAGCCACCGGCGCCCACGAATACTAATTTGGAGTTTGCCATGCACCAGAGCAGCGCCGGTTGATAAAGTTTCTGCAACTGCCGAGGCAGCCAGGGCTCGTCATGGGAGACGTTTTTCAATAAATAGGACGCCAGCACCGGAATTACGCTTAATGACAGAATTAACGAGCCGCTCAGCGCGAATACGATAGTCAATGCCACAGGCGTAAACAATTTGCCTTCAAGTCCCTGTAGCGTCAGCAATGGCAGAAATACGATGATGATAATCAGAATACCGGAAGTTACCGGCGTCGCAACTTCCTTGGTGGCTCGATAAATCATGTGCAGTTTGGGAAGACGTTGCACTTTTTCCCGATGAGCCATGTGGGTGATGATGTTTTCCACCACCACGACAGCGGCATCGACCAACATGCCGATGGCAATGGCAAGCCCCCCAAGGCTCATCAGGTTTGCCGACATACCGATGTAATTCATCAGGATAAACGTGACCAGCGCCGCCAGGGGCAAGGCCAGTGCTACGGTAACCGCCGCCCGGATATCGCCCAGGAACAACAACAGCAAAATCACCACCAGTACAATGGCTTCGATCAGGGCCTTGGTCACCGTATGCACGGCTTTGCCGACCAGATGCCCACGGTTGTAAAAAACATTTGCAGTTACACCTTCAGGGAAGCTTGCACTGATTTCATCGAGCTTTTTCTCTATCAAATCGATGGTTTGACGTGCATTGGCGCCACGCAAGCTCAACACCAGTCCCGTGACCGACTCACCCTCGCCGTTTTTACTGACCGCGCCGTAACGTGTCAGTGCGCCAATTCGAACATCGGCGACATCGGCCACGGTAATGGGTGTCCCTTGGCTGTTATCGACGACAATGGCACCGACATCGGCCAGGTTTTTGATACGTCCTTCCGCACGCACGATCAAGGCCTCTTCACCTTCGGTCAAACGCCCGGCGCCGTCGTTGCGGTTGTTGCTTTCAAGCGCCTTGATCAATTGATCGATGCTGATATTGCGGGCCGTCATGCGGGTGTTATCGGGCGCGACTTCGAAACTCCTGACCCGACCCCCCAAGGCATTGACATCGGCGACACCCGGCACCGTTCTGAGTACCGGTCTGATAACCCAATCCAGCAGACTGCGGCGCTCCATCAAGCTTAAATTACCCCCTTCGATGGAAAACATGAACATTTCGCCCAAGGGCGTGGTCATCGGGGCGATTCCGCCCACAACACCGGACGGCAGATCGCCCCAGATGGTATTCAGGCGTTCGGCGATTTGTTGACGGGCCCAATAAATATCGGTGCCTTCTTCAAAATCGACAGTAATGTCGGTCAGTGCATATTTTGCGATAGAGCGCAGCATGGTTTGATGAGGGATGCCCAGCAATTCGATTTCGATCACTGCGGTAATCCGGCTTTCGATTTCTTCCGGTGTCATGCCCGGCGATTTGACGATGATTTTGACCTGAGTCGGGGAGACTTCAGGAAAAGCGTCGATAGGAATATTCTTAAAAGCATAATAACCACCGCCCGATAACAGGAGTACCAGCAGTAGTGTCAAAAGCCTTTGAGTCAGGGCGAAGCGAATCAGATTACCCATTATTCTTCACTCCCCAGACCCAGCCATTTAGCCTTAAGAGCAACGCCCCCCCGGATGGCGATCATTTCTTTGCCGGTCAAATCGCCGCTGACGAAAGATTCGGTATTCTGTTTTCCGATGACCTCAACAGGATAAACGCCAAAGCCTTCAGCGTTGCGGACAAAAATAAAAAACCGTCCTTCGCGTTGTGCGATGGCCTCATTGGGCACTTTAAAAGTGGGCCGAGTAACTGTTTTGATGATTTGCGTATTCACGCTCTGCCCCGGGCGAACCTGGGAAGATGCAGAATTGATGACAGCCCGGGTGAGTATGGTCTGGTTTCGCGGATCGACGCTATGCCCCAGTAAAGTGATTTCAGCAACCACCGAAGTATTGCCGATTTTTACCCGATCGCCGACTTTAATGTCGCCGATGCGTTCCTGAGGCACATTGATTTCCAGCCATAAGGTATCGATATTCACCACGCGATAAAGCGGTGCTTGAGCATTGACACGGGTACCGACGGTTGCGGTTTTTTCCAGTACCACGCCGTTTATCGGGCTATGTACGGCAAGCTGGCTGCCAAGTCCCCGGCCACTGGCCAGTTGTTTCAGGGTTTTATCTGAAATACCTGCAATGCGCAAAAGTTGCGCCGATTCATTGGCGGCTGTTTTGGCCAGGTTGTATTGATTGCGTGTTTGTTCAAAGCGGCTGTTTGCTATCACGCCTTCAGCCAGCAGTTGTTGATCGCGCCGGTAAATTGCGCCGGTCAATTGCAAGTCACTGGCCGTTTGCAAATATTGCCGTTGCAATGCCAATAAATCAGGGCTATCAATAAGGGCCAGCACCTGTCCTTGTTGGATGTGGTCGCCGACTGCGACATTGAGTTTACTGACCAGACCTGCCAAGGCGGCGCTGACGCTGTAGTCTTGATTGGGTGGAACAATCACCATCCCGGGGGCTGACAGTAAGGGCACTTGTGTTACGGCTTGCAGCTGATTTGTGGCAATGGCGAGATTGGCAATCTGTGCTTCAGTGATATTAACCTGATATTCTGACGCAGCCTGTACCGGAAGCATGACCAGATTCAAGAGCGATAACAAAAATAGATTTAATTTCATGGCAAAACTCCCACTGCCTGGTTATGGAGGGCGATATCGCGTTGTAACAGGACGGCGCGTTCTTTCGCATTGAGTCGGGCTTGTTGCGTTCTGGCCTGGACTTTCAATAAATCCATCAGGTTAATTTCACCCACAGAGAAGCTCAATTGCGTCATTTTGAAATGCTCTTCGGCAAGCTGTTTTAATTCCTCGGCCCGCTCCAGTTCGACCCGGTTCACTTCCAGGTTGTGTTCGGCTTCATGATGGGCAATTTCAAGATCCCGGAAAAGTTGTTCGCGCTGGGCAATCAATTTACTCAACTCGACCTGTGCGGCGGCGATATGCGGCGCTAAGTGCGCACGACCGCCAAACGGTACCGATACCCCGATATTGAAACTTTCCGTTTCATTGCTGCGGGAATCGGTGCCACGTTCGCTACTGATTCCAACTAATAAATTGGTTTGTCCTGAACCTGTCATTTCAATAGCGGTAATTTCTGCCCGCTTGCGGGCGATTTGATTGTTCATGGCCACCAAAGTCGGGTGATGGGGTTCTATCTCGGCCATTTCGATCAGCTTTTCCCGATAATCGGCAGGGATTTTAGTGCTTTGGGTAATGCTGATATAGCGCTTGCGGGCATGCATTACTTCCGCTTCGGCCAATACCTGCAATGACCTTTTCTGTAATAATTCAGTTTGTGCCAATAATAAATCGGCGCGGGGTAAATCGCCCAATTCATACATTCTCCTGATTTTGACCATTAACTGTTCGGTTATCGTGACTTCCGTCTGCGCCTGCTCAAAACGGCTGTTTTGTAAAGCCATATCCCACAACGCCGCTCTTACCAACCCGGCCACGCGTAATTTTACGTCGGCGGCTTGCGCCTGTGCGCTGGCTCCGGCTTGCCTTGCCAGATTTTGCTCGGCATCGCGCTGGCCAAAATTCCACAGCGGTACCTGTACCAAGGCTTGGGAATCGTACAAGACGCCGCGAAATGCGCCCTGAGTAGCGAGGGATGCACTGGCCGCGCCCGCCAACCAGCTTTCGCCGCGTTGTGCAATAGTCCTCGCTTCCTGCTCCAGCGCGTCAAGCCAATGGCTGTCGGGATATTTAGCCAGAGTCGCATCGACTATGGCGGACAGGGTCAAAGAAGTGTCGATTTCTACGGGATCGTAATGATCTACCGTGCGCGTCGTTCCGGTTTTAAGTGAGGCGTGTTCGTTGGCAGCGTAGTCCAGCTCGGTCGGCGGCTTTTGCAAGGAATCATCGAGTAGGACACTTTGAGCGCCTATTGCTGATGAGCACAAACAGACCAACACACCGCCTCTGAAAAGGTTCAAGGCATACATAAGAAACTCCGGTAGCGAAGCTGAAATTCGCCGGGGTAATAATAAAAATGAAGCGATTTAAGCATCAGATTCTGAAACGAGCCTGAAAACCAGTACAGCGGCGTCTTTATATTCGTGGGTCAATATCTAAAAAAACACCAAACGATTCATGTGTTTATTAAAGACGAGTGATTCTCATAAGAAAAATGAATGCTGTACTGGAATGGCTGCGGTACGCCTACGGCGCACGCGGAACAAGCGGGGATAAGACGATGGCGGGGAATGACAAAGGCCGAAGGTGCGGGGAAAAATTAATCGGCTGATGGGGGATTTGATTGAAAAAGCTGATCTGATAGGAGCAGCAGCTTTTATCGGGCGCTTGACCGGCGTCGAAATGGGTCGGCTCATCATGAACGCCGGACGCTATGGTTATAATCAGATCGGCTTCAGCCAAAGGTTGTAATTGCTCTTCATCCGGGCTGACGCTGTATTTTTCAAGCCCCGGAATATGTAAACCGGCCCCCTGCAAGTCATCTGCAACATGCGCATGCACTAAAGGCGATAGCCATTGCAGGAGCGCCAGGATGATGAGCAGTAGTTTTTTCAGTGCCGTAAACATAACGCTAATGCTATGCGAAAACAAAGAATTATACAACTCAAGTTATCGTAAACAGCAGGTGCAGCCAAGTCAGGGCGATCAGCTCAAGCCGACGCGCAGTCTTCATTTGGGCGGCGGCGGCGGAGAACCGGGCGGAGGCGGCGGAATAGTACTGGCGGCAGGCTGAGTGGAAAAGCTGCCGGAGACCGGTACCTGATGGCCTTTGGCATACATACATTGGATATAGGCTATATCATAACGCTGTTGCGCCTCGTAAGCCGAACTGCTGGCAGCGCCGGTACCGACTATGGTGCCGCCGGCTAAACCACTGCCGGCGCCAATCGCGGCGCCGCTACCGCCGTCGATTGCCGCACCGACAGCGGCGCCGAGGGCCGTGCCGACGACCGCGCTGGTCAAACCGCTCTCTACCGATGCTTGCTTAGGGGTAACGCCGCCGACTTGTGCTTTAGCATAAAGTTGGCACACCGCATCATCATTACGAAATTGTTGGAAAGACAGCGTGGAGCCGGGTAAGACCATGACACTGGGGCCGTCGGGTATGCTGACGCAACTGCTGACAGCCAGTGAAGCTGCCATTAAAATGATTATTGAAAAACGCGGCATGGGTAAACTCCTTTAACGAAGGGGGGTCGGTTCAACTTGTTGCCAACCGTCCGGGCAATCCTTGACATAAGGATAATAGCCTTCAGGGTTTGCGCAGTAGTACCAGTAGCCCGTTTGATATTGCTGGGTAACTTGTGGTGATTGTTGAATGTACACCGGCGGCGAGCTTGGCGCGGTAATTATTGTCGGGGCATAATAAGGGTAACTGTAATAAGGGTAGCTGTAATAAGGGTAGGAATAATACGGAGCACCGAAATAAAAGCCATAACTGGCGTGGCCGTGATGACCACCGCCATGCCCGCCGCCATGATGACTATAGTGTCCGCCACCGTGACCACCACCGTAGTGACCACCGCCATGCCCACCACCGCCATGCCCACCACGAGCCCAGACAAAACCACTGTGCAAACTGCAAAGCACCAACATAATCACAGATAACCCCGTAACTTTTTTCATGATTTGTCCTTTATAGAAAAATCTAACACTATGACAATAGCCGACTCACTGTAGTGCCTGAGCGTGGTAAAAAATTTGGCTTGGGCTTTACCCGTGCGAAATAGATACCTGATTTTCCGGTGTCACTGCAAAGCTTCGATTGCCAAGCGCCCCACGTCGGTATGGTGCAGAATTTTGCTGAAGGCTTTAAGGCTTGGTTTAGGGCCTTGCACGAATAAATAAACCGGCGTGCTGGTATGAGTGCCGGTAGACCAGACCGCCTGTTGGCTTGTGGCGACCGCTTGCGCCAGTAAGTTTTCGCGGTTGTCACTCTGATAGACAAAAAAACTGCTGTTGACTGCCATTTTGGGGATTCTTTTTGCGCCAAAGAGTGGATGACCTTTCCTGTACAGTGGATTCGACTCGGTTGCCAGGATTTTTTCGGCTTGCGTTTCGGAGATGGCGAACGCGGTATTTTGATTGACCCATTCTGCCAGTCGCGACGGTGTTTGCTGATTTTTCGGCAGGGCGTCGAAGTGCGTGAAAATATCCGTATAACTCATTTTTTGAGCGTAAAGCTTGTCCAATGTTTCAGGATTGCCGAAATTAAAACTGGGCTTAAACAAGACTTTATCCGCAAAAAAAGCGCCAGGTAACGCGCGTGGCGCGGGAATGTCGTGGGCCGAATAACTGAATCCGAAGCCACCGGTTTCATGGTCGGCCGTCACGATAATCAGCGTGTCATCCCGTTTTTTCGCCCAGTCAAGAACCTGTTCGAGCATAGCGTTGAAACGGAGCATTTCATGCAGTAACAAGCCGGTATCGTTTTTATGTCCGGCCCAGTCAATCTGACCGCCTTCAATCATCAAAAAGAAACCCCGGTTATTTTTTGACAGAATGTCCAGCGCCGAGGCCGCCATTTCCGCCAGCGTCGGCTCGGTTCTTTCGGGATTGTTTTTTGACTGTGTTTCAACGATGCCGTTTTGCATAGCCGATGCGGCGAACAAACCCAGTGTTTTGTCTTGCGCCTGTTGCATTTGCCGTTTCGTGAAGGCCAGGGTATAACCTTGTTTTTGGGCAAGTTCCAATAGATTTTTATCGTCTTTTCGCTGTGACGAAAAACCAATGCCGGAGCCGATCAAGGATGATAATTGCCGGTAAATGGCCGATTTTTTATCGTTTGCCTGTTGCGGGAGCCAATTATTCAAGCCGCCGGAAAACAGCACGTCGGGCCCTGTGTGTAGCAGGTCTTCGGCGATTTCGTTTTCCAGGCTGCGATGGCTCTGGTGTGCGGCAAAAGCGGCCGGAGTGGCATGGGTGATGCGGGTATCGGACACAAGCCCCGTCATTTTGCCAAGGCGTTGGGCGGTTTCGACGATGTTTTCCCGGGCATTGCCGAACTCGTCCAGACCTATCATTTCAGCACCTGCCGGATAGCCGGTCGCCAATTGCGAGGCCGATGCGGCCGAATCGGTTACCAGGGCGTTGGCGGCATGAGTCAGCGACAGACCCAGTCTCCCGTGCTCCAGAAGCCGGTCGAAAGCGGTCGTGCGCGTCGGTAAAACGCTATGCGGCGCTTGTCTGGCATAGGATAATAGCAAACCGACCTGTTGCGGCCCCATGCCGTCGCCAATAATTAGAATGACATTTTTGACTTGGGGCGGGTTTTGTTCTTCAGGATTTGTTACGGACGAACAAGCGACAAGGAAAAAGCAGATTAAAAAATAAACGCTGAATCGGGGGATGATACGCATGATGGCTGATAGGGAGAGCTGCGAAGCGCCTATTTGAACGCAAGCAAACGGTTTCAGTCAAGGTTTTCAGAGGCAATGTCCAAACCGGAAATTATCGCTTCAGCCCCACCCCACGCCTGATTTCGTTTTCAAATTGGGAATGGCAGGCACCAGGCGATAGGGTTTGCGCCGATGCTGTTTTTAGAGTAAAAAGATGAGAGTTTTGTCTGATTTGGGTTTTTTGTTTTGGAAACTTTTATCCGCTTGGCCACCGCGTTGGGTATTTTTCTGATGATGATTGGCTGGGAATATCTCAGCCCGCGCCGACAATTATTGGTCGGGCGCAAGCAGCGTTGGCCGGTCAATATCGGTCTTGCCGCGTTCAACATGATTATCATGCGCCTGAGCATCGGCGCCGCCGGGTATTTGAGCGCCGTTGACGCAAGCGAACGCGGCTTCGGTCTGCTTAACGGATTGGCTCTGCCGCATGGGTTGGGCTTTACCGTAACGCTGCTGGCGCTTGATTTTGCCATCTATTGGCAGCATGTCTTTTCCCATAAATGGCCGCCGCTGTGGCGCTTGCATCAAGTCCATCATACCGATCCGGCTTTCGACGCCACCACTGCCGTGCGCTTTCATCCTTTGGAAATTTTGCTTTCGATGGGCTATAAAATCGTTTGTATCTATTTGCTGGGCGCAGTCCCGGAAGCGGTTATCGCTTTTGAAATTATCCTGAACGGCGCCGCGACCTTCAATCACAGCAATGTTGCTATTCCTGTCCGCTTCGATAGCAAATTGCGCTGGTTGTTCATCACTCCCGATATGCACCGTATCCATCATTCTGTATTGCGTTCGGAAACCGACAGTAATTACGGCTTTTCGATTTCCTGTTGGGATCGGCTGTTTGGGACTTATGTGGACAATCCCAAAGACGGTCAGACGGCCATGATGATAGGTTTAAAGCCTTTCAGACAGCAATCCGAATTGGGGTTTCTACAGTTATTGGCTCTGCCTTTCAAAGCCTTGCGCAAACGTTGAAATGCTTACAAGACCACATCAACAGCGTTGACTTCCCGCTCCAGCCAGCGCAGGACTTCTTTGCCTGTTGTCATGCCGTCTACCGCCGGCAAAGGTTGTCGGCAGGTCAACGCCTGCCAGCGTGTCAGCAGATTTTTTAATTGCATTCGCTCACTGGCGGTAAACCGGTAGTGCTGGCAAAGGCGATCGAAACAAGCCGGTGACAGCGGCGCAATGTGTGCCGCCAGTCGGGTCAGCTCATCGATCACTAGCATCAGTTGGGTGATATTGCAGTCGATCAGCTCCGTAACTTGCCGGGCATCGAGACCTTCGGCTGGTGCCGATTGATTGTCGGAAACGATTTTCAGACATTGAATCAGTTCGCCCGTTGCAAAGCGGCTGGCTGTTTCATAAAACGCCGACGCTTCCATATCGCACAAATAGTCATGGGCGTAGTCCAATTGCGGCTTTGATGCCGTTACCACTGTCGCTGAAAGGCAGGGCGGCGAATAAGCCAATACCGGATAAAATTTGCGGCCGGTTTCGGCATCGGCAATTTTATGTGCGATGAAAGCGGTTCCAACCGGCTCGGTTTTATGACCCGCCACGCCGATATTAATCATGATCAGGGTGTCCATACCGGCAAACAGCGCCCGGCTGTAAGCTACGCCTGCCGCCATCGCGGTTTTTCCGACACCGGTAACGGTCAGGCACAGTGTTTCATTGCAATAAACAGCGAAAGGTTTTATCTGAACGAGTCGTTTTAAACGCAAGCGAGCGATCAATGGTTTGGCTTCGCAGGGCAAGGCCGTATAGATAAAAATTTCA
This sequence comes from Gammaproteobacteria bacterium HGW-Gammaproteobacteria-3, assembly GCA_002843155.1. Lineage (GTDB taxonomy): Bacteria > Pseudomonadota > Gammaproteobacteria > Methylococcales > Methylomonadaceae > PGZD01. The sequence goes on from PGZD01000011.1 coordinate 28,318, forward strand.
GGGTTTTTGTTCACAGTGTTATTTTGGTGTCAGGCTATCTGCTTGATAGCGTTCGACCAGTTCCAGGTAATGCCCAGCTTCTGCATTTTTTCCGCGTTTTTTACAACCGCTTGAGTAAATCGAAGCTTTTTTCAACAACATGGCTATGGCCGCGCTACGGTCATCTGTCTGTAATGCGCCGTTTTCGATAATGTTTTGCAAAGCCTGAATCCTGAAGCGATCCATGCCCCAGTGCTTGCGTGACAACTGGTCATCATGGCCGCCGTATTTTATGATTTGCGGTGTTTCGATGCAGGCGACAGGATAACGTGCACTGATTCGAAGCCACAAATCATAATCTTCGCAGGCAGGCAAAGCCGTATCGAACAAGCCAACAGCGTCAAACACCGCGCGGTGAATCATGATGGATGAGGGTGATATCGCGCACAAAGGCAAGCACTGCCGGAAAATCCAGCCGCCCGGTTTGGCGTGTTTTTTCATCGCGTTGACACGGTGTCCGTGGCGAATCCAAATTTCTTCGGTGTGACACACTTTTAGTGTCGGGTTGGCGTTTAGTCGCTTGACTTGATGCGCCAATTTTTCCGGTAACCATTCGTCATCGGAGTCCAAAAAAGCCAGCCAGGTGCTTTTAGCGCGGGTAATACCGGCATTGCGCGCGGCACTGACGCCGCCATTATTTTGGAAATAATAAGCCACTTCGGGAAATTCAGCCTTTAACATGGTTGCCGTAGCATCGGTGGATCCGTCATCGATCACGATGATTTCCCGCGCAGCATGGCTTTGCGCTATGACGCTGAGCAGGGCTCGGCGCAAACTTTCACAACGATTGAAAGTGGGAATGATGACCGAGATATTCATCAACTTTTCTATACTTATTAATAAATTGTTGCAATATGTTGAAATCTGTCTTAAATTTTAGACAGATTTTTTTCGGGAGCTTGTCATGACCACCGCTACGCAACCTAAAACTGAAAAGCGCCAACATTCTTCGAATTTGATTAAAGAACTCAAAACGGAAAGGCATGAGGTCTGGAAAATGTATTGCCGAATTGCTGAGCTAGGCCCGTTTTCGGCCAATCAAAAAGTGCGTGACAAGTTGATCGAGTTTTCGCAGTTATTAGTTGATTATGTCGCATTGGGGCATTTCGGCATTTATGAACGTTTGCTGGCGGGCAATGAAAGGCGTAGCGCGGTGTTGTCACTCGCCGAGAAACTCTACCCGGATTTGTCCAAAACTACCGATGCGGCTATCGCTTTCAATGATAAATATGAAAACATTACGCAAGAGTTGATAAAAGACGAGCTACAACAAGACTTGTCCATTCTGGGAGAAAGTCTGGCGCTGCGCATCAATCTGGAAGACAGTTTATGCGACATGCTGCTGCGTTAATTGACACTGCGGGTTGATCCCGCGCTGATATTTGCGCCAGCCAGCTTTATGGCTTTGATAGTGCCTGTCATTTTGTTTGCCCGTTAGCAGTCTCGGTCACGGTGTCGGCAGTCGATACCCCGGTCGCTCCCCGGGCAAAGCGTTCTTTAAGCCTGCTGAAAGCTGACCACAAAGTTTTGTCCATCACCACTTGATTCCCGATAGAAACGATCACCCGGGTCAGTTCCGGTATTTTGGTTTTGGTCGAGGTAAGATAAATCGGCTGAACATACAGAATAGACTGCTTCATGGGCAGGATGACCATGCGCCCGAACGCGACCGTGGAGCCGTGCTGATCCCATAACGATATTTGCTCGGAAATCTCAGGGTCCTGGTCGATCAGCGCTTCGACCTGAGCCGGGCCGTTGACCTGGACATCTTTCAGGAATTTGTAAATGGTGATGCCGGGCTGGTAGGAGTCGTCACATTTTTCTTTATCCATGACGCCGGCTATGCCGATCATGCTCAGGTTGTCGCGGTTAACCGGCGTCATCGGGTTAATCATGACAAATTCTTCCCGGTCATTGCAGTTACCAAAATCCATTGTCAAAAAATAAGGTAAAACAGTTTTGTCATGCGCTTTGGCAAATTCCCAGGTTTCGGCCTGCTGATAAAACAATTCCGGCGTCTGCTGATGATATTTGGCGTAAACTTTCATCTGCAGATAATAGAGATCTCTCGGATAGCGCAAATGTTTTTGCAGGGCTTCCGGCACCTCCTCGATGGGCATGAAAACGCCGGGATAAGCCCGGTCATAGGCTTGTATCAGAACATCGGAAGGGTCGGCGATATAGAATTTTGTCGAACCGTCAAAGGCATCAACCACAATTTTCACCGAGTTGCGGATATAGTTGAATGTTTGCGAACCTTCCAGAAAATCGTCAGAAGCGGGTTTTGACACAGGATACCAGTCGGATAGCGTATAAGCATCCTGTATCCAGTAAAACCTATCATCGGTCACGACCAGATAAGGGTCTTTATCCAGATGCAGGAAAGGCGTGAGTTTATTGATTCTTTCGATGATATTCCTGTGGATCAACATTCGGCTCCGGTTGGAAATATTGGTCGAAAAAAATATTTTTTCATCCTTAAAATAAAACGCGAACAGTAATTTTCTGAAATAAGATGAAATGGGTATGCCGCCGACGCCCTGGTAATTTTGTCCCAGGCTTGGATCGGTGCCGGAAAGACCTACGATTTCAAGATTATTAGGGGCAATGGCATAACGATAACGTTCCTGACCATAATAAATATCCGGATTTTTTACTTTGATGCCGACATCGGAATACATATTCAAGTCGCGTAAATACCAGGTAATGGGATTGCCCGCATCCTGCGCGGCGGGTGTCATCACGGCGCCGTAGCCGTGGATATAGCGCAAATGGGTGTTTTCCCAGTTCTGTGCTTCCAGCGGCAGTCTGGAAATATTCATTTCCCGCGCCGCCAGATTTACTTGCTGGCTATGGTCATGCAGAAAATAGCGGTCTTCGTCCACCCCTGTAAATCGATAATAAGGCCTGATGCCTTGCATTTGCATGTAAACATCGTCCAAAAATTCCCGATCCCAAACCGGGATATTTTCAAACCGCTGCTGCGTACTCCAGGCTTCGATATCCAAAGTGGGATCCAGAACCACCGGAAAATCGACCGTCTTGATATTTTTTAACGCATAAGCATCCAGAGTCGCCACGATATTATGCTGCATGAACGGTTTTTCAGCTTTGACCGGGTTGGGCTTGACAATCAGCATCGTTAACAAATCCGGAATGAACTGTACCTTTTGCAATCCGAGTACGGCCCCAAATGCGACTAGGGAGATGATCAAGGGTGCCTTGATGCGGTGTTTTTCCGAGAAAATGAAAATGCCGAAAGATACGGCTATCGCTAGAAAAGCGACTATCGACAACCAGATCAACGGTAATTGATAACGGATTTCGACAAAGCCGGGACCATAAAAAACCGGTTCATGGGTATTAACGTAGAGCAGGGCAAAACGCTCCAATAAAAACCCCCAAATCACGAACAACACGACAAAAGCCATCAAAATGGCTAAATGAATTTTGGCGCCCAGGGGGAATTCTTTGGCCTGATTCGGCACGAACATATGTTCCAACCAGTACAATAGCAGCACCATGACGAATAAAATGCTGGCAGAGTACAGCAATTCTTGCTGGATCAATTGATAAATGGGGTAAGACAGCAGGTAAAAACCGACATCCTGTCCGTAAACCGGTTCCGATACGCCGGACGAGCCGCCGAAAAAATACAACAACGCGGTTTCCCATTGCTCATAAAACGGCAGCGCGACGACAAAGGCCAGCGCTAATGACAGCGGGGTATAGATTTTGACCGAGCCGTTCATGAACATATCGGAAAATCGCTCAAACTGGCGCCGCTTTTCACGATGGATAAAAATGTCTTCGCGCGGATTCAGTCCCAGATAGCGCGAGGCGATCCAGAAATGAAAAAAGAAAATGGCAAAGAAAACCAGTGTCACGCCGCCGGAAAGGAAAAACCGGTACAGCAGTCTCAACCAGAAATAGCCTTCAAATTTTAATGTCTGAAACCACCAATAATCGACAATGAGATCAAGAAAAATAAAATAGAACGCCACATAAACAGCAATGACAAGCACCACCGCGATGGCAATCAGCGCGGGTAAGTATTTCCAAATCCGCATAACTTCCTCTTCAGTAGACTATTGGTTTGAACATGATTCAGGGGCTTTGGTTTTCAATAAGTAAAGGCTCATGAGCCAGTGCATGGAAGCATTGGCGTGATTTTATTGAAATTTTCACTTTAATTTGAGTTTGTATAAGCCGAGTAAAACCGTCGTATTCACTGTGCGTTATTCTAGCACCCGTCATGGCATCATCAGTCGTTAGTTTTGCGATTTTTTGTTTTTTTGTAACCCAGAGGCCGGATTGCGATACGGGCTTTAACCAAAGTGCACAAACTGCCGTCGCTCTGATAAAAACCATATTCGAACTGCGGCGTGCTGCGTCCTTTGTCAGCCAATTCCTGTCTTATGTGCGCCTCCTGCTCCGGCTGCAAAGTAAAGCGCAACTCCAGATCGGTCAAGCCTTCGTGGATAAAATCCAGATGCAATGACCGCGTCCAGACCGAATAACCCGGAAAAACCTTGACACAGGCCATGGCGGCAATAGGGTCGGCCAGGCATGCCTGAAAACCGCCGAACAAACTGCCGCCGCTATTGCTCGCTATCCAGCTTTGCGGCAGCATAATTCGTATTGTGCGCCAATCCGCAGGCAGCTCCAGCACTCGTAGCCGCAACAGCCAAAACGCCGGATACCATTGGATTTTTTGCGTATCCGACAGCCAGTTGGAATTCCAGATAATGCGCCGTAGATTCATGATTTGCCGGCTAAATCAGACCAAACTTTTACTCGCCACTTCATAAACATCTTTGGAAATGGCATCGGTAGACATGATTTTTTCCAGTTCCGCTTTCATCAATTGCTGTCTGTTTTCATCGTAACGCCGCCATTGCGTCAAGGCGCCGAGTATACGCGCGGCAACCTGCGGATTGAGTGTGTTTAACGCGATAATGTGATGACTCAGAAAACGATAACCCTGGCCGTTGGCGGCATGAAAATGCAGCGGATTGGCCTGGCTGAAAGCACCGATCAATGCCCGCACCCGGTTGGGGTTGCGTAAATCGAAGGCCGGATGTTCGAGCAGCGCCGTTACCGTGGTAAAGGTATCCGGGGTGCTGGCGCAAGCCTGCAAAGTAAACCATTTATCGATCACCAGCGCTTCATCCTGCCATTGCCGGTAAAAATCGTCCAGAAAACGCGCTTTTTCAGGATGATCGTCGTTGACAATGGCACTGAGGGCCGCCATTTGATCGGTCATGTTTCCGGCGGTTTTGAACTGTGCGTGGGCCAGTTGTTGATATTCAGGTTTTTGCAGCTTGCTCAAATAAGCCAGACAGGTATTTTTGATGCGTCGCCGGCCTATCGCGCCCGCATCGAACTGTCCCGACTCATCCCGGTGATAGCGTTGATAAAGCTGGCTCAAGGGTTGTTGCAAGCATTCTGCCAGCACCGACAGCAATTTCTCCCGGGCGTGATGAATGCCTTCGACATCGATCACGGTCATCTGTTCGGCCAGATAGCTTTCGGATGGCAGGCCCAGCAGCAGCGCAAAATAGGATAAATCCTGCCATTCCTGCGTCAACAGATGTTCGAAAGCGTCAATCAGCACCGGATTGACCCGCAGTTCCAGGCCTTTACGCCAGTCGGTGAGCAATACCATGATGACTGCGCTTGCCAATTGCTGTCCGGCTTCCCAGCGATTGAAGCTGTCACTGTCATGACGCAATAAAAACGCCAGTTCATCCAGGCCGCGTTGCATGTCCAGTTTGACCGGTGCGGAAAAGCCGCGCAGGATGGAAATCACCGGGGCTTCAGGCAGGGTTTCAAAAACAAAGATTTGCTCAGGCTCGGTCAATTCCAGAACGACTTCGTCCAACGCTGCCCGACCGACTTGCAAGCGGCAGGCGGCAGGTGTCCCGTCCGGATTTAACAAGCCCAGTCTCAGCGGAATATGCAAAGGCAGTTTGTGAGGCTGCCCGGGTGTGGCCGGGCAATGCTGACGGAGTGTCAAGGTCAGCGTCCGGGCGGAGGTGTCGTAATGTGACCGGACATTGATGACCGGTGTTCCGGCTTGCGCATACCAGCGCCTGAATTGCGTCAGGTCGATGTCATTGGCCGTCGCCATGGCGTTGACAAAATCGTCGCATGTCACCGCCTGGCCGTCATGCCTTTCGAAATACAAATCGCTGCCCCGCCTGAAACCTTCGGCGCCGAGCAGAGTGTGCAGCATGCGCACGATTTCCGCGCCTTTTTCATAAACCGTCAAGGTATAAAAGTTGTTGATTTCGATATAGGCGTCGGGGCGAACCGGATGCGCCAGGGGGCCTGCGTCCTCGGCAAATTGACGGGTGCGCAGCATATTGACGTCTTCGATGCGCTTGACCGCTTTGGAGGTGCGGTCGCCGGTAAATTCCTGATCGCGGAATACCGTAAAGCCTTCTTTCAGGCTCAACTGAAACCAGTCCCGGCAAGTGATGCGGTTACCGGTCCAGTTATGAAAATATTCATGGCCGATGACGCCTTCGATATGTTCGTAATCGCTATCGGTCGCGGTATCGGGGCGGGCCAGGACAAATTTGGTGTTAAATATATTGAGACCCTTGTTTTCCATCGCGCCCATGTTGAAATGACTGACCGCCACAATCATGTACAAATCCAGATCGTATTCGCGACCATAGACTTGTTCGTCCCAGATCATCGCGTTTTTAAGCGCTTGCATGGCGTGACCGCATTTATCCAGATCGTGTCGTTCGACAAAAATCTGAAGGCTGATTTCCCGGCCGTTCATCGTGATGAAGCGATCTTTGATAGCGTGTAATTGCCCCGCGACCAAGGCAAACAGATAACACGGCTTGTTAAAAGGGTCTTCCCAGGTGACCCAGTGCCGGTTATCCGGCAAATCGCCGTCGGCGATTTTATTGCCGTTGGCCAGCAGTACCGGATAACGGTCCTTATCGCCGGTCAAGGTTGTGGTGAATCGGCTCATCACGTCGGGGCGGTCCAGAAAATAAGTGATTTTCCTGAAACCTTCGGCCTCACATTGGGTGCAAAGCATGGGTCCTGATAAGTACAAGCCTTCCAGCGCAGTATTGGCCCTGGGGTTGATGGTATTTTCCACGGTGACGCAGAATGGCCGTTGCTGCGGCACTTCGTGGATGGTCAATGTTTCGGTGCTTTGCCGGTATTGTTCGTCCGTCAATAATTCGCTATCGACACTGACGCCGAGCAATTCCAGATTCTCCCCCATCAGGGTAAGTGCCTGTCCTGCTGCGGTACAGGCAGGATTCCGGCTCATCGTGAGTTTGGCGACAACGTGGGTGCAATCATCGTCCAGGGTGAAATTCAGATCGGCGGCATGAATTAGGTATTCGGGAGCCGTGTAATCTTTCAGATAAATCGTTTGGGGGTTGGCGTCACGCATGGATTCGACTTGACAAAGTTAGGTTGAGTGAAGGGCCGGCGCAAAAGCACTTTGTGCAGGCGGCTTTTAAAACACATTCTCAGGCAGGCTGTTTAAGGGCAAAAATGGCAAGCAGTAGCCAGGCGATTAAAAAAGCCATGCCGCCGAAAGGCGTGATCATGCCCAGTTCCTTGGTATCGAGCAACGTCAATAAATACAAACTGCCGGAAAACAATAGAATGCCGATAACCATCAGCCAACCGGCCCATTTCAGCAGACGTGAATCAGGCGCATGATGGCGCGCCACGGCAATGCCGAACAACCCTAAAGCATGCCACATCTGATAGGCTACGCCGGTTTTGTAGACAGCCAATAATTCAGGCGTCAACACCGTTTTTAAAGCGTGCGCGCCGAAAGCGCCCATGCCGACACCGGTAAAAGCACTGAGCGCGGCCAAAAATAAAAACACCGAGGGCATTATTTTTCCAGAAGTCGCGGCATCAATTGCACAAGATTACAGGGTTGTGTCCTGTAATCCAACTGTTCTTTAATCAGTTCATCCCAGGCGGTACGGCAGGCGCCGGAAGAACCCGGCAAGCAAAAAATATAGGTGGCATTGGCAACGCCCGCCAGCGCGCGGGACTGTATCGTCGAGGTTTTGATGCTTTGATAAGACAGCATCCGAAAAACTTCGCCAAAGCCGTCCAGTTGTTTATCCAGTAACGGTGCTACCGCTTCCGGTGTGCCGTCCCGGCCGGTCACGCCGGTGCCGCCGGTGGTGATGACGGCATTGACGGCGGCATCGGCAATCCACTGCGATAGCGCCGCCTTGATTTGGTAGCCATTGTCCGGGACGATTTGCTTTTCGTGTACGCGGTGACCGGCTTGCCGGATTCTTTCCGCCAAGGTTTGACCGGAAATATCATTGACTTCAGTGCGGCTATCCGAAACCGTCAGGATAGCGATGTTGAGTGGGATGAATTGTTTTTCCGTCATGGACTTGTGCTCTTTAAGGGTAAGGGGCTGCGTTAGGGTAGCAATTCTCAGTTTGAGAGTTTTCGCTGTATTTCGGGAGCGGCGCGTGTCTGGCGAGGAGCGCCGTAAACCCTTTCATGGGGGCTTGACGGCGGCTTCCCTGTCGCCGACATCCTCGCCAGCCCCGCCCCCTCTTTAGTTTTCAAGTTGAGAATTGCTGGCGTTAGGGCTTTATTTCAACACCAGAAAAAAAGCTTCTTCGCCGCGTTGAATATTGATCAGCATGGGCGCATTGGGATTGGCGACCTGAACCAATTCATCGAGATTACGAATCCGGTAACGATTGGCTGAAACGATAATATCGCCCGGTCGCAGGCCCGCCCGCCAGGCATAGGACGAAGTGTCAATTTTTTCGAACAACACCCCTTCAACCTGGTTTTTCTGGGTTGTGCTCAAGACAGTTCCGGCCAGGCGCGGATGTATTTTATTGCCGACGAGGGACGGCCGCTGTGGCTTGCCGATAATCGCCTGAATGCGCTTTTTTTCACCGCCTCGGTACAAATCAATAGTGGCTGTGTCGCCGATTTGCAGCAGGCCGATAATATTACGGATATCGTAACTGTTTTTAATTTTTTGACCGTTGACACCTACGATAATATCGCCTGGCTCAAGTCCCGCGCGAGCGGCAGGCGAGTTGCCTTCGATTTTACTGATGACGGCGCCATGCTTGTTTTTAAGACCAAAGGCCTTGACCAGTTCGGCGTTCAAATCCTGCGTGGTGACACCCAATAAGCCCCGGCGCACTTCGCCGTGCTTGACCAAAGCGTCTTTGATAGTCAATGCCATGTTGGCCGGAATGGCGAAACCGATGCCTACATTGCCGCCGCTGGGTGCCAGAATCGCGGTATTCATGCCGACAAATTCGCCGCGCAGATTGACCAGCGCGCCGCCGGAATTGCCCGGATTAATGGATGCATCGGTCTGAATGAAATCTTCATAGCCTTCAATGCCGAGGCCTGAACGGCCCAGCGCACTGACAATGCCGGAAGTGACGGTTTGGCCCAGGCCAAACGGATTGCCGATGGCAATCACAAAATCGCCCACGCGCAATGTATCCGAGTCGGCAATCGGCAAGGCGGTCAGATTGTCGGCCGCAATCTGAATGACGGCGACATCGGCTTCCGGGTCGGTGCCAATCAGCTTGGCATTGAGCTGACGCCCGTCCTGCAAAGTCACGGTAATTTTGTCGGCTTTGTCAATAACGTGATTATTGGTCAGCACATAACCGTGTTTGCTATCGATGATTACGCCCGACCCCAAACTGTTTCTCTGCTGTCGTCTGGGCTGATTGGGCAGTTGAAAAAAATGCCTGAAAAAAGGGTCTTGCAATAGCGGATTGTCCAGCACCTGAACATTGGTCGATGTGGAAATGTTGACAACGGCCGGCATACTGCGTTCGAGCATCGGTGCCAACGATGGCAGCGACTGTCCATCGGCCTGGGTGGGCAGACCCGCCTGAGCGATCGGTAGTGCCGGATTGAAAAACAGGGCCATTAAAAAAAACAAAGACCGGATTGGGTGATAGCTCATGTCAATTCTCGCCAATAATGAAACTTGTTTGGATAATATAAGCCTGAAAATGTTTAAAACAAGGGGTTTTGTAAAAATGTGAAGCCTTGATGTTTAAGTGTACGGAAAATTCAAAAAGCGGCAAAACCGGAAGGCTGTTGCATAGCGTAAAGGTTCATTAAGCTGTCAGCGGTATTTTTCAGAGTGTTTGTTGGGTTTCATGATGTTACAATCGGCGGTTTAATCATTTTGAAACCTAAGGACATTGCATGCCACAGATCACCATTGAACATAATCCCAGCCAGGAGCGTTTGCAGGAATTGGGAGTGGCGGATTGGGATATTTGGGAAAAAGAAATCTCCGAGTTTGCCATTGATTTTGATGAGACGGAGACGGCGTATATTCTGGAAGGCGAAATTCTGGTGACGCCCAAGGGTGGCGAAGCGGTTCGGATCGTGCCGGGTGACCTGATTGTTTTTCCGGAAGGTCTGGACAGTCACTGGCAAGTCGTCAAGCCATTGCGCAAGCATTACAGTTACGATTAATCCAGTTAAAAGATTTCTATCGTGACGCAGCGGTTTTGTGTCAAGTGGGCGCTTTGGAGGTTTGGAGCAGTCTGAATGCTCCTTGATTTAATAAAGCTCCGCCGTTATAATCCCCAAGCTTATAGTGTCTGGAGTCGGGCGTGGCAGAAGAGGGGTATACGACTGTCGGTAAGGTCTTGACTTTGCAGATACTGATAATAACTATAGTAGTCGCCGGATTTGCAATAGCGGGTGGTTGGCGCAGTGCATTGTCGCCTTTTTTGGGTGGGCTGACAGCATTTTTGCCCAATCTGTATTTCGCTTTGCGTATCCAGAGAACAAAAAACAATAACGCGAAAGAGATAGTCAATTCTTTTTACGCGGGGGAATCAGGAAAGCTGGTTTTGACAGCGCTCCTGTTTTTTTTGATTTTTCAAGTTCCACAGCTAAAAATTTTACCGCTGCTATCGGGTTATATGGCGGCATTGTCCGTTTTTTGGTTTGCGTTATTGATGCGCTGACTGTTTTGATTTTTATAGAGAGGGGAAATGGCTGCTGAAGTTCATGCTGCTGAAGGGGCGACCGGCTATATTGTGCATCATTTGACATCTTTGAGCGCCGGTGAAGGATTCTGGACTTTACATTTGGATACCTTGTTTTTCTCCGCGTTGTTAGGTGGCTTGTTTATCTGGTTTTTCAAGCAGGCGGCGGAAAAAGCCACAGCCGATGTGCCGGGCCTGGTGCAGAATTTTGCCGAGATGATGGTCGAATTTGTCGATACCCAGGTCAAGGACAGTTTTCATGGCAGAAGCGCTTTGATCGCTCCGTTGGCGTTGACCATTTTTTGCTGGGTGTTTCTGTTTAATTTCATGGATTTGTTTCCGGTTGACATTCTGCCCGGCATCGGCGCATTGATGGGTATCGAATATCTCAGAGTCGTGCCCAGCACGGATCTCAATGCCACTTTTGCGATGTCCATTTCAGTGTTCTGCCTGATCATTTTCTACAGCGTAAAAATCAAAGGTCCCTGGGGTTTTGCCAAGGAGCTGATGTTTCAGCCTTTTGGCCCCTGGCTGTTGCCTTTTAACCTGCTGCTGAAACTGGTTGAGGAATTGGCCAAACCCATTTCCCTGGCACTGCGGTTATTCGGTAATTTATATGCGGGCGAGTTGATTTTTATCCTGATCGCCTTACTGCCCTGGTATTTGCAGCCGGTATTGAGTTTTCCCTGGGCTATTTTTCATCTTTTGATTATCACGCTGCAAGCGTTCATATTCATGGTGTTGACCATTGTCTATCTGAGCATGGCTCACGAAGATCATTAATTTTTGTAAACTTTATTAATATTACGTTTGGAGGTATCTGTGGAAATTGCATCTTTAATTGCTGATGTGCAAGGTATGACCGCTATCGCGGTGGGTCTGGTCTTAGGCATGGGCGCGCTGGGAACGGCTATTGGTTTTGGTCTGTTGGGCGGTAAGTTTCTCGAAGGCGCCGCGCGTCAGCCGGAAATGGTGCCTATGCTGCAAGTAAAAATGTTTGTGGTTGCGGGTCTTCTGGATGCGGTAACCATGATTGGTGTCGGTCTGGCCCTGTTCTTCACTTTCGCTAATCCCTTTCTGTCGGCGGTACAAAGCGCGGCCGGTGGTTAATCATCTCTCCTATCAACAGTAAATAAGAGGAACGCATCGTGAGTATCAATGCTACTCTGATCGGTCAAATGATCACCTTCGCGCTTCTGGTATGGTTTACCATGAAGTACGTTTGGCCGCCCCTGTTTCAATCCCTGGAAGAACGAAAAAAGAAAATTGCTGAAGGTTTGGCGGCGGCTGAAAAAGGTCAGGAAGAAATAGAACTGGCCGAAAAACGGGCTAAAAAAGTTTTAAGGGAAGCCAAAGAACAATCCGCCGATATCGTCAATTTGGCGCAAAAACGCGCAGGGGAAATTGTCGAGGAATCCAAGGATGCCGCTAAAAAAGAAGGCGAACGCCTGGCTCTTGCCGCGCGCGCCCAGATTGATCAGGAATTACAGCAAGTAAAAGAAAATTTGCGCAGGGAAGTATCCGCGTTGGCTCTGACTGCGGCGGAGCAAATTTTAAGTGCTGAAATCGACAAAACCAAGCATCAGGAAATCTTGAGCAAAGTTTCCAATAAATTAGGTTGAGCAAATGAGTGAACTGGCAACATTGGCGAGACCTTATGCTGAGGCGGTATTTAAACGCGCCAAGGAAACCGGCTCGTCGGCAAAGTGGTCGGAAGCTTTGGCGTTTATCTCGTCGCTGGTAAACGACGAAATTATCAAAGCAGCGACGGATAATCCCAAAATCAAAAAAAATGACTTAACGAATCTGCTGCTCGACATCTGTAATGATCAGGTAGACCAGGAAGCTAAAAATTTTTTGCAAGTGCTGGTTCAGAATAAACGCCTGAAAGTCGCCCGCCACATTGTTGTTATTTTTGAGCAATTTCGCGCCCAAGACGAAGGTTATACCGATGTCGATGTAGCCAGTGCTTACGCGTTGTCGAAGGATGAAACGAAAAACCTGACGGCTACCCTGGAAAATACGCTAAAAAAGAAGGTTCGCTTGAAAGTACAGGTGGAGCGGTCTTTAATCGGCGGTATTGTTGTCCGCGCCGGTGACACGGTGATCGACGGATCCATTAAAGGCCAGCTTCAACACATGCAAAAAGCCCTACAGTGAGTATGAGAACAAGAACATGCAATTAAACCCAGCTGAAATAAGTGATCTGATTAAACAGAAGATCGAGAATTTCGACCTGAGTGTCGAAGGTCATACCGAAGGCACCGTGGTCAGTGTCACCGATGGAATCGTAAGAGTGCATGGCCTTTCCAAAGCCATGCAGGGTGAAATGCTGGAGTTTCCGGGGAATACCTTCGGCATGGCGCTTAACCTTGAACGGGATTCGGTCGGCGCGGTCGTGTTAGGCCCTTATGAACATATTTCCGAAGGTGATACGGTAAAATGCACCGGTCGAATTCTGGAAGTGCCGGTCGGTGAAGCTTTGCTGGGCCGGGTCGTGGATGCATTAGGCAAGCCTATCGATGGCAAAGGCGCAATCAAAACACATGAAAGTTCGCCGATAGAAAAAATCGCTCCGGGTGTTATTGCTCGGCAATCCGTCGATGAGCCGGTACAGATCGGTCTGAAATCGATCGATGCCATGATTCCGGTCGGACGGGGTCAGCGTGAATTGATTATCGGTGACCGCCAAACCGGTAAAACCGCTATCGCTGTCGATGCTATCATCAATCAGAAAGGTACCGGCATTAAATGTATTTATGTCGCTATCGGCCAGAAAAGATCGTCTGTCGCCAACGTGGTGCGCAAACTGGAAGAGCACGGTGCGATGGAGCACACGATTGTTGTGGTGGCTTCCGCGTCCGAGTCGGCAGCGCTGCAATTCATCGCGCCTTACACCGGGTGTACGATGGGTGAGTTTTTCCGGGATCGCGGCGAGGATGCTTTAATCATCTATGACGACTTGACCAAACAAGCTTGGGCTTATCGTCAGGTTTCCCTGTTGCTGCGCCGTCCGCCAGGCCGCGAAGCTTACCCGGGTGACGTGTTTTATTTGCACTCCCGCCTGCTGGAAAGGGCGGCCAGGATCAATGCCGCCGAAGTCGAAAAACGGACCGGCGGTAAAGTCAAAGGTAAAACCGGCTCTTTGACGGCATTGCCCATTATCGAAACGCAAGCCGGTGACGTGTCGGCATTCGTACCGACCAACGTGATTTCAATCACCGACGGCCAGATTTTTCTGGAATCGGACTTGTTCAATGCCGGCATAAGACCGGCGGTAAACGCAGGTTTGTCGGTTTCTCGTGTAGGCGGCGCGGCGCAGACCAAGATTATCAAAAAATTGGGAGGCGGTATCCGTCTCGATTTGGCCCAGTATCGCGAATTGGCGGCCTTCGCCCAGTTTGCCTCGGATCTGGACGAAAGTACCCGTAAACAAATCGAGCGCGGTCAGCGCGTCACCGAGCTGATGAAGCAAAATCAATATTCGCCGATGTCGGTCGCGCAAATGGCGGTTTCATTGTTTGCCGCCAACGAAGGCTTTCTGGATACTGTCGAAGTCGGCAAAGTCCGCGATTTTGAAGCCGCTCTACAGTTGTACATGAAAACTGAAAAATCGGATCTGCTCAATCAAATCAATGCCACCGGCGATTTTTCGGATGAAATAAAACAAGGTCTACAAGCGGCAATCGAAAACTTCGTTAAAACGCACAGTTGGTAAAAGGGTCTTCACATGGCGGTTGGTAAAGAAATACGCACCAAGATCGGGAGTATCAAGAATACTCAAAAGATCACACGGGCCATGGAGATGGTGGCCGCAAGTAAAATGCGTAAAACGCAAAACAGAATGCAGGCAACACGGCCTTACTCGAAAAAAATAGGCCAGATCATCAAACATCTGGCCCATGCCAAAGCCGAGTACAAACATCCCTATTTAATTGCCAGGGAAGTCAAGCGTGTGGGTATCATCGTGGCGACCTCCGACCGGGGGTTGTGCGGCGGCTTGAATGCGAATTTATTCAGGAAAATGCTCGCGCAATTGAAGCAATGGCAAAACGAGAATATTGATGTCGATGTTTGTACCATAGGCTCCAAGGGAGCCGGTTTTTTCAGTAATCTGCAAACAACCCATCTGGTCGGCCAGATTTCCAAATTAGGTGATACGCCGCATTTGAGCGATATAGTCGGCATCATCAAAATCATGCTGGATGCGTTTGATGAAAAACGTATCGACGAGTTGTATGTGGTTTACAACGAGTTTGAAAATACCATGGTCCAAAAACCCGGTATCCAGAAACTGTTGCCCGTTATGGCCGATGAAATTGAACACGACTTGACCGGCCATTGGGATTATATTTACGAACCCGATGCCAAGGACGTTCTTGATAATTTGTTGACTCGCTATATCGAATCCATTGTTTATCAGGGCCTGGTCGAAAATAACGCCTGTGAACAGGCGGCACGGATGGTCGCAATGAAAAGTGCCTCGGATAATGCCGGTAATCTCATTGGTGAATTACAACTTGTTTATAACAAGGCAAGGCAAGCGGCAATCACTCAGGAAATATCGGAAATTGTAGCCGGTGCCGCTGCTGTTTAAGGAATGTGCATAAAATAATTTGGACAACGCAAAAGTCGGACAAGCCATAAAATGCACGTTTCCAAGGTGCTTAACGAATTAATGAATTAAAGAGGACGAAAAATGAGTTTGGGTAAAATCGTTCAGATTATTGGCGCGGTGGTCGATGTGGAGTTTTCACGCGAAAATTTGCCAAAAGTCTATGATGCGTTGAATGTACACGATAAAAACATCGTGCTGGAAGTGCAGCAGCAATTGGGTGACGGTGTGGTCAGAACCATTGCGATGGGTTCAACCGACGGCTTGAGTCGCGGCCTTGACGTCGGCAATAGCGGGCAGCCCATTTCAGTGCCGGTCGGTAAGGAAACCTTAGGCCGGATCATGAATGTCCTGGGCGAACCTATCGATGAGAAAGGGCCGATCGGCGAGCAGGAAAAATGGGGCATACACCGTGCGGCGCCAAGCTACGATCAACAGGCTGCATCCAACGATTTGCTCGAAACCGGCATTAAAGTCATCGATCTGGTTTGTCCTTTCGCCAAAGGCGGTAAAGTCGGCTTGTTCGGCGGTGCCGGCGTGGGTAAAACCGTCAACATGATGGAGTTGATCCGTAACATCGCCATCGAGCACAGCGGTTACTCGGTGTTTGCGGGTGTCGGTGAAAGAACTCGCGAGGGTAACGACTTCTATCACGAAATGACCGATTCCAACGTCATCGATAAAGTATCCCTGGTGTACGGACAAATGAACGAGCCGCCCGGCAACAGGTTGCGCGTTGCCCTGACCGGCTTGACCATGGCCGAGTTTTTCCGCGATGAGGGCCGTGATGTCCTGTTCTTTGTCGATAATATTTACCGTTATACGCTGGCGGGCACCGAGGTTTCGGCTTTGTTAGGCCGAATGCCTTCGGCGGTGGGTTATCAGCCCAACCTGGCTGAAGAAATGGGGGTATTGCAGGAACGTATCACTTCGACTAAAACCGGTTCCATCACTTCGATCCAGGCCGTTTATGTACCGGCTGATGACTTGACCGACCCGTCCCCGGCGACAACTTTCGCGCATTTGGATGCCACGGTGGTACTGTCGCGGCAAATTGCCGAGCTGGGTATCTATCCTGCGATCGATCCTCTGGATTCAACCAGCCGCCAGTTGGACCCGCTGGTTATCGGTCAGGAACATTACAATGTCGCCCGAAGCGTTCAGGGTACTTTGCAGCGTTACAAAGAACTGCGTGACATTATCGCGATTCTGGGTATGGATGAGCTGTCGGAAGAAGATAAGCTGACGGTATCGAGAGCCCGTAAAATCCAGCGCTTTTTGTCACAGCCGTTCTTTGTCGCCGAAGTTTTCACGGGCTCGCCCGGTAAGTATGTGTCTTTGAAAGACACCATCGCGGGCTTCAAAGGAATCATTGACGGTGAGTACGATCATATTCCGGAACAGGCTTTTTATATGGTCGGCACTATCGATGAAGCGCTGGAAAAAGCCAAGGCGATGAAAAAAAGTTAATTTAAGGTAAAGAAGAGATGACAATGACTATACATGTGGACATCGTCAGCGCGGAGGCAGAGCTTTATTCCGGATTGGCGGAAATGGTGTTTGCACCGGCTGAACTGGGCGAAGTGGGTATTGCGCCGCGTCATGCTCCTTTTATCACCAAACTGAGACCCGGTGAAGTCAGGGTCAAAATAAGCGACAGTGAAAGTCATCCGTTTTTTGTATCGGGAGGCATTCTGGAAGTCCAGCCGCATCTGGTGACCATACTGGCCGATACCGCGATCAGAGCCAAAGATATCGATGAGGCGGCGGTGCTGGAAGCCAAAGCCAAAGCGGAACAAGCTCTGGCCGATAAAACCAACAAAATCGATTATGCTACGGCGCAAGCGCAATTGATTCAGGCGGTGATGCAATTACGGACCCTCGACCGGCTCAGAAAGCGCGGCGGTTGAGTTTTCATGACGTAAAGTTTCGAACAAGCCCGATAACGTATAACGTTGTCGGGCTTTTTTGTTTATCGGAAAGAAAAGATGAAATTAACAACGATTATTTTGGCGGCGGGTAAAGGCACCCGAATGCGTTCGGATAAACCGAAAATACTGCATTGCATCGCGGGTAAAAGCTTGCTCGAACATGTGCACAGCATGAGTTCGGGTCTTGGCAATAATGACATTAAAATTGTTTACGGTCATGGCGGCGAGCAGGTCAGGACAAATCTTAAGCATCTTGATGCGCAGTGGATCGAACAAACACAACAACTGGGTACGGGACATGCGGTGCAACAAGTCAGCGAATTTCTGGCCGACGATACCACTGTGCTGATTTTGTACGGCGATGTGCCGCTGTTGAAACTGAAAACGGTGCAGGCGTTGGTCGAAAATGCGGTCGATGCCCTGGCCTTATTGACGGTTACGTTAGAAGAACCGAGCGGTTATGGCCGTATCGTCCGCGACGAGCATCAACAAGTCAGCAAAATTGTCGAACAAAAAGACGCCACAGCTGAGCAATTACTGATTAAAGAAGTCAATACCGGCATTATGGCGGTCAATGGCGGCCTGTTGAAAAATTGGCTGGCGCGGCTGGAAAACAATAACGCGCAAAAGGAATTTTATCTAACCGACGTGATAGCGATGGCCGTTAACGAAGGTGTTAAAGTTATCACTTCGCAGCCGGATAATGAAGATGAAGTCTTGGGCGTCAATGACAGGATGCAATTGGCGCATCTGGAGCGCGTGTTTCAAGCCGGGCAGGCCAGACATTTCATGGTACGCGGCGTTACTTTGATGGATCCGGCCCGCTTCGATGTCAGGGGCGAAATCGAGCATTTGGGCTATGATATTGACATCGACGTGAATGTCATTCTGGAAGGTAACATCAACATCGGCAATCATGTCAGCATCGGCGCCAATACCGTCATCAGAAATTCTGTTATCGCAGATCATGTGACTATTCTTCCCAACAGCATTATCGAAGAAGCCGAAATCGGGCAAGGCTGCCGGGTCGGGCCTTTCGCCCGGTTAAGGCCGGAAGCGAAACTCGCGGAAAATGTGCATGTGGGTAATTTTGTCGAAATCAAAAAATCGACCGTGGCCGAAGGCAGTAAAGTTAACCATTTGAGCTATATCGGCGATAGCATTATCGGCAGTCGCGTCAATATTGGTGCGGGTACTATTACTTGCAATTATGATGGCGTCAATAAATTTCAAACCATCATCGAGGATGATGTTTTTATTGGTTCTAATTCCCAATTGGTGGCCCCGGTTACCATCGGCAAAAACGCCACTATAGGCGCAGGTTCCACCATTACCCAAAATACACCGCAAGACCAGTTGACACTCGCGCGCGCGCGGCAGATCAGTATTGCGACATGGCAAAGGCCGGTAAAAAAGGAGAAATGATATGTGCGGAATCGTCGGGGCAGTTGCCCAGCGCAATGTAGTTCCCATTTTACTCGAAGGTTTAAAACGGCTCGAATACCGGGGCTACGATTCGGCCGGCCTGGCCGTGCTGGAAAACGCAGGGCTGCGCAGGCATCGCGCAGTGGGAAAAGTGAAAGCCCTGGAAGCGCAGCTCATCCAGGAACCTCTGCAAGGCAGTATCGGCATAGCGCATACCCGCTGGGCGACACACGGCAAACCCAGCACCGCCAATGCCCATCCCCATATGTGCCGGGACAAAGTCGCGGTAGTGCATAACGGCATCATCGAAAATCACGAACAACTAAGAACCGAGCAGCGTGATAAGGGCTATGAATTCACCTCGGAAACCGATACGGAAGTCATCGTCAATGAAATATACGCCAATTTGTCACCGGGTGGCTCTTTGCTGGACGCCGTCAGGCAAGCCCTGAAAAAGCTTGAAGGCGCTTACGCGCTGGCCGTCATCAGCCCGGATGCCCCCGAGCATCTGGTGGTCTGCAGAAAAGGCAGTCCCTTGGTCATCGGTGTCGGCATCGGCGAATACTTCATCGCTTCCGATGTCGCCGCGCTACTGCCGGTCACGCAGCGCTTTATTTTTCTGGAAGAAGGTGATACCGCGCAATTATCGATCGAAGCGTTGTTTATTTATGATAAAGACGGCGCTATTGCCGAACGGCCGGTCAAGGAAAGCCAATTAAAAGCCGACGCCGCCGACAAAGGCGCCTATCGGCATTTTATGCTGAAAGAAATTTATGACCAGCCCTGGGCGCTATCGGAAGCACTGGAAGGCCGATTCATTGCAAACCGGCTTCAGGAAAACGCCTTCGGGCACAATGCGGCGGCGGTGTTCGATCACATCAAGGCGATACAGATTCTTGCTTGCGGCACCAGTTATCATGCCGGATTAGTGGCGCGTTACTGGTTTGAAAAACTGGCGCGCGTGCCTTGTAATGTTGAAGTAGCCAGCGAGTTCAGATACCGGCAACCCTTGATTGCCCCCGATACTTTAATCGTCACCATTTCCCAGTCCGGCGAAACGGCGGATACGCTGGCGGCATTGCAGGAAGCAAAAAAGCTTGGTGCCCGGCATTCCTTGACGATTTGTAATGCCCCGGAAAGCTCATTGGTCAGAGAGTCGGATTTGGTGATGATGACGCGCGCCGGCCCTGAAATCGGCGTCGCCTCGACCAAAGCCTTTACCACGCAACTGGTTACGCTAATGCTGTTGGTCATGGCCATCGGCAGGCGCTTTGGTTTGAGCCCTGAACGCGAGCAGAAAATCACGGCTGAATTATTCGGGCTGCCCGGAAAAATTGAACAGGTGCTGCATTTAAATGACCCCATCAAACAACTGGCCGAGCAGTTTTCAGAAAAACAACATGCCCTGTTTTTAGGACGGGGCAGCCATTACCCCATTGCACTGGAAGGCGCGCTGAAATTAAAGGAAATCTCATATATCCACGCCGAAGCCTATCCGGCCGGTGAACTCAAACACGGCCCTTTGGCGCTGATCGATGCCGACATGCCGGTTGTTACCGTTGCGCCCAATAACAGTTTGCTGGAAAAGCTCAAATCCAACATCCAGGAAGTCAGCGCGCGCGGCGGCCAATTGTATGTTTTCATGGATGAGACGCTCACTACTAAAACCGAAGATAACGTTCAGATTATTGCAATGCCTTCGGTAGCCAATGAAATATCGCCCATCGTTTACACCATTCCTTTACAATTATTGGCCTATCATGTAGCCGTGCTTAAAGGAACGGATGTCGATCAACCCCGAAATCTTGCCAAATCGGTCACGGTAGAATAGGTTTTTAAAATGGCACAATCATTACAAGAGCAATTACTTAAATCAGGTCTGGCCAGTAGCGCAAAAGTCAAGACGGCCAAAACCCAAAAACGCAAACAGGCCAAACAGCAACGGCAAACCGGCGCTACTGACGAAGCTAAAGTGTTGGTTGAAATTGCCAAAATGGAAAAAGCCGAAAAAGACCGGCTGTTAAATCAGCAGCGCCAGGATGCCTTGGAGAAAAAGCAAAAGGTGGCGCAAATCCGGCAGTTGATCGAGCAGAACAAACTGGCACAGGACTATGAGCATGGCAGTCAATATAATTTTACCGATAACACCACCGTTAAAACGGTTCATGTGAGTCAGGATAATCGGGGACAGCTTATTCAAGGCAAATTGGCGATCGCCAAATTCAAGCAAAGCTATGAGCTAATACCTGCGGCAATTGCCCGGAAAATAGAGGAACGCGCGACATGTTTTATTGTGTTACTGAACCCACCTCATGAAGTAGGGCAAGAAAGTGACGCCTACGCTGAATTTCAAATACCCGACGATTTGGTGTGGTAGTAGCGTTTTGAGTCATGTTTGCGGCTTTTATGACATGAAATGGTTTGGTGAATTCGCCCATGACTTCCATTAAGCGTTGTTGGATCCCGGCAATGGTCATTGCCGCCATCTGGCAACCATTACCCTCTTCCAGGGTAACTTTTTTCTTATGCATTATGTAGATATGGTATATTTCTTCTTGAGTTAGAGGGTTGAATGTTGTCATTGGACACTTCTTTAGTTTTTTGTTTTGGTAGCCGGAAACTATACCATCTAGC
This sequence comes from Gammaproteobacteria bacterium HGW-Gammaproteobacteria-3, assembly GCA_002843155.1. Classification (GTDB taxonomy): domain Bacteria; phylum Pseudomonadota; class Gammaproteobacteria; order Methylococcales; family Methylomonadaceae; genus PGZD01. The sequence goes on from PGZD01000011.1 coordinate 49,980, forward strand.
CTTATTAAGAGGTTTTGCATTTATTATATGAATTCAAGAGATATCAAATATGAGTATTTTGAAAGAATTTAAAGAATTTGCCGTCCAAGGCAATGCCGTTGATATGGCTGTAGGTATCGTTATTGGCGCCTCTTTTGGCAAAATTATTGCCTCTTTGGTTGCTGATTTGATCATGCCACCGATTGGTGTGCTGGTAGGCGGCGTAGACTTTACCAAACTTGGCGTCACTCTAAAAGAAGCCGTTGGTGATGTGCCTGCTGTAACACTTAACTATGGCAATTTTATCCAGACAGTGGTTGATTTTACTATTATCGCTTTTGCCATTTTTATGGTGATAAAGCTCATTAATAAACTTACCTGATTACCCATAAGCCTCAGCTAATTTGAGCAACCGCCCTGGCATGGGTGGCGTGTTCGCCGCAGCGATGAGAAACCTGGGCATGATGGC
>PGZD01000132.1 GCA_002843155.1 Gammaproteobacteria bacterium HGW-Gammaproteobacteria-3
AACAGCAAAAAATCCGTAGTGCCAACCGACAGTAGTTAAAATTTTTAACTGATTGAAATGGCGGGGAACTTCGTTATTAGGTGACGAAGTTGGGTTAACCGTTGCCGCCACATTAGGTGTCAGCGCATCACCTATCGCGTCCGCTTTGGAGCTGTATGTCGATACCCAAACAAAACAGATTTATGCAGAACCCGGCCCGCATAGGCAGTTGCTGGGTAATTTTGAAAAGGTCGAAAAAGCTGCGGCGGATACCGCAGAGACCTTGAATAAAGAGGAAATTAAAGCCATTCGTCAAAACCTGGCGACAAAAGACGAGGAAATTAAAGCCTTGCAAAAACAGGCGATGGCTGCTTCAGGCCCTGATGCCGTTCAGGTCAAGATGGACAAAAAAGGCTTGCAATTTGAAACCCAGGATAAAAATTTCAAATTCAGACTGGGCGGACGTATTCATGCCGATGCGAATTTCTCCGACAATGATCAGTTTGTCAAAGCCGGTACGACAACGCCGGAAGAAGCCAATGACGGTACCGAAATACGCCGTGCGCGGATACTTTTTGAAGGTACTTTCTATCAGGACTGGAATTTTAGGACCCAAGCCGATTTTGCTAATGACAATGTCAGGATGAAAGATCTATATATTAAATATACCGGCCTGGATTTTATGAATATTACCGCCGGCCAGCAAAAACAAAATTTCAGCCGTGAATTACAGGAAAGTTCCAACGATCTGATGTTTACCGAACGCTCCTTGATGAATGTGTTAAACGCTCCGGTGGTCGATCGCGCCATTGGTCTGAATTTTCAAAGCACCGCCGAAAGAGGCTATTACGCAGGGCTGGGTGTTTATGGCAATTCGATTACGCCGGCCAGAACTTCCGGTACGGAAGTCAATAATGCCGGTGATGAAGGCTGGGGTATTTCGGGCCGCGCCGCTATCGCGCCGATTGAAGAGGCGACCAAAGTGCTGTATTTCGGCGCCGCCGGGAACTACCGTGTGCCCGATGATAGCGGCGATGTGTCGAGGGCAAAAGGGCTAAACTTCAAATATGAAACCACTAATATGTCTAACCTCGATTTGATAGATATAGATATAGATGTTGAGGATGTGGACAATATTAAAATGGTCGGCGCGGAAGCGGGAGGCATATACGGTCCGTTTTCGGTTGGCGCCGAATATACCCGGATGTGGATTGAGCAAGATCAAAACGGGGCTGCATTTGACAACGGCAACAACGGTACCCTTCAGTTGGAAGGCTGGTATGTCGATGCCGCCTGGACTCTCACCGGCGAATCGCGAAAATACAAGCACGGCAAATTTTATAAAGTCAGTCCCGAAAGAAATTTCAGTTTGAAAAATGGCGGATGGGGCGCTTGGGAGCTGGCGACGCGTTATTCTGCGGTCAATCTGGACGATGGAGCCTTTAAAGGCGGCAAGATATCCAATGCCACGGTTGCTTTGAATTGGTATTTCAATGACAATTTCCGCCTGATGGCCGATTACATCAGGGCGTTTGATATCAGTAACCCGGCTGTTACAAAAGCGAACGGCGGAGATCCTGATGATGTCAATAGCTACACTTTACGCTTGCAGTTAACTTATTGATACTAAAGTTTCGGTGTTCGTTTTTACCCGCATAGCAGTCGCTCGTCCTTGATTTCCAAAGCCGCTAGCCTTAACCCAACTTCGTCACCTAATAACGAAGTTCCCCGCCATTTCAATCAGTTAAAAATTTTAACTACTGTCGGTTGGCACTACAGATTTTTTGCT
>PGZD01000080.1 GCA_002843155.1 Gammaproteobacteria bacterium HGW-Gammaproteobacteria-3
CGCTCGGCAATCGTTTTGAATGCGGATTCGACTTCCCGAGAAGGGCGACTCCACTAAAAGTTAGGCCGCCAATTTTTATTGTCCGACAGGCTCCTAGAACTGTCGCCCCCAGAACCGATCACGTCAGATCATCGGTTGGTGGATTTTGATTGCGGGGATATGTCTCTGAATGATTGGCTAAAAAAACGTGCGCTCAAAAACCATAGGGCAGGGGCTTCCCGTTGCTTTGTAGTAATTGCTGGCGTGGACGTCGTTGCTTACTACTGCCTGTCTGCCGGTGCAATCAGTCATGAGGCTTCGCCCAAAGCCATGAGACGTAACATGCCCAATCCTTTGCCGGTCTTGCTGCTCGGTCGACTGGCTGTCGACAAGCGTTATCATAACCAGGGGATTGGCAAAGCACTGTTGCGCGACGCAATGATACGGGCAGTCAACGTCTCGGGGGATGCGGGAGTATCGGCTATGTTGGTTCATGCTCTGTCCGAACAAGCCAAACAATTTTATCTTTCACAGGGATTTGTGGAGTCACCTTTGCAAGCAATGACCTTGATGATGACGTTAGAGACGGTTCGGGAAATATTGGCTGAACCTGACTGAGAATTCATTTATAGCGTCTAAACCGTCGGCCCCTTTTGTGCTGAGTGTCAAAGGGCCTTGATCAACCATCAAATGAAGAGAACGCCATCTGAAGTCAACAGCTTCGAGACCGATCAATACTTTTGATCAAATTTTGATTTTTTGGGGGCCGTCAATAGCTCGATTTGGCCTCAAAATTCTGATGACAAATAAAATGAAACTTCTTTAGAATCAAGGGCCTGTCTTAAGCTAATGATGACAAGTGAGTTGATTAAGCCAGTGATTAATATATAAAACAGGCCTAATTGTGATTCCGGTTGTCGCGGGTTCGAGCCCCGTCGTTCACCCCAATACCCTACTGGAAACCGACGAACTTCAGTTGTAACCCAATCCTGATAAAACCATCAGCTCTTTAATTCAAGACACATTCCATTTCCAGAGCTCAAAAGTTATAAAAAATTAATTCGGCCGACAACTTTGCCGGGATATGTGGTAATCTTTGCCGCCTATGGAATTTCATCTTGCCTTTAATGCTTCTTACCTTGTCGCGTTTGCGATGGGATTATTCAGTAGCCTGCACTGCATCAGTATGTGCGGGTCGATCATAGGGACATTGACACTAAGCTTAAAGCCCGAAATTCGAAACCGAAAAGCATTGCTTTTTCCCTTCGTTCTTAACTATAACATAGGCCGCATCGTGAGCTATGCGCTGGCAGGAGCTCTGGCTGGGATGCTGGAAGCCCTACTCAGCCTGCCTTTTGGCGATGGTCACGGCCACCGCTTGCTGCAACTGCTTTCCGCAGCCATCATGACCGGCGCCGGACTCTATGTGGCGGGCTGGTTTCCGCGTTTCGCTTACATAGAAAAAGCGGGCGCGCGTTTCTGGAAATTGATTGAACCGCTCGGACGCAGACTCATTCCGGTACAAACCCGGACACAAGCTTTTTTCTTTGGCATGATCTGGGGCTGGCTGCCTTGCGGTCTTGTCTACGCCGCTTTGGCTTTGGCCGCGACGACCGGCGATATAATCCGTAGCGGCCTGACCATGTTCGCTTTTGGCCTGGGAACTTTGCCTGCTGTGATAGGCCTCGGTATAATGACTTCATTACTGACCCGATTATCAAGACTGCGCTATTTCAAACAGTCGGTCGGCCTGTTTATGATAATAATCGCATTGTTGGCCGCCTTCCCTTGGCTCAATCCTTTGCGCTTGCAACATATATAAGATAATAAAAGGAGCTTCCATGGATCACTTCAAAACTATAATCGGAAAATCTCCCACCATTGAATCGTTAGTCCGTAGCGCCAGAATGGTCGCGGTAACCGACGTAACCGTACTCATCACCGGTGAAACCGGCACCGGCAAGGAAGTACTCGCTACCGCCATTCAAAAAACCAGTAACCGTGCAGACCGGCCTTTCATTACCTTGAATTGCGCCGCTTTGGCGGAAAGTCTGGTGGAGTCGGAGCTGTTCGGTCATAAAAAAGGTGCATTTACGGGCGCGAGCCAGGATAAAGAAGGTATTTTTCAATCCGTTCAAGGCGGCACACTGTTTCTTGACGAGATCAATTCATTGCCTCTGTCTATTCAGGGCAAGCTGTTACGTTTCCTGGAAACCGGCGAATGCATGCGGGTGGGTGAAACCAAACCTTACCATGTCGATGTCAGGATAATCGCGGCCACCAATCAGGACTTGGAAAAACAAATCGATGCCGGAGAATTCAGGCGCGATTTGTTTTTTCGCCTGAATGTGGTGCCTCTGAATTTGCCGCCCCTGACCGACAGGAAAGAAGACATTGAAAGCCTGATCAAGCATTTTCAAGCCCAATTTGCCGATATTTACGCCATGACACCACCCAAATTCGGCAAGCTGGCGCTTAAAGTCATGATACGCTATTCATGGCCGGGTAATATCCGCGAACTGCGAAATCTAACCGAAAGACTCAGTATTTTATTGGCTGGCAAAACCATTGAACCGGAAAATTTGCCGCACGAATTTCTCGTTTGCCATCATAAAACCGCACCCCAACCGCTTTCCAATTTTACGCTTCCGAATGAAGGTATTGCTCTCGATGAACTGGAAGCGGATCTAATTCATCAGGCTTTGGCTCGCACCAGAGGCAACCGCAGCAAATCGGCCAAGCTACTGGGAATTTCCAGAGATACCTTGCTTTACCGTATTCAGAAACACGGTCTGGCGACTCATTAATCCAGCTTTAACAAATGTAGTAGCTGTGGCCTATGCTAATGTTAAGGCGGGATTAAAATTGCGGATTTGATTTCATAAGTACCGGGCACCAGCGCCAGTCGGCACCCGCTATAAACAACGCACCCATTGCACAGTGACATTGTCACTACCCCCGCCCGCCCGCAATACCGACAAACGTGCCTTTTTTACCAGTTCGGCCTTACCGCTGGAAAGTTGAGCCAGCTCCAGAAATTCCGACAGCTTGACATGCTCCCAGAAACCATCGCTGCACAAAATAAAAGTCTCTCCGGGAACAGGCGGCGGATAGCGATTGATTTCCGCCGGATAGCGCTTTAAAACATTGATGCTGCGGGTCAACCGGTTTTGCTCGGGATGGGAACCTATTTCATGCTCTTGAATTTCACCCTTGTCCAGCAATTGCTGAGGAACTGAATGATCTTTAGTGCGCCAGAGAATTTCCTCCGGATTCATCCGGTATATTCTGGAATCACCGCAATGCGCGGTGAGCACCACTTTTGCATCCACATATAAAATGGCACAAGTAGTATGCGCTTCGGACGCGGCACTGTCAGCGGCAAACAAACGCGTCATTTCACCGATTGCAGCATCGACCCAGGTGGAAAAAACAGCCTGCGGACGCTGCCTGATTTGCGGGCTGTATTTTGCCGCCCACTTCAACATACCCTGACATAGAAATTGCGATGCTTTCTCACCGGCCTGATGCCCACCCAAACCGTCGGCGACGATAAACAAGCCATAATCATCCGTTATGCTATGCGCCATCGCATCCTGATTGACCTCCCGGTCACCCGCCGAAGTCAACTGATAACATTCAAGCTTCATGTTTATCGAATCGCCGGATTCTGCCATCGCGCCTGCTTCATTATTTGCTTCATGTCGGCAACGGTTTGCGCCAAACCTGAAAAAACGGCTTGAGCAATGAGAGAGTGGCCGATATTCAACTCTGTTATTTCGGGAATTTTACAAATGGCTTCGACATTATGAAAATTCAGGCCATGTCCGGCATTGACTTGTAAACCCGCAGCATGAGCATACGCCGCCGCCTGCCGGAGACGTTCCAGCTCTTCGGCTTGCGCCCGGGCATTGTCGGCATCGGCATAACGTCCCGTATGCAGCTCGATCACCGGCGCCCCCGCAAGCACCGCCGCATCGATCTGCACAGGTTCCGGGTCGATAAACAGTGAGGCCGTTATGCCCGCAGCTTCCAATTGCGAACAAATTTCACGCATTCGCCCGGCGTCGGCGGCAACATCCAGACCGCCTTCGGTGGTCAGCTCCTGACGCTTTTCCGGAACCAGGCAGCAAGCTGCCGGTTTGCTTTTGATCGCTATAGCCACCATTTCATCGGTAACCGCCATTTCCAGATTGAGGCGGGTATGCAGCATGGCCTGAAGCAAATGAATATCCCGATCCTGTATGTGCCTGCGGTCTTCGCGCAGATGCGCGGTGATGCTGTCGGCACCTGCCTGTTCGGCGATTAAAGCCGCCTGCACAGGCTCTGGGTAACGTGTCCCCCGCACTTGTCGCAACGTAGCAATATGATCGATATTGACGCCTAATAAAATGTCCTGTTGGTTCATGTTCCGCTTATCCCTGTTCATCAATGTATTAAATTTTCCGATTGCGCGACGCTAAGACCGTAAAAAAATATCATGCCAAATCATCCGTCCCGACAACCTCTCTTGGGGTGTCCTTCGACTGAAGGCTGGCTGCTATTTTTGCGATGACAGCCCGGCTTTTCAAAGGTTTCCCCTGCAAATGAAAGTCAATGACCTCCCGCATCAGTTTTTTGGCCCCGGCCAGGGTTTCCGAACCGATCAATGTCCGGGTATGCAGGGCCAGCAGCGTTTGTCCCGCGACAGTACCGTTCAGCGCTTCGACCGGGCCGCTGTCGGCGCTAAAAATATATTTTTTAGCGGTCGATACCGGCCTTCTGTGTTGCTCATCGAAAGCCAGCGACAGACCATAACCAACATTGTCCAGTAAATTGAGTTCAAAATTTCGCAATACCGGTTCAATCGCCGAATTTTCCGACAATTGCACAAGGCAGGCCTGATAAAGCTGAAAAACCTCGGGGTGCGGATCGTATTTATGCAGAAAATGGCCGGTCAGTTCATTAATGTAAAAGCCGCAATAAAGCGCGAGACCCGGCAGCGGCGGGGATGTTTGAACCAGCTCCACTTGCGTCAGGGTTCTCAGCTCCGAACGGCCCAAATAAGACAGGCTCAGCAAAGTGAAAGGACGCAATAACGCGGCGACTTTTGATTTAGGCTTGCGCACACCCTTGGCCAGAATCGAAATTTTGCCAAAATCCCGGGTCAACACTTCGATAATGAGACTGCTTTCCCGATAAGGCCGATGCTGCAATATATAGCCCGGCTGTAAATACACGCTTGTTTCCATGGTTTCTTTTGCATTAGCGTTTGACCAAAGCGCCGCAGAATCCCCTTCTACAAGATTTCAGTCATTGAAGCCAAGACTCTGCAAGGCACGCTCGTTATCGGACCAGCCTTGTTTGATTTTGACCCATAGTTGTAAATAGACTTTCTGATCGAGCAGTTTTTCCATGTCATGCCGGGCTTCCGAGCCCACTTTTTTGAGCATTTCCCCGTCTTTTCCGATGACAATGCTTTTTTGAGAGCTGCGTTCAACCCAAATAATGGCATAGATTTTTGACAAAGTAGGTTGTTCCTCGTAACGCTCGATTTCCACTGCCAAGGCGTAAGGTAATTCATCTCCAAGACGCCGGGTCAGCTTTTCGCGGATAATTTCAGCGCACAAAAAACGTTCGGGACGATCGGTGATCTGGTCGGCAGGATAAATGGGCGCAGCTTCCGGCAAAAGCTTCATAATCAAATTTTCGAGCAAATCCAGATTGGTTTTTTTCAACGCCGATACCGGAATCATGTGCGCAAACGGATAACGTTTCCGGGCGTCGGCAAAAAAAGCCAGAATCGTATCCTTGTCCTTGACTTTGTCGATTTTGTTTACGGCCAGAATAACAGGGAGTCCCGCCTGTTCGAGTTTCTTGAAAATAGCCGCGTCGTATTCGTGCCAGAACAGGCCATCGATCAGCCAAACGACGACATCGACGCCCGCCAGGGTAGTGTCGGCCGTTCTGTTCAGATAACGGTTGAGTGCGCGCTTTTCATTATCATGCATCCCCGGCGTGTCCATATAAATGGCCTGACCCGCCTCGGTGGTATTGATGCCCAGAATCCGATGCCGCGTGGTTTGGGGCTTTCTTGAGGTAATACTGATTTTTTGCCCCAACAGATGATTCATCAACGTTGATTTACCCACATTGGGCCGACCAATCAATGCGACATAGCCACAATGCATTATTTTTCTCCTTTCAGTAAACCCAACATTTGCTCGGCGGCATCCTGCTCAGCCCTTTTGCGTGACACGCCTTTGCCTATCGCACATTTATCGGTCAAGGCAATCGTGCATTTGACTTTAAAAGTCTGTTCATGCAGCAAGCCGGACATGGTTATCAAACTGTATTCGGGTAAATCCAGCCGTTTCGCTTGCAGTAATTCCTGCAACTGCGTTTTGGGGTCTTTTTGCCAATTGTCCAAAGTCAGGCTTTCAAATTTGTCACGAAATAAATCCAGAACCCATTGTCGACAGGTTTCTATGCCCTGGTCTTTGAACAAAGCACCGATAATCGCCTCAACCGCATCGGATAAGATGGAATCCCGTCGATAACCTCCGCTTTTCAACTCTCCGGCGCCCAATATCAGGTAATCGCCGATATTATGCTTTCGGGCCAAATCCGCCAGTACGCCTTGATTGACCAGATTGGCCCTTAGCCGACTTAAAACACCTTCGCTGGCTTCGGGAAACATATCATGCAGTTTTTCGGCAACGACAAAACCCAGTATCGAATCGCCCAGAAACTCCAGACGCTCATTATTGCGCGCGCCCATGCTGCGATGCGTCAGCGCCATGCTGAATAATTGCGGATTTTTAAACGCCAGTCCCAGTTTTTTACACAGTTTATCAGGGCCTTTTATCACTCAGCCCCCACTTCAATCATATCGTGAAATTCGACGAGCACGCTCAGATTACCCGCTATTTTTTTGACGACCTCGTATTCTATTTCCACTTTTACATAGTTGCCGCGTTTGGAAATTTTGACATCATTTTTGGTTACATCGTAGACATAGTTCAAATTAAAGCGTTTATCCAGGGAACTCCAAATCTGGTTTTTGTCCTGGGTTTCAAGATCAGGGGTTTGTTCCAAAGCTGCCAAGGCATTGGTCACTTTACTGTGATCCAGATAAATGGGGCCGATTTTCAGCACCAGCAAAGTAAAAAAAGCGATAACCCCGAGAATAAAGATCAACGATATTAAAGTAATGCCTTGCTGGCGGTTAAGCTTTGAACTCATGGTCGGCTCCGATAAATAAATAACATAAAATGATAATACTCTGGCTATTCACCACGAAACACGCCGAATCATTTCCGCCGGGAAAAATCCCGAAGCGCATTTTTTGCGTGAACATCCCCCCTAAGTTTAGCTTATTTAAGCACAGTGCCAATGCGATCAAACCCGATGCCTTTATTTTGCCAATCCCAACTCATCCAGATGAAAAAGGCTCTACCCACTAAATTCTGTTCGGGAACAGTACCCCAATATCGACTGTCATTACTATTGTCGCGATTATCGCCCATCACAAAATAATGGCCTTCCGGTACGACAAAAACACCTTCCACGGAAGGCGCGCCGTTTTTGATGAGGATGCTGTGTTCGACACCCGCCAGATTTTCAATAAAGCGCTCTGTTCCGGTCATGCTTTCGCCTTCACCGACACCTTGATAAAGGCCTGATGAAACCTGCTTGGCCGGTTTACCGTTGATGTAAATCTTTTTATCATAATACGCCACCCGGTCGCCCGGCAGCCCCACGACACGCTTGATGTAATCGACCGAGGGTTCTTTGGGATAACGGAACACGACAATATCGCCGCGTAAAGGCTCATTCAGCTCGACAATCTTGGTGTTCAGAACAGGCAAACGAATACCGTAAGTGAATTTATTGACCAATATAAAATCACCGATCAGCAGGGTCGGCATCATCGACCCCGAAGGAATCCGGAACGGTTCGACCAGAAATGATCTGAGCAGCAGAACAATCAGGACAATGGGGAAAAACGAACGGGCATACTCGACAAGAATCGGTTCTTGAGCGGGAGCGGATACATCTGTGGAATATTTAAGGAAAACTAAATAACCGCCCCAAACCAGACCTGTCACCAGCGTGGCAAGCACCAGAAAAAAAGAAAAATCGAAATCCATAATTATCGTTTGTGTGAAATGGGAAATTTATAAAAAGTTAAGCCAAAAGGAGTTATTCTTTGTTGACTTGTAACACTGCCAAAAACGCTTCCTGTGGAATTTCAATTTTTCCCACCTGTTTCATTCTTTTTTTACCGGCTTTTTGTTTTTCGAGCAGTTTTTTCTTACGGGTAATATCGCCACCATAACATTTCGCGGTCACATTTTTACGCATGGCCTTGACCGTGGAACGGGCGATGATTTTTGAACCGATAGCGGCCTGAATCGCCACTTCGTACATTTGCCTTGGAATCAGGTCTTTCATTTTTTCGACCAGATCCCGGCCTCTGTTCTGGCTTATATCCCGGTGCACAATAATGGACAAGGCATCGACTTTTTCGCCATTGATCAAAACATCGAGCTTGACCAGACCGGCTTCCTGAAACCTCAGAAACTCATAATCGAAAGAGGCAAAACCCCGGCTGGCCGACTTCAGGCGGTCAAAAAAATCAAGCACCACTTCGCTCAAAGGCAATTCGTAATGTAACGACACCTGACGCCCGACATACTGCATGTCTTTCTGAACACCGCGTTTTTCCACGCAAAGGTTGATGACAGCACCCAAATAATCCTGCGGCACCAGAATATTGGCCCGGATGATAGGTTCCTTGATGGTTTTGATGGTGCCGATATCCGGCAGCTTGGCTGGATTATCGATCATCAGGATTTCGTCATTATGCGTCGTCACCTCATACACTACGGTTGGCGCCGTGGTAATCAGGTCAATATCGTATTCACGCTCCAGGCGTTCCTGAATAATCTCCATGTGTAACATGCCGAGGAAGCCGCACCGGAAACCAAAACCCAAAGCCTGGGAGGTTTCCGGTTCAAACTGTAACGCCGCATCGTTGAGATTCAGTTTGTTCAAGGCTTCCCGAAGGTCGTTATAATCGTCCGATAAAACCGGATAGAGCCCGGCAAAAACCCGTGGCTGAACCTTTTGAAAACCGGCTAAAGGCTTGGCGGCTGGGTTATCGGTCAAGGTAATGGTATCGCCGACGGGAGCGCCGAAAATATCCTTGATTGCGGCGACAATAAAACCGACTTCCCCGGTATTTAAAAATTCTTTTTCCAGCCGTTTCGGCGTAAAAACACCCACTTTATCAACCAGAAACGATTTTCCGGTGGACATGATGGTGATTTTTTGCTTTCTTTTAAGGCTGCCGTTGACGATTCTCACCAGCGACACCACGCCTAAATAATTATCAAACCAGGAATCGATAATCAGCGCTTGCAACGGCCCGTTTTCATCACCGGATGGCGGCGGAACAAGCTGCACCAACTGTTCCAGTACCGCCTCGACGCCCAAGCCTGTTTTGGCGCTGATTTTCAGCGCGTTGTCGGCGGGAATGCCGATCACATCTTCGATTTCCGCCTGCACCCGTTCGGGTTCGGCTGAAGGCAGGTCGATCTTGTTCAGAACCGGAACCACTTCCAGTCCCTGCTCGATAGCGGTATAACAATTGGCCACGCTTTGCGCCTCGACGCCCTGGGCGGCATCGACCACCAGCAGGGCGCCTTCGCAAGCGGCAAGCGATCGTGAAACTTCATAAGAAAAATCGACATGGCCGGGCGTGTCGATAAAATTCAACTGATAGGTTTCGCCATCCTTGGCCCGGTAATTCAAAGTCACGCTCTGTGCCTTGATGGTAATGCCCCGCTCCCTTTCGATATCCATCGAATCCAACACTTGCTCGCCCATTTCGCGGGTGCTTAAACCGCCGCATAGCTGAATGAAACGATCGGCAAGCGTTGATTTCCCATGATCGATATGCGCGATAATGGAAAAATTTCTTATGTTTTTTAAATCCACGTATTATTTTTCTATCTTGAGTGCCAAAAAGACCGGATTGCCACGACGCTGAACAAGCACCGCAATAGACTTACCGATGGGAAGCTGTTTGACTATTTTATCAAAATCAGCCACATTGCGGACGATATTATTACCGACACGCAAAATAACATCGCCGCGCTGAATACCAACCTGGGCCGCAGGGCCTTTGCCGACCTCCGCCACCAGTACACCGTTTTTCAATACTTGCAACTGCTCCCTTTGCTCGCCGGTCAGATCCGCCACTTCAATACCCAATCGGTTAAACAGTTTGGGCGCTTTGGCGGTTGCGGCAATCTGGTTGTCTTTTTCAGGCAACAGGCCGATTTTAACGGTTACGGTCTTTTTTTCGCCCTGCCTGATCAACTCCAACTCCACCAACTGATCAATAGTCGTCATACCCACAAGCGGCGGCAAGTCGCCCGAAGTATCGATTTTATGGCCATTGTATTCCACGATTACATCGCCAATCTGCAAATCGGCTTTTTCCGCCGGGCTATCGGCAATAATCTTGGCGACCAGAGCGCCGGCCGGGCGCTTCATGCCAAAAGATTCGGCCAATTCGCGGGTGACATCCTGAATCTGAACGCCCAGCCAGCCTCGGGATACTTTGCCTTGCGTTTTGATCTGATCCACGACATTCATGACCACGTCCATCGGAATCGCAAACGACAAGCCCATGAAACCGCCGGTACGGCTATAGATTTGGGAATTAATGCCGACGACCTTGCCATCCATGTTAAATAGCGGACCGCCGGAATTACCCGGATTAATGGCGACATCGGTTTGAATGAAGGGAACATAATTGCCGCCGGGGAGACTTCGGCCTTTGGCGCTGACGATACCGGCGGTGACCGATTGCTCGAAACCGAAAGGCGAGCCAATGGCCAACACCCATTCGCCAACCTGCAATCGATCGGGCGAACCTATTTCGACGACCGGAAGATCATTGGCTTCAATTTTTAATAACGCCACATCGGTTCTGGGGTCGGAGCCGATTAATTTGGCGACCAGCTCACGGCGATCGGACAGTTTAACGACAATTTCATCGGCATCTTTCACGACATGATGATTGGTCAGCACATAACCGTCATGGGAAATCACAAAGCCCGAACCCAATGAGCTGGTTTCTCGCGGCACTTGTCCGCCGCCCGGCCTTTGCAGGAAATGTTTGAATAATTCTTCCAGTTCCGGCGGGATACCTTCCGGCAAAGGCTGCTCGCCAGGATTTTCGTCAGCGTCGATATCGGGCGCTTTTTGCGTGGTACTGATATTGACCACCGCCTTGCCGTTTTCCTTAACCATTACAGTAAAATCGGGCAATTGCGCAAAAGCGCTTGGCGTCAACACAAAAAGCAGTAAAAAAGGCATATAAATTTTTTTGAGCATAAAAACCTCCCGGTATACTCATAGGGGATAAGCAGAAATATTATTGGATTTGAGCTAATTTGACCGGCGCTTTAGACACGTTCTGACAGAAGTTGTGCCATTTTCCGAATCAAGATTGTATTCAACGGATTGAGGATACCATTTAAATAGTAAAAACGAAGACTTAAGTATACTTTGCACGACTAAAGTTTTGTGACTTTTACAACATAAGCGGGTTTGTTCGACGCTTACTGAGGAAGTAAGCGATAGACTGCCTCGGAAACAGGTAAGTCGAGAGCAAGGCGCGAAAATTACCGTTCAGAGTATAACAGATTCCTCTTGCCGACGCATTGCCATCAAAAAAGCACCGACTTGGTGCCTGATTTTCTCCTATCACTGTTTCCATGCACCAATCTGTTTTTTATTGCGCTGTCATAGGGCGACTTGTCCGCTTACAACTTTGGTTCTAATGCAGCATTTTCATAGGATATGAGTATACGCCGACGCATTCAACAAAAATGGCATTTTAGTTGCATAGGTTTTTAATCAGTTATCCGGATAACCCGAAAAATAACACAGAGAAGGATGCCCCGGCTCCCCATCGCTTAAATTTTCCGAATTCGATCAACCGATTCACTGCCGAACAACTTAGGGTATTTAAGGAGTTTATTTTGCAAACTTTTCCGTCAACAAAACCTGCCCGCTGCCCGCTGCCACTGACCGTTTTATCAGTGGCGGCCTTGACTTTGACGCCTGCACATAGCGTTAAAGCCGGATTCGATGAAAGCGTGGAAAATTTACTCAAATTCGGCCAAAGCGATGCCCGCTATGGCCGGATCACGTTTGACCTGAATTACCGTTATGAACATGCCGACACCGAAAACACCGCG
>PGZD01000133.1 GCA_002843155.1 Gammaproteobacteria bacterium HGW-Gammaproteobacteria-3
AATGAAACGGGCCATGGGGATTCTGGATTGTTATGTTGGTTAGGTCGCTATTTTACCAGAAAGCCACGTTAGCTGGCGGAAGTCCGACAGGCTCCTAGTTTTTTAGGAACTGGCAGGCAAGACCCGGCCAATTGCGGACTGCTGTGTTTCGGTCGTCAGTGACCGCAGTTTAATGGATAGCTGCCTATATTTGCTTGATTGCAAGACACGGGATTGTTCCACCTTTCTCCTTGCCAAATGAGTAAAAAAAGAATAATTTATACTCATGAACGACTTCGAGTACGATGACGACAAGAGCTCAGCCAATCAGGAAAAGCATGGAATTGACTTTCTGGTGGCCCAAGCGCTGTGGAATGACCCCGATTTGCTGGAAATCCGAGCAAAATCGGACGATGAGCCTCGGTTTCTTGTCATCGGTCTTATCGGCCAAAAACATTGGTCTGCTGTCGTCACCTACAGAAACGGAAAAATTCGGCTCATTTCAGTGAGGCGTTCCCGCAAAAAAGAGGTAGAACTGTATGAAGGCTAAAGATTTTGACAAGAAATTTGACCTGGGCAACAGGGACATCATTGACGATCTTGATTTGTCCACTGCGCGTCGTATCAACCAGGAACAGAAGCGTATAAATGTCGACTTTCCTGCCTGGGTTGTGGAGTCGTTAGATCGTGAAGCGGCTCGTATTGGCGTTACCCGGCAATCGATCATCAAAGTCTGGCTGGTTGAGCGATTGAAAGCTGAAGCTGCTAACAACCACTCAATTGTGACGCCGTAAGCGGCACATATTAGCGGAGCTTTAATGGCAGCTCATTGGCTGTCTGCCGACATTGAGCGCATAGCTTCGAATGTCGATTTTGGGTCGTTAACGACAATTGTCTCTTGGTGAATTTAAATATCTTGGATGTCCGCTTTCAAGATAGCCATGGCTATGAAACCGAACTTAGTGAAAAGGCTAAATCGTCATCCGTTCAATTCAATTGCTGACCAGGCTTAATCCATGTTTGGGCGAAATGAGTTTACGTTTGCGTCTGCCAATTCACAAAGCTGGCAAACCGGTCGGAATTTGCTCTCGTAGAATACCGAAAAATTATGTCGACAGCGTGGGCAATATTTCAAGGCGACTTGTCCTTCGCGCATACCTTGCGCTAAAACCCAGGCTTCGTTGAAGTTGGCGGGCCGAACTTTGCCATAAGGTCGCTCTTCGGGGATAAGGTGTTCATAGGATCGATGGAAATAATCCCATGTAAACAAAATGGCCGGCACGTCCATTCGCGACTGAGGATTAACCTTGCAGGTGATTTGATAGATTGACAGAAATAACGTCAGATATAGAAACGACTCGCGTGATGCCGGAATGGTTTTAGCCAGCGGTAATTGACCATTGGAGGGGCCGTGAAAGTGAATGGCATAGTACATGGCCTTAAGCTCATGTTGGCTAATCGTTTTAATATGCGCTTTCACGAACGTCGGCCGCAATTTTCGTTTCAGTAATTGATTGGCAAGATAATGATCTCTTAGCCGGTCTTCGTAGGTGTACCAGGCACTCATGCTATATCGCCTGATCCCGTGAGCAGTATTAGCAAGTCACGCGCCTGGCTATCACACGTATCTCCCTCATGCACTGACTGATCGACCTGAAGATAACGCCCCCATGCGTATTCTGATTAATTTGAACAGTGATTCTGGCCGAACTTGAACACCTAAAACCTAACGCATCGGTGGAAGTTAATTTTTACTCTAAGTGTTCAAC
>PGZD01000134.1 GCA_002843155.1 Gammaproteobacteria bacterium HGW-Gammaproteobacteria-3
ATAGGGTTCTTTTTCATGGCACGATCTCCAGTCAGGGTAGGGCTCAGGTTCGACTAACCGAAGGGTCAAAAGTTGCTGAGACTTATGGGTAATCAGGTTTATTTTTGTTTAACGCCAGACCAGCTTAATGCATCCGCCGTTGTTCTCGACATAAAAATCTGCATCGATCCAAAGATCTGCCACCGCCGCCAAACGCTCATCGATATAAATCAAAGGTATCGACGGTCGCAGCCAGGGCGCGATGCCGGCTTCCTGATAAAGATTTTTCAAGGCATGACGGCCTTCGCGTTTGGGCAATTTGATTTTTTCGCCACCTTTTCGAAACCTGACGCTGATTTTAGCCGTTCGCCACAATGTTGCATCGATACCCGTCATGGCAGGCAGGCATTGTAACTTTCGTCTATCCGGCAATAGCAAAGCGTCAACTGATGCAGGCCAGTCGATAGTATGAGGCTCAAAATTCGCTGCCGTTTGCGCCACACAAAACAGCTCATCCCTATAACGGCGCAGCATAAACCCTTGATTATAAAGTATCGGATCGTTTTTTTTCGTCGCATCGACCAGCTCATTCAGCACCCGAGAGACAAAAGCCTGGGACGGCATTTTCAAGCCCAGCGTTTTGAACCAGTGCCGGATCACCAGTTGTTGCCGATACCTGTCCAGCAAGCGCAACTCAGTCAACGCCAGAGCCTGGTACTCCTCCCGCCAAACCCTTGCCAACAATTTTTGCGCGCCTTGTTCGATAAATGCCGAAGCCTCGGCGCAATGCCGGGCGGAACGAGACACAGTTTTAGCCAGAGCGGGCCAGCGTTGTTGCAATTGCGGCAGCACCTGATTACGCAAAAAATTCCGGTCGAATTCATCGCTCCGGTTACTCGGATCAGCCACCCAGCGCAAGCCATGCCCGCGCGCGTAAGCTTCCATTGCCCGCCTGGATACCGCCAGCAGTGGCCTGAGCAAACGTCCTTTACCCAGCACCATGACTTCCGGCATCGCCGACAAACCGGGCAGGCCCGCGCCCCGAAACAACTGCAACAACACTGTTTCCAGTTGATCGTCCCGGTGCTGGGCGAGCAACACCACGTCATCGTCGCCAAGTAATGTTTTTAAAGCATCATAACGGGCGTTACGCGCCGCCTCTTCCGGACTTTCCCGCCCCACAGGATACGCCTTGACGCGCAGCTCCAAAAAATCGACACCCAACTGTCCGGCAATCTTCCGGCAATGCCGAGGCCAGGCATCGGCCGCTTCCTGCAAGCCATGATGCACATGCACGGCAGTCAGCCTGCCTTTAACATCCGGCAAACTTTGACATAGATGCAACAACACATGCGAATCCATGCCGCCACTGTAGGCAAGATAAATATGCCCCGTCCCACCCTCACGCTGAAGCAACGAGGCAATGATGAGCGGGGTAAGCGGTGAATGTTCAGACATGGTTTTTCCAAAAAACTGATCGGCTTGAATTATACCTGCTCTCCAGTAATGGCAACTAAGCGCACTTTTATAAACGCCGAAACTGTCAATTGCAGGTTACTGAGCCGATAAATTGACAATTACACGCCATCTGATTTAGAGTTCCTCAAGCACAGCTGGTTTTGTGTTGTACAAAAAAATTATAACTGCAATTTAGGAGCAAATATCATGTCAAAACCATTAATTCAAATGGCATTAGATTCACTGGATTTCGACGCGACCGTCGCCCTGGCGGAGCAAGTAGCCCCTTATGTC
>PGZD01000081.1 GCA_002843155.1 Gammaproteobacteria bacterium HGW-Gammaproteobacteria-3
ATTTGGGGCGTTTGTGTTTTTTCTCGTTTGTCATGGTCACCTCTACTGACAGTATAAAGTCTGCCTTTAGAAGTGTCCGGGATCATTAAACCATTACATCTCCAATTTCATCTACGGACAACCATCTGTCTTCCATTTTCGACTCCATCATTCTTTTGAGGGCCGTCCAAACGGCTCGTCAAGTTGTTTAACCGGACGGCATCCAGTAGGGGCTAAACCCGGCTACATTAGGTTAAACAGGGTTAAAGATATATAGATGAAATGGGAAAATCAAGTTTTCTTTCCGGATTTAACCGAGTTTAGCCGAATTTCTTGTCGCCAACAAAAAACTGAGAAACTTCAGTAATATAAAATGTCATGTTCGTCTATTTCCCAAGTAAGATGCCTTTTAAATCCAATTTCGGCGCCGGCATCTGATTAACCTTGATTGATTTTAATGAAAAGGCGATACTCGCGCTGAATTTGAAATGTGAAAAGTATATTTCGCAGCAAAGCACTGGTATTCTATAACCTTTCAAATCGGGAATAGAGGTAGCTATGTCATTTTTTGATCCGTTTTTTAAGAAATCCAGGTTGGATAAAGCCATTAAAGAGGCGGCTAAAGCGAGAAAACGCGAAGGCGCCGAAGCCGAGCATTTGTTTAAAACCGCTTATGCCGGATTTGCTGAAGTGATTGCCAATGATTTATTGTTTTCGGAAACATTGTACAACTGGGGCTTTGCCTTGTTGCATGAAGCCAAAACCAAATCGGGCGAGGAGGCGGCTGCGTTATATGAAGATGCGATTGCCAAATTTGCTTTTTGTTCAACGGTCAACCCGGCTTCTTTAGGCGCGGCTATAGATGGTGGTGTCGCCTATATGGATTTGGCGCGGAATAAGGGCGTGGCGCCGACCGATACTTTGTACGAAAAGGCGAAACAACAGTTTGAGCGCGCCGATGCCATTCAAAAAGGTACGGCTTCTTATAATCTGGCGTGTATTTTTGCGCTGCGCAATGATGAAGATGCCTGTCTGAGCGCCCTGGAAGATTCTAAAAGTTCCGGCAGTCTGCCCTCTGAAGATGATATTTTGAACGATAGCGATCTCGATGGCGTGAAACATCATCATTGGTTCATGGATTTCATGGCGTCTTTGACGGATGCAAAGGAAAACACGGACGAAGCTGCAACATCTGTGCCGCATGAACCAGAATCGACCGTCGCTGCTACAGAGCCGGATGTGGCGACTGAGTCCAAGCCTTTGGCCGCAGATGAAACCAAAATCGCGTCCGCACCAGCGGCTGAAACGGTTGTGGAAACTAAACCCGAAGCCCCAGGCTCACAATCTTGACAAGGTCAAGCGTCTTCGCCCAGCCAGTCCCGGGGCTTTAGATAATCCTCGTAAAGCAGGGCTTCAGGGCTTCCGGGCACAGGGCTCCAGTTATATTGCCAGTGCGCCACTGGCGGCATCGACATTAAAATGGATTCGGTGCGCCCGCCCGATTGCAGGCCGAACAGCGTGCCCCGGTCATAGACCAGATTGAATTCGACATAGCGGCCACGGCGATAGAGTTGGAATGCCCGTTGGCTTTCATTGTAAGGGATGTCTTTGCGTTTTTGCACGATGGGCAGGTAGGCATCGATATAATGATCGCCGATGCTTTGCATGAAACTGAAGCAGTTTTCAAAGCCGCCGGTGTTCAGATCATCGAAAAACAGGCCGCCCACGCCTCGGGTTTCGTTGCGATGTTTCAGGAAAAAATAGTTGTCGCATTCTTTTTTATAGCGCGGGTACAGGCCGCTGCCAAAGGGCGCGCAGGCATTTCGGGCGGTTTGGTGCCAGTGCAGCACGTCTTCTTTGAAGGGGTAAAACGGCGTCAGATCGAAACCACCGCCGAACCACCAGATAGGCGCTTGTCCGGGTTTTTCGGCAACAAGAAAGCGGACATTGGCATGTGAAGTCGGCACATACGGATTATGCGGATGGATGACCAGGGACACGCCCATAGCCTGAAATTTCCGGTTGGCCAGCTCCGGCCGGGCCGCTGTCGCCGAAGGCGGCAGGCGGGTGCCTGCAACAGAAGAAAAATTGACGCCGCCTTGTTCGATGACCCGGCCCTGACTCAAGACCCGCGTGATACCGCCGCCGCCTTCGGGGCGCTGCCACGGGTCTTCGCGAAAACGCGCTTCCGGCTCGACGCTCTCCAGTGCCGTGCAAATCCGGTTTTGTAAGTCCAGCAGGTAGTTTTGGACGCGGCTGATGTCGTCCTGACTCAGGATTGGTGTAGCGTCTTGACTGGTCATGGTTTTACTGTTTTTCGGCGATCGCAAAAAAATGTAATTATTGTGCCCACTGGACAAGAGATGCAGTTTTTTTATTGCAGGCTTATCAAGTATGGCTGACGCCGGCCGCGATGCGTTGTTCCCTTTGTTCACTGGCTTTTTCTATTTTGGCGAAAACCCTGAGGATATCCGTGGCGGAAACGATACCCGCCAGTTTGCCGTTTTTATCGACCACAGGCAGCGCGCCGACTTTGTTTTCGGCCATCAGGGTGGCGGCTTCCGATGCAAAGGTATCGGGATTGACGGTCAAAACGCCCCGGCGCATGATGTGTTGCACTTTTTGCGGAATGACATGCAGGGCTGTCGTGCCTTCGACTGTTTCAATCGAGCTTGGATTGCTTTTAGGGCCTAAGGCTTTGTAAAGGTCACGATCCGACACGATGCCGACTACTTTTCCTTTTTCAAGCACCGGCAGATGCCGGACTTTTTCGTAATGAAGCAAAAAAAAGACACGGTCGATCATGTCATGCGGTTCGACTGTAAATACTTTTGAAGTCATTAAATCTTCAACACGCATGTAAACTAACTCCTCAAATTTAATAAACTCGCATACGATAGGGAAATATTGGTATTTTTACAAGAGTTAAAATGCCTTGTGTTAAAATGACCGATTATTTGTTCAGGCTTAAAAATTCGCGGGCGCTTTTGGCACAGGTGTTTTTTGGAGGTCTGGGCTGTTTTTTAACATCAAAAACGGGGAGAGTTCATTTTATGCGCATTATACTTTTAGGCAGTCCCGGCTCCGGCAAGGGAACTCAAGCCCAGTTCATTACCGAAAAATTCGCTATTCCGCAGATTTCAACCGGTGATATGCTGCGTGCGGCCGTGCGCGAAGGCACGCCGTTAGGCGTCGAGGCCAAACAGATCATGGACGCAGGCGGCCTGGTTTCCGACGCCATTATTCTGGGGCTGATCGAAGAGCGCATAGCGCATCCTGATTGCCGGAAAGGGTTTTTGCTGGACGGTTTTCCGCGCACCATCGCGCAAGCCGAAGGTCTGGCGGCGATGGGTGTCGTTATCGACCATGTCATTGAAATCGTGGTCGATGATGAGGAAATCGTCAAGCGCATGAGCGGCAGGCGGGTGCATATGTCATCCGGCCGCAGTTACCATACAGTTTTCAATCCGCCCAAAATCACGGGTGTCGATGATGTGACCGGTGAACCTTTGGTTCAGCGCGACGATGACAAGGAAGAGACGGTGCGCAAGCGTTTGAGTGTTTATCATGAACAAACCAGGCCGCTGGTGGATTTTTATTCGGCGCCGGGGCAATCCGCCCAATTCACTTCGATTACAGGTGTGGGCCCGGTCGATGCCATTACCCGGAAAATCATGGCTATTTTAGCGTGAACGCGCTCTAACCGGTCAATCCGGTAGCGTGAACATATTATCCAATTCGCCGTTAACACGGCCCAACTTAGATAGAAAATTTATGTCAGGTAAAACTTTATATGACAAATTATGGGACGACCATGTCGTGTTTACTGAAGACGACGGTTCATCGTTAATTTATATCGATCGTCATCTGGTGCACGAAGTGACCTCTCCCCAGGCTTTTGAAGGGCTTAGACTGGCCGGGAGAAAGCCGTGGCGGCAATCGCGGAATCTGGCTGTAGCCGACCACAATGTGCCGACCACACACCGCGACCAGGGCATTGCCGATCCCATATCGCGCTTGCAAGTCGAAACCCTGGAAAAAAACTGCGCTGAATTCGGCATTACCGAATTTTCCATGGCCGATATTAGGCAGGGTATCGTTCATGTGATAGGGCCCGAGCAAGGCGCTACCCTGCCCGGCATGACGGTCGTGTGCGGTGATTCGCACACTTCGACGCATGGCGCTTCCGGCGCCTTGGCTTTCGGCATCGGCACTTCCGAAGTCGAGCATGTGCTGGCCACGCAATGCCTGATGCAGAAAAAAGCCCGGAACATGCTGGTCAAAGTGGAAGGCCAGCTCAGGGCGGGCGTGACCGCCAAAGATATAGTGTTGGCCATTATCGGTAAAATCGGCACGGCGGGCGGCAACGGCTATACCCTTGAATTTGCAGGTTCCGCGATTCGGGCCTTGTCCATGGAAGGGCGGATGACAGTGTGTAATATGGCCATTGAAGCCGGCGCACGCGCAGGACTCATTGCCGTCGATGAAACGACCATCGACTATTACCGGAACCGGCCGTTGGCGCCCAAAGGCGACGACTGGTTCATGGCCGAACGTATGTGGCGGCAGTTGCATTCCGATGCCGATGCGGTATTCGATAAAGTGGTCGAGCTGGCGGCTTTTGACATCGTGCCGCAAGTGACCTGGGGCACTTCGCCTGAGCTGGTGGCGGCGGTCGATGGAAAAATTCCCGATCCCGCCCGGGAAACCGATGCGGGCAAACGCGAAAGCATGCAGCGGGCTTTGCAGTACATGGATTTGAAACCGGGGCAAGCGATTGTCGATATTTACCCGGATAAAGTATTTATCGGTTCCTGCACCAACTCCAGGATCGAAGACCTCAGGGCCGCCGCCGTTGTCGCCCAAGGCAAAAAAGTGGCTGATACTATCAAGCTGGCGCTGGTTGTGCCCGGTTCCGGTCTGGTCAAGCAGCAGGCGGAAGCGGAAGGGCTGGATAAAATATTTATCGAAGCCGGCTTTGAATGGCGCGACCCCGGATGTTCCATGTGTCTGGCGATGAATGCCGACCGACTGGAACCGGGTGAGCGCTGCGCCTCGACTTCCAACCGCAATTTTGAAGGGCGGCAGGGTTACGGCGGGCGCACCCATTTAGTGAGTCCTGCCATGGCCGCTGCGGCGGCGATAGCCGGTCATTTTGTCGATGTCAGCCGTATTCAATCAGGGAGTCAATGATGAGAGCATTTACCAAAATTACTGCGCGGGTCGCGCCTTTTGATCGCGCCAATATCGATACCGACGCCATTATTCCCAAGCAGTTTTTAAAATCTATCCGCCGCGCCGGATTCGGGCCGTATTTGTTTGATGAATGGCGTTATCTGGATCACGGTGAGCCGGAAATGGATTGCAGTCAACGGCCGTTGAACCCGGATTTTGTCCTGAATAAGGCGCAATATCAAAATGCCGGGATACTGCTGGCACGCGAGAACTTCGGTTGCGGCTCGTCTCGGGAACACGCGCCCTGGGCTTTGGAAGATTTTGGCTTTCGGGTGCTTATCGCGCCAAGCTTTGCCGATATTTTTTACAACAACTGTTTTAAAAACGGTTTATTGCCCATCGCACTGAGCGCTGAAATCGTTGATAGTCTGTTTAAAGACTTGACTGACGGTTATGAGTTGAGCGTCGATCTGGAGAGTCAGACAATTACGACGCCCGCAGGTCGCGAGATCGCTTTTGATGTGGATCAAAACCGGAAATTCCGCTTGTTGAATGGGCTGGACGATATCGATCTCACTTTGCAGCATGCTGAAGCGATTCGCGCCTATGAAACCGAACGCGCCAAACGTGCGCCCTGGTTGTTTAGCGATGCCATGACAGCCAAGGTGTGATTTCAGTTTTTTGCAGAAGGTAATTAAACAATGACAAAGCTTTATAACGTTGCGGTGGTGGGTGCGACCGGTGCTGTGGGCGAGACCATGCTGTCGATATTGGCAGAGCGCAATTTTCCGTTGGGTGACGTTTACGCCCTGGCGAGCAGCCGTTCGGTGGGCAAGCGCATCCCTTTTAAAGACGGTTCCTTAAAAGTTCAGGATCTGGCCGAATTCGATTTTTCCAAAGCACACATCGGTTTATTTTCGCCGGGCGCCGCCATTTCGGCCGAATACGCACCCAAAGCCGTCGCGGCGGGCTGTATCGTCATCGACAATACATCGCAGTTTCGTTATGACGATGATATTCCCCTGGTCGTGCCGGAAGTCAATCTTGAAAAAATCGCCGATTATAAAAACCGGGGTATCATCGCCAATCCGAACTGCTCGACGATTCAGATGCTGGTGGCCTTAAAGCCTATTTATGACGCCGTGGGCATTACCCGCATCAATGTCTGCACCTATCAGGCCGTTTCGGGCACCGGCAAGGAGGCGATAGAGGAACTGGCGCGGCAAACGGCGGCTTTGTTAAACGGCAAGCCGGTTAACGCCAGCGTCTACCCCAAACAAATCGCTTTTAATGTATTGCCGCAAATCGATGTTTTTCAGGATAACGGTTATACCAAGGAAGAAATGAAAATGGTGTGGGAAACCCAAAAAATAATGGGTGACGCACATATTCAGGTGAATCCGACCGCCGTGCGTGTTCCCGTTTTTTACGGTCATTCCGAGGCGGTGCATATCGAAACCGGCCGGAAAATCAGTGTTGATGAAGTCAAGGCGTTGCTTGCCAAGGCGCCGGGTGTCACTGTGCTGGATGAGCGTAAAGACGGCGGTTATCCCACGGCGGTCACGGAATCGTCAGGCCATGACAATGTCTTTGTCGGGCGCATCAGGGAGGATATTTCCCATGCTCAGGGGCTTGATTTATGGGTAGTGGGCGACAATATTCGTAAAGGCGCGGCATTGAATAGCATCCAAATTGCAGAAGAATTGGTAAAAAATTACATCTAAGCTAAGCTTATCACATATGTTTCCAACCCGGGTATTCAAGCTGTGGCAAATGTACATCAAAAGGAGAGCAGTGTGCGTAAACTGACTAAAACGATAGCCTTAGCGTCGCTGATAGCGCCAGCTAGCGCTTTTTCATTAGGCGTCGGTGATATTAAATTGCACTCCGCGCTCAATCAAAATCTCAATGCGGAAATCGCTTTAATGCTTTCGGCCAATGAAAATCCTGCTGATGTCAAAGTAAAGCTGGCGCCACCGGATAAGTTCGATGAAGCGGGAATACCCTGGAGCTATTTTCTTTCCAAAATAAAATTTGATCTTGTCACCCGTCCCGACGGCTCGGCGGTCATTAAACTCAGCTCGGCGGAAGTTTTAAGCGAGCCGGTTTTGGATTTTCTGGTGGAAGTTTCCTGGCCTCAAGGTAATTTGTACCGTGAATTTACTGTTCTGGTCGATCCTCCGGCCACTTATCGGCAAGCCGTGGTTCCTGTGGCAACGGATATCGGCGAGGCAAAAGCGGCAAGCGATTATGGCCGTGCTGTGGAAAGAACCGCGCAAACCGCGTCCGTAACCCGAGCCCCGGTAACCGAATACGGCCCGGTTACCCGGCGGGATACGCTCTGGGGTATTGCCGAAAAAATCAACCCCACCCGTGATGCTTCCGTCGAACAAGTCATCATGGCGCTTTACGAAGCCAATCCCAACGCTTTTTTTCAAAATAATGTCAATGCCTTGTCGGCGGGTGCAAAGCTCAAAGTTCCAGACCGTGAAGCTATTTTTAAATTGAGCCGTAAACAGGCATTGGCGGAGTTTTCACGTCAGACAAAAGTATGGAATGGTCAGGTTTCAGAAAAAGCGGCGCCTGAAAAACCGGTTATAAAAGCTGATTTCGATGCTCAATTGAAGCTGCTCGCACCCACAGAAGCCGATGTCGCGGATGATGAAACGGTCATCAGTGGTGACCAGGACACGACTGCCGCGCCTGTTCCTGCTGTTTCAGAGCCGGTTTCGGAACAACCGGAAGTCGGCGAGACTGAAACGGCCAATGCCGACCTGCAAAACCGGCTGGAAAAACTGGAACAGCAGTTGGCGATGATGCAGCAAATGCTGGCGCTTAAAGACGAACAACTGGCGGCGTTGCAGAATAAGCAACAGACGCCTTCCGCTCGCGAAGCCGCTGAATCTTCTGCCGAGGGGAAGGCCCCTGCTGTCCAACCGGTCAGCGCAGAACCCGTCGCCAAACCCGTAACGCCTCGTCCGGTTGGTCAGGCCGAACCGGAATCAACGGATGATTCGAGTCTGTATTATTGGTTATTGGGCTTAGGCTTAGTCGGTGCATTGGGAGGCGTCACTTGGTTTGGCTGGCGTAAGCGTCAAGTGGAAAATGAAATCGACACGGAAAGCATGTTCGCGGCATCCTCCCAGATCAGTTTGCCGGAATCGGAAGAAGCCCTTGCAGTCCAGAATTTAGATGATGAAACGGCTTACGATGTTGGAACAGTAGGCGAGAGTTCTTTTCTGAGTGAATTTACCCCTAGTGATTTTGATGCCTTCGACAATGATCAGCATGAGGTCGATCCGATTTCGGAAGCCGATGTTTATCTGGCCTATGGACGCTACAGCCAAGCCGAAGACCTGATTCGCCATGCCATTGCAGAAAACCCCGAAAATGACGGCTATCAATTGAAATTGCTGGAAATTTTTTATGCTAATGAGGATAAAGAGGGCTTTGAGCAGTACGCGCAAGATTTGCTGAAAGCCGGAAAAAAAGCTGATGCGGCATTTTGGGAAAAAGTTGTTGATATGGGGAATGAAATCAGCCCGGACTCGGCTTTATTCAGCAGTGATTTCAATTCCGAACCAGTAAGTGTCGATGCGGAAGAATCGACAGATCAAAAAAGCGTGGCTGAAAACACTGATGACAGCAATATCACAGACGACATTGATTTCGATCTGGCTTCGTTTGATTTGCTTACGCTCGATGAACCTGATCAAGCTGAAGAAAAAAAATCAGAGTTGTCTGAAATTGATGAGCAAGATTTGGATTTAGACGCTTTTAATTTTGACGAAGATAAAAGTGTTGTCGAAGCACAGTCCGCCAAAGCGATCGCACTCGATGACAAAACACACGAATTTGAGCTTTCGTCAGACGTTCAACTTGATGAAAGCATCGGACACGAGTCGTCGGAGCCAGAGCAACAGGCCAAAGCCGATATTGAGTCATTCGACTTCGATTTTAGCCTGCCTGAGGTTAAATCCGAAAAGTCTGGGGCCGAATCTGAGTCGCAGGAAGATGAAAATACCCTGGACGGGTTGACTGAATTTGATTTCGACTTTGAGGAATCGTCCGGCACAAAAGAAGAAGAAGATGATGAACGTCTTACCACTGATCTGGAATTAGGTGTCTCCGATCTGACCGATATGGATGAGTTTGAAACCAAGATTGATTTGGCACAAGCTTATATTGATATGGGTGATGCCGATGCTGCCATGGATATTGCGCAGGAAGTGCTGGAAAAAGGTAATGCCGAACAAAAAACTGCGGCACAAGCCATTCTTGATGAGCTGGCATCAGCATCACCCATGCGGCAAGGCAAGTAAAAATGTCGTTTTTTGTGGGCCAAGGATAAAGATGCGATAGCGGCAGATCTGCCTTTTGGATAAAGGCAGCCGCTCTCATAAGAAAAACAGATGATGCATAAAGCAGTTAGGGATCGAGCATTAATTCTTCGATGATGACGGATTACTATCGAGAATCTGCCTTACGGTGTATTAGTTGTTCAGAGTAAGCGTCCGATACAACTTCGCCCGGAAACCAGTTTTTTGTCCGTTGGCAAAATGCGACCAAGGCCAGCATCAAGGGTACTTCGATTAACACACCAACTACAGTTGCCAAAGCGGCGCCCGATGATAGGCCAAACAGCATCACGGCAGTAGCAATGGCCGCTTCAAAATGATTGGAGGCACCGATCAGAGCTGAAGGGGCGGCATTTTCATAGCAGAATCCAAGTCTTTTTGCCGCCAGATAAGTAACGGTGAAAATCAGCAGCGTTTGCAGGGCCAAAGGGATTGCAATCCATAAAATGGTCAGCGGATTGTTAATAATGACCTCACCTTTAAAAGAGAACAGTAAAATCAGCGTCAGCAGCAAGGCGATAATGGTGATCGGGATCAGAACGTGCAAGAATTCTCGCTCGAACCAGCCCTGGCCTTTATGTGACACAATCCATTTGCGTGAAAAGTAACCGACAAACAACGGCAGCGCGACATAAACGCCAATGGACAGCAACAAAGCCTGCCAGGGCACCGGCAATTGACCCACGCCTAACAGCAAGCCGCCAATCAAACCATAGAGCAGCAGCATGACCAAGGAATTAATCGCCACCATCACTAAAGTATGTCCGGCATTACCTTTTGCTAGATAACTCCAAACCAGTACCATTGCCGTACAAGGCGCCACGCCCAGCAGAATACAACCGGCCAGATAGCTGCGCCATAATGGAACGGCCAGCATTTTTATGCCATCCTGTATGACCACTGTGCCCGAACCGTAGATGCTGCCCACGGGCAAATCCAGGCCAAAAGGCATTTTTACCCAGTCGAGCGCATCCGTCCCGATGAACTGCCTGAACAGCACTCCCAAAAATAGATAAGCGATGGCGTACATGGTAAAAGGTTTGACCGCCCAATTGACGGCCAGCGTCAAGATCACCGGTTTGATGCTTTTACCCGCTTTGACGACTTCCGCAAAATCAATTTTCACCATGATCGGGTACATCATGAAAAACAGACAAATAGCGATAGGAATGGATACCACCGGAGCGCCGTCGATATTGATAGTCATGCCATCAAGCGTTTGGGCGAATTCCGGGGCATAAAGACCAAGCAAAATACCTGCGCCGATACACAAAGCCACCCACAGTGTCAGATAACGTTCAAAAAAACCGAGATTATGTTTTTTTTCGTTCATAATTCAGTCCTCCAGTTTGCCGATCTTGTTCAGTTCGGTGGTCAGCTCTTCAAAAGACATCGCTTCCAGGGGCAGAGCCAACATTTTTTCGACGCGCAGTTTCAAAACACCGAATGTTTTTTCAAAGGCCGCAATTTTTATCTCTTCCGAACCTTCAACATGACCGGGATCCATAACCCCCCAATGTGCCCGAACGGCCGAACTCAAATATAACGGACAAGTTTCACCTGCTGCGTTATCACAGACGGTAATTACGATATCCATAACCGTATCTTCAAAGTCTTCCCAGGATTGGCTTTGATAACCTTCAATCGGTAAACCATGGCGTTTTAATGTGGCCAGGGCGCCGGTATTTATTCGGCCTATCGGATGACTGCCCGCAGAAAAGGCGTTGATTCGTCCAGGGCCCAAATGATTGAATAAGGCTTCGCCCATGACGCTGCGGCAAGAGTTGCCGGTGCAAACAACAAAAACATTTAACATACAAGCTCCTAAAAATTATCTGCAAAATATAGTGATAAATTTATATATGTATAACCATATATTATTTGAAAAAATCAGCAACACAACGGTGTGTCTGGACGCGCGTCCATTTGCTGCAAGCGCACTTGATCGTTTTTAAAGTGGCCCGTCGATTCGACAGCCGCCAGTGCATTTTGCAGCAAAGGCCATGTCCAGGCAGGCAACTCAGGGTTAATCCTATAATAAACCCATTGACCTTCACGGCTGTCCTGCAATAAACCGCATTGTCTTAAAGAGGCCAGATGCCGCGATATTTTAGGTTGCGATAAAGCCAGGGCAGCCGTTAATTCACAAACGCAAAGCCGACCTTCTTTATGTAACAGGGTGATACATCGCAAACGCGTATCGTCGGACAAACATTTAAAAAATTGGGCGGGTGTCATAACACTACCTGATTAAAGTATACGGAAAAGCATATATTTATGTCGAGACAATGTCAATTTTTAACCGGTGTCCGCTTCATTCAGGACAACCGCCATCTGCTGCAATATTGCCTTTCAATTAGCAGTATCAACCGTGCTTATCCGGTTGTCGCACACAACGTCAATATGTAGTATGTTGAGTGTTTGCACCAATGCGAGGCGATCATGACTATCGATGTACTTCTGCGAGGTCATCTGTTAGCGCCGAAATTTGAAATACAAAAAATGTAGCAGCGAGCAAGTATTGGTTGGCTAAAGGCTCTTACTATTCAAGTGCTCAAGAAGCTCTTGCCATAGTTCCAGGTAAGCACGAGTAGAACGGCTGTTTTTTATGAAGGCGTTTAAAGGCATGCGTTCCTGGCCCATGCGTTCGATATCGCTGGCATAAGGGATGGTGGCGGTCAAAAAGTCAGGATGTTGTTCCGGGAGTATTTTCATAATGTCGAGATGCAGCTTTTTTCGTCTATCCACCATGGAAAAGAAAGGCATCAGTTGCAGTTTTTTTATTTTTTTATGGCTAATGAATTTTTTTAATTGATCCAGCGTTCTTAACGACAGGGTGGTCGGAATCACCGGGGATAACAAAATATCCGAAGCTTCGAAGATGGCCTCGGACAGTAATGATATATTGGGTGGGCAATCCAGGAATATAAAGTCATAGTCATCGCCGAGTGGCTTTAACAGCTTTTCCAAACGGTGGGTTGGTTTTTTTCCTGAATCCAAAACGAGATCCAGATTCCTGAACGAAAAGTCTGCCGGAAGTAGATCCAGTCTTTCAAAATCGGTACCTCTTATCAAGCCATCGAGTTCGCATTTGCCGCTGATAAGTTCCTTGCTGCCGCCTTTAACTTTGGGTTTAATCCGAAAATAAAAACTGCTGGCACCCTGTGGGTCGAGATCCCATACCAAAGTACGATAACCTGTTTGGGCGGCCAAAAAAGCAAGGTTTACGGCGGTTGATGTTTTACCGACACCGCCTTTTATATTGAATGCTGCGATAATTTTCATGACTTAAGTATCTGGCTCGTTATTTTTGAACAGTGTCTGAAATGAAATCTGGTTTTCGCGTTGTTTAAAAGTCTCGAATTTTGTGGCAAAGGCGTTACGGGTATCGCATCTGCGCTTGTCAAGGTTTTGTATCAGCACGCCCATGGCCAGGAATGTGTTGGCGGGTACCTGTTTTTCAATCATTTCCGCGCTATATGTTTTCAGGGATTGTTCCTGGACTTCAAGATCCTGGAAATCACCTAAAATTTCCTGAAAATCTTTCAATACTTTTATCAAAGGTTTTATTTTCTTTTGCGGGTACAGGCTTTGGAAAAACTCCATCAGGTAGCGTAATTTCTTACAGGTTTTCCTTAACTCATGCAAATTTTCAGCAGGGGATTGGTCTGTTATGCGATTGCCTTGTTTGATAATCCGCTTATAAACTTTCCAAATGCGACGGTCGGCAAGGTTTTTTATAGGTAGTAAAGCCTCCGTTTCAGTTGGTTTTTTTATCGCAGGCGTTTTAAGGAAGTCTTCCCATTGACGGAGTGGTATAACATATTCGGAAGATTTCAGTTTGGCGGCCAGTGTCTTTTGTGCTTGTTTTTGCTTGACGGAAAGAAAGTCGTAAAGAGGCGTCAAATCTTTTCGTAAGGTGACGGGAAGTGCGTTTTGATAGTTTTCAAAATTAATGAGCTGGACATCCAGGTCGCGCGTCTGGTTAGTCAGTTGGCCCAGCCAGGCGAAATATTGGCTGAATCGGTCGTTTTCCGCTTCGGGCAAAACCTCTTTTAGCTGGCTTAAGCCGGACCGGGTTCTGCGTACTGCAACTCTGAAATCATGTAAAAATTCACTATCGGTATTGGTGATAGTTCCTTGCTCGTTAATTTTTATAGTTTTAAGTAAATGGCTGAGAATATATTTTACCGCGATATCGGCTCGAAGATCCGGGGCCAGCTCAATAGTAAGTTTGGATGAATAATCGCTGGGCTTTCTGCTCTGTGTCTTTAAAGCATCAACGAGAACCGAACTCCGGCTTGGCTTCAAGCCTGCTTCAATCAAAATTTTACTGACTCGCGCTAACGCATTGTCATAGCCTTTGATGGCTTCGAGACTGATGCGGCTATTGATTAAATCGTAAGACTCGATAATTATTTTGAGTACGATTTTTTCATCTTCATTGAGAATATTGAGTTGATAGAGCGTATAGTCGAGCGTTGTAATAGGCAGTAAAGCGCGCATTTCAAGTAAAGGCGACAGCATTTTTCGTATTTTGGCGTTGCTGAAGCCTGCGGCAAATGCGGGAATGCTGTCAAGGTCTGCCGAAGCGAGAGTTTGACCGGACAAGCAGTCTTTCAGGATTAGCCGGGAAACAGGTTTCGATTGATTGAATTCGCACAGAATACCGCCGGAATAAAGGCGCCAATCGAAACTGTCAAAATAGGTTTTCAAGGAATAATGCTGCGAAACCAATTGAACATTTAGTTTTTTTGATAATTCAGCAATGAGGTTTTCTGTCGTCAAGCGACCGGGTGCATCAAAATGATAGAGCATAGTAGCCTGGTTTTTAGAGTCAGATAATGATTGAGAGACAAAGACTGTTCCTCTGGGTTCAAAACCCTTGTTAAAATGTCATAATACTTAAATATTAGCAAATTAGTATGAAAAATGAGTGACATGTGGGAGTGTTATATTTGTCCCGGCGGTTTAACCCCCAGGGTTTTGAAATTTGAGTATTGTTTGATTGGGAATCATGGAAAATGAACAGAGAGTTGTTGTTGCTTCGGCACGGAAAGTCGGACTGGACTAATGATTGTTGCGATTTTGACCGGCCTTTAAAAAAAAGAGGCCAAAAAGCCTCGTTTCGGATAGGTGAATGGTTACTGGAGCAAAATCTTGTACCTGACTGGGTTGTCAGTTCACCGGCTGCACGCGCCGCTTTGACGACCGAGAATGTTTGCCGGGCGATTAAGCTGCCAAACAAGCTGATTAATTTTGACGAGCGTATTTACCAAGCCGATGTGGATAGCTTGAAAAACGTATTGGCCGACTGCCCTTCTGATAAGCAACGTGTATTATTGGTAGGACATAATCCCGAACTAGAGCGGTTGTTGAATTATCTGGTTGGAGCCGTCAATGTGCCGGAGGATGGTAAGTTGCTGCCGACCGCGACTTTGGCCCGATTGCGTATGCCTGAGGACTGGCGAAAGCTGGACTTGCATGGCGCTAAGCTGTTATCCGTTACGCGCGCTAAGTCACTTTCGTAGAAAAGTAATAAATTATATCTGTTTTCGGGCATTTTGTTGCTTTCGATACGCCGGAGATTTAATTAATGAAGTTCAACTTTAAAACAATGCCAAGGCTCAACGCACTCTGGTTTGCAGGGTTTTTTTTTAGCGCTATCGCCAGCGCTTTGCCGAGTGTCGATAAAAGCGTCCAGGATTATCATAGAGCCAGCGGAATGTCGGGTAATTTATTGAGTGCCGGTTCCGATACCCTGGCTAATTTAATGATTTTGTGGGCGGAAGAGTTCAAACGTTACTATCCCAATGTCACTGTTGATGTCCAGGCAGCGGGTTCTTCCAGTGCGCCTCCGGCATTGACGGAAGGAACTGTCAATCTTGGGCCCATGAGCCGGAAAATGAAGCATAACGAGCTCGATGCCTTTGAGCGAAAATATGGTTATAAACCGACCGCGATTCCCGTCGCCATCGATGCTCTGGCTGTTTTTGTCAACAAAAACAATCCTGTCAAAGGTTTAACGTTGACTCAGGTTGACGCTTTTTTTTCTACGACGCGCCAATGCGGGTGTTCCGGTGATATCAGGACATGGGGGCAGGCCGGCCTGACGGGGCTATGGCAGAATCAAAGCATTCAGCTTTACGGACGTAATTCAATATCGGGCACTTACGGTTATTTTAAAGAGCAGGCACTGTGTCAAGGCGACTTTAAAAGTAATGTCAATGAGCAGCCGGGTTCCGCGTCGGTGGTACAATCCGTGGCGGCGTCGATGAATGGTATCGGCTATTCCGGGATCGCTTATAAAACATCAGGCGTCAAGGTCGTGCCTCTGGCCAATAAAGAAGGCCAGGCATTTGTTCTTCCCACACCTGAAAATGTCATTGCCGGAACTTATCCATTGGCGCGCTTTCTTTATATTTATGTCAACAAAAAGCCCAATGAGCCGTTGCCGCCGTTAGAGCTTGAATTCATGAAAATGGTTTTGTCCAAAGCCGGCCAGCAAGTGGTTATCAAAGATGGTTATATTCCGTTGCCCGCCAACATTGTTGAAAAAATTCTAACGAACCTTCAATGATGCTGCATGGGCAGATTTTTGGCTATGCCAGGTCGCTGTTTTGATCAGCGTGATTATCGGGCTTAGCACTGGAAAATTAAAAAAATGACAAAACCCCTATTGCATGCGCCTGCCATGGATTTAAACAGTGGTACCAAAAGGCGAAAAACAATCCGTATCGAAGAGCAAGATATTTGCATCAAAATGGACAAGCTGAATTTTTTCTATGGCGCCAGTCAGGTTTTGCATGACATTGACATGCGTATCCCAAGAAAAAAAGTCACGGCTTATATAGGTCCCAGCGGCTGTGGTAAATCGACCTTGTTGCGCTGCATCAACCGGATGAATGATCTGGTTGATAATGCCAGAATCGACGGCCAAATCCTGCTCGGCGGCGAAAATATTTATGATAAAGCCATCAATGTGACGGATTTGAGGCGGCGCGTGGGCATGGTGTTTCAAAAACCCAATCCTTTCCCCAAATCGATCTATGAAAATGTCGCCTATGGCCTGAGGATTCAAGGCGTCAATGACCGTAAAACGCTGGATGAAAGTATTGAAAACGCCTTGGAGCCTGTCGGACAATAAAAATTGGCGGCCTAACTTTTAGTGGAGTCGCCCTTCTCGGGAAGTCGAATCCGCATTCAAAACGATTGCCGAGCGGGTTT
>PGZD01000082.1 GCA_002843155.1 Gammaproteobacteria bacterium HGW-Gammaproteobacteria-3
GCAAGCCATCATGCCCAGGTTTCTCATCGCTGCGGCGAACACGCCACCCATGCCAGGGCGGTTGCTCAAATTAGCTGAGGCTTATGGGTAATCAGGTTTCGGTATGACCCGAACCCCGCAGCCGACAATGAAAAGCTTGTATCGTATTTGCGCGTTGTCGGCGCCTTGGCCGTACTCGCGAGTCTGGTCGCCGCCATGTTGTTTTGGGCCTACTGCTCGGTGAGGCGGGAGAATCGATTGCGGCTTGCGGCCGAGGCTGAAATCAGGCAACTTGCTTTTAAAGACGCTTTAACCGGTCTCGATAATCGGCATCATTTTTTTATACTGGCGCAACAGGCGTTAAAAATGGCGCAGCGAAAGCGTGCAAAACTGGCTGTACTCTATCTCGATCTCAATGAATTCAAGCCCATTAACGATCGTTTCGGCCACCAGGCAGGCGATGAAATATTGAAACATGTGGGATCTGTGCTGCAAAAAATTACGCGCCAATCCGACATCGTCGCAAGGTTCGGCGGTGATGAATTTGTGTTGGTGCTCGACAATATCGGTAACGATGGTGGCTTGGCGCGTTTGCTGGCGCAATTGGATGAGGCGCTTGAGCGCGGTATCGACTATCAGAAAAGTCGGCTGCGTGTCTCCGCGAGCGTGGGAGTAGCCATTTATCCGAATGACGGCCTGGATATCGATACTTTGCTGGAGCGAGCCGACTCGCACATGTACCGCATCAAGTTTGACGGAAAAATGGCTAATGAACAGCTTTTCGTAAGGGGTTCTTTAGTACAAGACGGGCAATCGGACTAATTTACAGAGACAACATCCATGCACATTCAATGGTATCCGGGTCATATGCACAAGGCCGGCAAGGAGATCAAAGGAATTATGCCCCAGGTCGATTTAGTCATTGAAATTCTGGATGCGCGGATTCCGTTCAGCAGTGAAAACCCGATGCTTGGGCTTTTGCGTGGCGACAAGCCTTGCATCAAGATTCTTGGCAAAAGCGATCTGGCCGATCCGAAAATTACCTTGCAATGGCAAACCTTTCTGGAACGCGAGCAGGGCGTCAAGACGCTGGCATTGACGATGGAACAACCGGAAAAAATGCGCCAGATAGCGGATTTGTGCCACAAAATGCTGGCGACGGATGAAGCCGGTTCCCGGCTTGTCCATGCTTTGATTATGGGCATTCCCAATGTCGGCAAGTCCACATTGATCAATATTCTGGCAGGACGGATGATTGCCAAAACCGGCAATGAACCGGCCATCACAAAAACTCAGCAGCGTATCAATATCGGCCGTAACATTGTGCTGCTGGATACACCCGGCTTGCTCTGGCCCAATGTCGAGAATAAGAACAGCGGCTACCGGCTGGCGGCTACCGGCGCGATTAAAGACACCGCGCTTAAGCATGAGGCGATTGCCTTGTTCGCGCTCGACTATTTATTAGCGACTTATCCTGAGCGTTTGCAGGCCCGCTATCAATTGCCGGAACTTCCTGATTCAGCCGATGGATTGCTCGACGCGGTAGGCCGCAAACGCGGCTGTCTGCGTAGCGGCGGGCATGTCGATAGCGATAGAGCGGCCAAAATCCTGCTCTCGGAACTGCGCGCAGGTGTTTTAGGCCGAATCAGCCTGGAAACGCCGGAAATGAGGGAGCGAGAATTAACCGAGCTGGCGAATATCCGCGAGTTGAAAGCCGCCAAAAAACAGGCCAGAAAAAAACAATGGCAGGCCACCTTGTAGGCATTCGGTCAATCGGGCGCTTCTCTTTATCTACAGACGCTCAAAAGATAACCTTCTGCTGTTTCAAGACCGCGTAAATTTCATCGACTGATAATTTTTCAGTGTCAAAAACCAGATCGGCTTCGGCGCTGACGTGGCCGATGCTGCCGACGCGCAAGCACAACAATCCCGCTTGTTTGATCGCCTGCGCCAGATCGGGCGCCGATTTATCTTGAGTTTCCAGTACCGTTGCGGCATGGCCGGTATCGAACAATTTTCTTTCGAGACGGTAGGCGGCATCGTGAGCTTCGGCGCCGGTAATGGCAATAATGCGCGCACTTTGGCCGAAGCGGGCGGCGCGTTCTTCGGTGCTGACCGGTTGCAGACTGCCATCATCGGCGCTGTCGGTGATCATGCCGGCACCGACGGTCACATTGCTCAGGCGGTCGATGATGATAAATGCGCCGGTACTTTTGCTTATTTTGTAAGGATCGAATACCAGGGGCGCGTTGACAGAGATGGTGCAGGAGCCTATTTCATTGAGTTTCAATTCGGTGGCGTCATGGTGCTCCAGGGTATTGACATCGATGCGATGATGAATCATCGAAATGGAGCCGGAAACACTGCGGGTAGCCAGCTTGATGATGTATTGGCGGCCCGGTGTCATGGCTTTTTCGGCCATCCATACCAGCGTGGCCTTGAATTTGTCCGCTACCGTTGGCGAAAGGGTTTCATTGCCGACGATCATGTCGCCGCGACTGATGTCGATTTCATCTTCCAGTGTCAGCGTCACCGCCATAGGCGCGAAAGCCAGCTCCAGGTCGCCGGCATAGCTGACGATAGCTTTGATCCTGCTGGTTTTTCCGGAGGGCAGGGCGGTAATACGGTCGCCCTTGTGGAATACTCCGGCCGCGACGGTGCCGCAGAAGCCGCGAAAATCCAGGTTGGGGCGGTTGACGTATTGCACCGGAAAACGGGCGTCGGCAAAATTACGGTCGCTGACGATCTGGACACTGTTAAGCAGATCCATCATCGGTTTGCCGCTATACCAGGGCATGTGCTCGCTCGAATTGACAACATTGTCGCCATTGAGTGCCGACATCGGAATGAAATAAACATCGTGCAAATCAAGGGTTTTTATAAAATCCAGATAGTCTTGCCGGATTTGCTCGAATTTGGCTTCGCTGTAAGCCACCAAATCCATTTTATTGATGGCGACAATGACATGTTTGATGCCGAGCAGGGAGGCGATAAAGCTGTGACGCTTGGTTTGCGTTTGCACGCCGTAGCGCGCATCGATCAGGATTACCGCCAGATCGCAAGTGGATGCGCCGGTGGCCATGTTGCGGGTGTATTGCTCGTGCCCCGGCGTGTCGGCGATGATGAATTTTCGAGTCGATGTGGAAAAATAACGGTAAGCGACATCGATAGTAATGCCTTGTTCGCGTTCGGCTTGCAGGCCATCGACCAGCAACGCCAGGTCGATATTGCCGACGCCTGTGGTGCCGGACTTGACGCTATCGGCCTTGACTGCGGCTAATTGGTCTTCGTAGATCATTTTGGAATCATGCAAAAGCCTGCCAATCAGCGTGCTTTTGCCGTCATCGACGTTGCCGCAGGTTAAAAAACGCAAAAGTTCCTTGCGCTCGTGCTGAGCCAGATAGGCGTTAATGTCGGTGCTGATCAGATCGGATTGGTGGGACATGATAAAAAATCTCTGAAACTGTTATGGGTGGCTATTGCATTAATCTAAGGCCGCTGGCAGTGGCTGAAAAAATCATGCAGCGCACGCTACCAGGCCTTTGAAGCCGGGATTATGCGGCGATACCTTCGACGGAAA
This sequence comes from Gammaproteobacteria bacterium HGW-Gammaproteobacteria-3, assembly GCA_002843155.1. Taxonomy (GTDB): domain Bacteria; phylum Pseudomonadota; class Gammaproteobacteria; order Methylococcales; family Methylomonadaceae; genus PGZD01. Next base: position 3,560 of record PGZD01000082.1, read on the forward strand.
GATGCTTGACATCGGTGCGTTGACTGGCATGTTCAAAAGTAATGGCGCATACATTGCCTTCCGCATCCAAATCGAGCTGCGTGTTTTCGTCCAGGTCTTTCGTTTCCAGAATAGCCTGCTGACGAAATTCTATGTAAAGCGTGTCGGTGTCCTCAAAATACTGAACTTTCATGGTTTGAACCCTCGGTCAAAGAATGTGTTATGAACCGTTTCTCCATCTGACAATAAAATCACTCGAAGGTATCTGTCCTCGGCCTCCTCGATTTTGGCCCAGCGGCGGATTCGGCCATCTGCCTGAATATACTCTTTTTCCGGAAATTTCAGCGTCTTCAGAATCCAGTCTTCGCGGATACCCACGCGATCAGGCCGGAAACGAGTGGACTGAAAGTATTGGGTCGTTTTCATAGGCTAGACGTAAGGCTTGGGTCGGCGGTAACTCAAGTCAAACAACACCGCTGCCGGTGACTATACTTCGCGCGGTCACATTTGCTGGTAAGCTAACGTGTTATTTTGTCCGATAGCGGCGTTGCCTACAGGGATGTAGGTAAGGGGCGTGAGCCAAGAGCGACGCTTTGCGAAAACAGTTACATAGCTTGGGCTACGCTCAAGTTTTCGCGCCTTGCTCTCGACTGCCTGTTCCCGACGCAGTCTACCGCTTACTTCCGTGTCTCCATGGAACCTGCCTGGTCATGGTCGATCAGGCGGCCTTGTCTTTCCGAACTGGTAGTCAATAGCATTTCCTGGATAATTTCAGGTAGTGTGGTGGCCGATGATTCGACCGCGCCGGTCAAAGGGTAACAACCCAAGGTTCGAAAGCGCACCATTTTCATTTCAATTTTATCATCGGGGCCGATGGGCATGCGGTCGTCATCCACCATGATCAACATGCCGTCTTTATTGACGACAGGGCGCATTTTGGCGAAATACAAAGGTACAATGGGAATATTTTCCAGGTGAATGTATTGCCAGATGTCGAGTTCGGTCCAATTGGACAAAGGGAATACACGTATACTTTCGCCTTTATCGATACGGCCGTTATAGATATTCCACAATTCGGGGCGTTGATTTTTAGGGTCCCAGCGATGATGGCTGTCCCGGAACGAGTAAACCCGTTCCTTGGCGCGTGATTTTTCTTCGTCACGGCGCGCGCCGCCGAAAGCGGCGTCAAATTTGTAGTGATTCAACGCCTGTTTCAAGGCATCGGTTTTCATGACCTCGGTGTGTTTTTTACTGCCGTGGGTAAAAGGCCCTATGCCTTGCTCGACACCGTCCTGATTGATGTGAACCAGTAGTTCGAGGCCCAGGTTTTTAACCAGTTGGTCACGAAATTCGATCATCTCCCTGAACTTCCAGGTGGTGTCCACATGCAGCAAAGGGAAAGGCGGTTTGCCGGGGGCGAAAGCTTTCATGGCCAAATGCAACATGACCGCCGAGTCCTTGCCAATCGAATAAAGCATCACCGGGCGTTCAAACTCGGCGGCGACTTCTCTGATAATGTGTATGCTTTCGGCTTCCAGCTGTTTGAGGTGGGTCAGTTTGAAATCTGTCATTGGGGCATGGGTCTGGTTGGCATTTAACGCTATCGGGCCGATGTTACCCGATCAAATAGCGTACCATTTTAAGTTGATCGGGCATTTATTGCCAGATTTGATTTAATTCGCCGGTAACAATGCCTTGTACGCATACTTGGCGATGTGGTTGGCTTAGCTTTTGAGCTATCACATCAAAGATTGCAAATGAGTCAATAACTCCGTTAAGTTGTTGAGCTTGAACGCGGCGGTATAACTCAAGTACGCTTTGTAACCGGCAAAAACCGCTAACATCAAAAAAAAAGCGCCACTGAGCCGGTGCAATAGTAGCAGCGGGATTTTTTGTAAAACCGTCTGACCTGCCAGCACGCCCAACGCGGACGTCAGCGACAAAGCGGCGGTCGCGCCGAGCCATACTGCAATCGGCTGGACGGTACTGCCTAAAGCCACTACGGCCAATTGAGTCTTGTCACCGAATTCGGCCACCGTAATCAGCACAAAAGTGGTAAAGAAAATACCGTGACCGCTTTTTTCCTTGATTTCTTCATCGTCATCCTCTTCTACCCTTTGCAAAGCATGAATTCCGAAAATAGCGAATAACAGCGCCACGGCCAGTGCGACCAGATATTCCGGCAGCCAGCTCGCAATCGCGGCGCCAAAAATCACGGCCAGGGTATTGAGCAGGCCGAAGGCGGCTACGGCGCCGAACACAATGGGCCAGGGCCGGTGCCGGGCGGCCAGGGTCATGCAAACCAGTTGACTTTTGTCGCCCATTTCGGCAGCGGCGATCAAGGTGAAGGTGGTGATCGTGCCGGTCGAAAATTCCGCGAAGTTTCCGGAAAAAAGCGCTGCCGCTAAAGTTTGCAGCGTGTGTTGAAAATTATCCATGATGACGGTGAATTTGCTTAGCCCAGCATGTTATCCAGCGCCATCATGATGATAAAACCGATCATCAAGGCAAAAGTCGCAACGCGTGAGCGGCCATCGATATGCGTTTCGGGAATGATTTCCTCACTGATCACAAACAGCATGGCGCCTGCGGCAAAACCCATGGCCAACGGTAAAATCGGCGAAAACACAGTGACCATGGTAATGCCCAGCAGACCGCCGACCGGTTCGACCAGACCGGTTGCGGTGGCGATACCGACCGCCTTCCATTTGTTATAGCCCAGACCCAGTAAAGGCAACGCCACAGCCAAGCCTTCGGGGATATTTTGCAAAGCGATGGCGGTAGCCAGAACAATGCCGTTTTTCATATCGCCGGAACCGAAACTGACGCCGACCGACATGCCTTCAGGAAAATTATGGATGGTAATGGCGATGATAAAAAGCCATATTTTCTTGAGCGAAATGAGTTGGCTGTCCGAAATGCTATCGAAATGGATATGGGGCAATTGGCGGTCGGCGTAGTGAAGAAAAAAAGCGCCTATCAACATGCCCAGTGACACGACCCACAAGCCGCGACCAGGCCAGAGTTGATTGCCGTAAGCAATGCCCGGAACCAGCAATGAAAAAGCGGTGGCCGCCAGCATGACACCGGCCGCCGCTCCCAGCATGCTGTTGAATAGATTTTTGGATATGTCTTTAAAAAACAGGGCCGGAAGCGCGCCAATACCGGTCGCCAAACCGGCCAATATGCTGGCCAGGAAACCGATGACGACAATTTTGCCGAACATCAGATAAAGAGAGCCGAAAATCAAAACCTGGGACAGTACGAACCATCCGGCCAAAGTCAGCCAGCGCTCTGCGGGCGGTTTGGCCATGACCTTGAGGTAATAAGCGCTAGACTTGATATTTTCCACTTGCGTATTAAAAAAAGTCTGTATTTGGGTGGCGGTATTAATCGTTGTCATAAGAAAATCAATCCGGGTCGGTATTTAAAGAAGACGGGAAATGAGCGTCACTATAGGGGTTTCAGTCGGTATTCAAATTTTTAAACAGCTCATTATAGCGAATTACCTTAAGCATAATGGCATTAATGTGCTGCACCGATTTGAGCAGTGAGGCTGTTTTGAGCGTGTCGGGAAAATTTCCTTTTCAACGCCGGCCTCTATAGCCGAGTTTTAGTTTTGTTTATCATGGCGCCAAAAAACAAACAAGAGAGATGTTATGAAAAAAATTTGCTGCACACTGCTCGGCTTTTATGGACTGGTTTTAATGCCCGATGTCGGCGCCGATGAACAAAAACTCGATTTAGGCGTTATCGAAGTGGTGGGCGTTACGCCTCTGGCAGGTTCCGATGTGGCCATCGATGATATTCCGGCGCATGTGCAAACAGTGAGTTCGGAACAGTTGCAAGAGGCGCAGAGTATTTCCCTGGCTGACTATTTGAACCGCTTCCTGGGCAGCGTGCACGTCAATGAAGCGCAGAATAATCCATTGCAGCCCGATATTTTTTATCGCGGCTTCGTTGCCTCGCCGTTGTTGGGCCTGCCTCAGGGATTGTCGGTCTATGTCAACGGCGTAAGATTTAACGAACCTTTCGGCGACACGGTCAATTGGGATTTGATTCCTGAAGGCGCCATCGATTCTATGACGTTATATCCGTCCAATCCTGTTTACGGTTTGAATAGTTTAGGCGGCGCCATAGCGGTCAGAACCAAAACGGGCTTTTCCGCACCCAAACATGAACTCGAAGTCTACGGTGGCTCCTGGGGCAGGCATTCAGAAGAATTGACCAGCGGCTGGAATAACGGCGCCTGGGGTTATTTCATCGATCTGCATCATTTTGAAGAAGACGGTTGGCGCGATTTCTCGCCTACCAACGCTGATCAGGCTTTCGGCACTTTGAGCTGGCGCGGAGACAAGGGTTCTCTGGATTTGACCTTGGGCGGCAATGATAATGTCCTGTTGGGTAACGGTGCGGCGCCGGTGCAGTTACTGGATCAAAACAGAAAAGTCGTGTTCACTCATCCCGATCGAACCATTACGCGGCTGTTTTTTTCCGAACTGGAAGGCAAATACGCCTTGACCGACGACATTGTGCTCAGCGGCAATGGCTATTTCAGGCAAAACCGCGTCAAAACGTTCAACGGTGACGACAGCGATTTTGCCGCCTGCGAAGACGGTAGCGGGTTTGTTTGTGACGATGACGAAATCGCGGTAGATGTCAACGGCAACGATATTATGGCTTTCGCCAATGTCCTGGGAGCCACCAATAATAGCAGCCAAACCAATATGCGCAGTCGTGGCGGAACGTTACAGGCAACGTTTGGCCAGGACTTGTTCAAACATAAAAACAGCCTGACCACCGGCGTCAGCTATGATTATGCCGAAGTACATTTTAACGCCGATACCGAATTAGGGACGCTGACAGACACCCGTGGCACAACCCGTAGCGGCGTTTTTGTCGATGAATCCCGAGTGCGGTTAAACACCGACACCGAGGCTGTTGGAGTCTTTTTTTCCGACAGCCTCGATCTTACCGAAGCGTTAACGGCGACCCTTGCGGGTCGTTACAATTATCTTCATATCGACCTGAAAGACCAGATCGGCACTGAATTGAACGGTTCACACAGTTTTGAGCGTTTCAATCCTTCGGCCGGGTTGACTTATCGTGTACTGGATAATCTGACCGTATATGGCGGCTACAGTGAAGCGACACGGGCGCCATCACCGGTTGAATTAAGCTGCGCCGACCCCGAAGCGCCGTGTAAATTACCCAACTCATTTGTCGCCGACCCACCGTTAAAGCAGGTCGTTGCAAAAACGTTTGAAGGCGGCTTCAGAGGCAATTTCAATGAATGGCTGGGCCGGGGCGATTTAAAATGGAATGCGGGCTATTTTCACACGACCAATTCCAACGACATTATTTTTCGCCGGGATGCCTCCAGCAATCTCATCAGCCAAGGCTTTTTCGATAACGTCGGGAAAACCCGGCGCTTTGGCTTTGAGTCGGGTATAGCTCTGAATTACCCGCAATTGTTCAGCGGCATCGACGATTGGCATTTTTCCACCAACTACACTTACATGAACGCGCAATTTTTAACCGGCTTCGATACCCAGAATCCGCTCAATGAAGATGAAATTGCGCGAGTGGTCAAGGATGACCAGATTCCGGGAATTCCGAAACACATGTTCAAAGCGGCGGTGGCTGTTGATTTATGGCAACGTTTATCTTTAGGAATAGACGGTGTTTATAACGGCGCCCGTTTCTTCAGGGGCGATGAAGCCAATAATTTTGCCAAATTAGGCGGCTACTGGCTGTTTAACGGCCGGGCCGAATATCAAATCACCCAAAACTTTGCGGTATTCGGAAAAGTCGATAATATTTTCGATACGAATTACAACAGCTTCGGTGTTTTTGCCGAGGCTGATCAGATTCTTGGGGATGATTTTGATGACCGCCGTTTTGTATCGCCCGGCGCACCCAGGGCGGGATGGGTTGGCGTCAGGTTGACGCTGTAACGCGGGGCGTCGTGAGCTTGTAGGTGTTGCTAAGTTTGGTGGCGCGCATTTTAAACTTGCGCCACTGACTCGTCTTCTGTGTTACCTGTAGGGAAGCGGGCAAGACCGAGTTTGATTGCAAAATACCAGGCAATAAAAAGCCCGCATAAAGCGGGCATGTTCGTATTATTATTGTTTTTGTTGAACGTTGCTGCCACTGGGGCAGCTTAAGCAATTTAGCTCATTTTTATTTTTATATTTCACGACCTGTAAGGTCTGTCCTCCTCATTACCGATGTGAATCGGGCTTAGTCCGTTAAGCTGGGTAAGATTCTAAAGCATAAAAACCGCAGCTGTCTATTTAAAACAATGTTTTTTTAAAAAAAATAGTATCGAGTCGAAAACAATCAATTAAAACAATTAGTTACAATTTATTAGAATAGGCTTATTTTTAAAGTTACCCGGCAATTGATGCCAAAAATAAGTACCTGTTAAGGCTCTGTTCAGGTTATTTGGGTATTTTTTCTTGTTCTATTCAGGCCGTAAAGACGTAGCCCCGATGCCGAAACTTCGTGTGCGATAAGTATACTTACAGCGCATCTTCAAATACAAGCTCAACCCAACTTTAACAAATGTAGTACCTACAGCCTATGTAATTGAAATAAAATGATTAAAAATCATGGCGAATTTAATTTTATAGTCTATAAAATTTATTTTTTAATGTTTTTCAGTAGGTTATGATTAAAAAATGGTAAGGCTGGGTTAATTAAGCCAAAAAGATTATAGTGGTTACCGATTTTAGTGGAAACCGTTCCAGTCTTGAGCTTGTACAAGGATTACTCATGTCAGAACAGAAAAAATATCCGATCAAACCCGAGCTTGCCGCCCGCGCTCACATCAACGCAGACACCTATCATGCCTTGTATCGACAGTCTGTTGACGAGCCTGAAAGCTTCTGGAGCCTGCAAGCCGGGCAGTTTCTGGACTGGTTCAAACCTTGGGATAAAGTCATGGATTATGATTATTCCAAAGGCTATATCCGCTGGTTTGAAGGCGGCCGGCTTAACGTCAGTTATAATTGTCTCGACCGTCACCTGCACACGCGAGGTGAGCAGATTGCGCTCATCTGGGAAGGCGACAGCCCGGAGCATGAGCGAAAAATCACTTACCGGGAGTTGCATGAGCAGGTATGTAAATTCGCCAATGTGCTGAAAACACAAGGCGTCAAAAAAGGTGACCGGGTCTGCCTTTATCTGCCGATGATTCCCGAAGCCGCAGTCGCCATGCTCTCTTGTACGCGTATCGGCGCCGTCCATTCCATTGTTTTCGGCGGCTTTTCCGCTGAATCCTTGCGCGATAGGATTGTAGACGCCGACTGTCGTTTTGTGATTTGCGCCGATGAAACCCGGCGCGGCGGCAAAATCAGCCCTTTAAAAACGCATGTCGATCAGGCTTTGACACATTGCCCGAATGTTGAAAAAGTGCTGATTATAAATAACACCGGCAACGACATACCCTGGAATCCGGAACGGGATGTTTGGTATCACGATGCCATGAGCCAGGCTTTAGCCGATTGTCCGCCCGAAGTAATGGACGCCGAAGACCCCTTGTTCATCCTTTACACGTCCGGTTCCACCGGCAAGCCCAAAGGCTTGCTACACACCACCGGCGGCTATCTGCTGTATGCCGCGATGACCCATAAATATGTTTTCGATTATCACGATGGCGATATTTATTGGTGTACCGCCGATATCGGCTGGGTAACCGGCCATTCCTACATAATTTACGGACCGTTATGCAACGGCGCGACCACCTTGCTATTTGAAGGCGTGCCGACCTATCCTGAAGCCGACCGCTTTTGGCGCATTATCGATAAACATCAGGTCAACATTTTCTATACCGCGCCGACCGCTATCCGGGCGCTGATGGCGCAGGGCGATGAATTTGTCACGCGCACCAACCGCAGTAGCCTGAGAATTCTCGGCAGTGTCGGCGAGCCCATCAATCCCGAAGCCTGGGAGTGGTATTACCAGGTCGTCGGCAACAGTCGTTGCCCAATCATGGATACCTGGTGGCAAACCGAAACCGGCGGTATTTTAATCACGCCGCTGCCGGGCGCCATCGAACTGAAACCCGGTGCCGCGAGCCTGCCTTTTTTCGGTATTTTACCGGCGCTTGTCGATAATTCCGGCACGCTACTCGAAGGCGAAGCGGAAGGTATTTTGGTCATCGAAAGACCCTGGCCCGGACAAGCCCGAACGATTTACGGCGACCATCAACGCTTTATCGATACTTATTTCAAAAGTTTTCCGGGATTTTATTTTGCCGGTGACGGCGCCCGCCGCGATGCCGACGGTTTTTACTGGATTACCGGTCGGGTCGATGATGTCATCAATGTCTCCGGCCACAGAATGGGTACCGCCGAAGTCGAAAGCGCGCTGGTATTGCACCCCTCTGTCGCCGAAGCCGCCGTGGTCGGCTATCCGCATGCGATTAAAGGTCAGGGTATCTATGCCTATGTCACCTTGAATGTCGGCGTAACGCCCAATGAGGCACTGAGACAGGAATTGGTCGAACTGGTCAGGCATGAAATAGGCGCTATCGCCCACCCTGATATTATCCAATGGGCGCCGGGGCTACCCAAAACGCGCTCGGGCAAAATTATGCGGCGCATTCTGCGCAAAGTCGCCGCCAACGAAATAAGCAGTCTGGGAGATATTTCGACGCTCGCCGACCCTGCCGTGGTCGATGATATAATTGACCACCGGGCCAATAAATAATGCCGACGTCGGCCGCGCCGGTCACACGGCGCTAATCCCTGAAGTTATTGAATTGCAGCGGCATATCCAGTTTTTCTTCTTTCAGCATCTGAATGACTTGCTGCAAGTCATCGCGTTTTTTTCCGGTGACCCTGACTTTTTCGCCCTGAATCGCGGCCTGGACTTTCAATTTTTTGTCTTTGATCAATTTGACGATTTTTCGCGCCAAATCCGCATCGACTCCTTGCTTCAAGGTCACGATTTGCTGGGCCGTCCTTCCGGTGATACGGGCTTCGCCAATCTCCATGCAGCTAATATCGACGCCGCGTTTGGTCAGTTTCATCTGTAGAATATCCAGCATTTGCTGCAATTGAAAGTCGGAGCCGGCGCTCATCGTGACGGTGCCGTCTTTAAGTTCATAGCTTGCGCCGGAACCTTTAAAATCGAAACGGGTCGTGATTTCCCGACTGGCTTGATCGGTGGCGTTGGCGGCTTCGTGCGCGTCATATTCGGAAACAATATCAAATGAAGGCATGGCGGTTGTTACAGTGGTGAAAAAATAAAGTTTGCGGGACGTTTTGTATTAGGTACTGTCCAGCGAATCGGTTGCGTTGTCCGTGTGGGTTCCCGATCGACGTTTTTTGATAAAACCGGCGACCGCTTCGATGCGAAGTTGCCTGATAGCGGCGCCGATTTGCGGGCCTTTCAATGTGCTTGTCAGTACGGCCGAAGTATCGATGCAAGTCGCCGCCAAAGCCGCGTCACGAATATAGGCGGCTTGCGGATAGGCGCTGTGCTCAAGCCCCGTTCTGCCTTTGCAATCGGCTTCGGCGGCCAGTAACAGGTCGTTCAGGTTATTGTCGGGCTTGAAAGCGCCCAAGGCGAACAACAGATCCGTCAAGGTCTTGGCGCGTAATTCAAAAGCCCGGTGGCACAGGGTATGATAACGCATGACCTGTTTGGCTAGAACCGCAAAGCTGCCGGGTACTCGCAAGCGAGTGCATAAGGCGTTCAGCAAGGCAATGCCGCTCTGCTCGTGGCCGTCATGATGCGGCCAGTTTGCCTTGGGACTCAAAGCCTTGCCGAGATCATGAAGCAGCGCCGCCAGACGCACTTCCGGCTTGGCCGATAAACGGCCGGCTTGTTCCAGACTTAAAAAACTATGCACGCCGGTGTCGATTTCAGGGTGATAACGTTCCGGTTGCGGCACGCCGAACAGTGCGTCCAGTTCGGGAAGAATTTTCGCCAAAGCCCTGCAATCTTTCAAGGTCTGAAAAAAAGCCACCGGCGCTGGTTCGGACAAGGCTTTTTGTATTTCGGCCCAAACCCGCTCCGGCACCAGATAGTCGATTTCGCCCGAGGCAACCATGTCCTGCATTAAAGCGAGTGTTTCCCCGGCAATGCGAAAACCCAAGTGCGCGTAACGCGCGGCAAAGCGGGCCACGCGTAAAATTCTGACCGGATCTTCGCAAAAAGCGGGCGAGACATGCCGGAACAGCCGGTTTTCGAGGTCTTGCCGGCCGCCGAAAGGATCTATAATAACACCGTCCGGGGTCATGGCCATGGCGTTGATGGTCAAATCCCGGCGTTTAAGGTCTTGCTCCAGGGTAACATCGGGCGCGGCATGAACCGTAAAGCCTTTATAACCAGGCGCTGTTTTTCGCTCGGTTCTGGCCAGGGCGTATTCTTCATGGCTTTGCGGATGCAAGAACACGGGGAAATCTTTGCCTACCGGCAGGAAACCTTGCCGAATCATGGCTTCCGGGGTTTGCTCCAGTACCACCCAGTCACGCTCCTTAACCGGAATATTGAGCAGCCGGTCGCGCACGGCGCCGCCGACTAAAAAGGTTTTCATGCTGATAATGCCTCGTGTTCTGCAAAATATTTATAGTTGAAGTTTCCCAGTTTTTATGGGGGATATCCAGGCTTGTAGGGGTATTTTTTGATGGATTTGCCCTCGTTTGCGCAAACCTAAACGAAAATCCTCACAGCCCATGTGCAACGCCAGTTTACTTTTTCAATTATTGGGAAACTTCAGTTTATAGTATAGACGTTGGGCTGGATGAGTTAAATTGCGGTTTTTGGAAAATCAGGGGATAACATGCTCGAAGTTTTTTTGATAAGCCTTTTGGCGGGTGCTGTCGGCGGCTTACTGGCCGGTTTGTTTGGTATTGGTGGTGGTTTGGTGCTGGTGCCGATTTTGACGTTTGTCTTTGCGGCGCAACAATTTCCAGCCGAACTTGTCATGATCATGGCGGTAGCGACGTCACTGGCGACCATTGTCGTGACATCGGTAGCGGCCGTGAACGCCCATCATCGCCTGGGTTTGGTTTTATGGTCCAAAGTGCTGCGTTTGGCACCCGGCATCATGCTGGGCGCGGCCATCGGTGCAGTGATCGCCGATGTTATTTCGGCGGTGGCCTTACGCTATGTTTTTATCGTATTTTTACTCACTATCGGCGTACAGATGGCCTGGCAAATCAAGCCGGATACGGGTGCGCTGAAACAGTCTTTAACCCTGGATTTCAGCCTTACCACCGTTATCGGGATAATGTCGGCCTTGCTCGGCATTGGCGGAGGCACACTTACGGTGCCCTATCTAACCGCTTGTCAATATCCGATGCGCAATGCGGTGGCGATATCCAGCGCCTGCGGCCTGCCCATAGCGATTGCGGGCACAATGAGTTATGCGGTGTTGGGTTGGCATCAAAGCGGTTTGCCGGAAGGGAGTTCGGGTTATATTTATCTGCCCGCGTTTGCCGGCATTGTCCTGTGCAGTGTCCTGACCGCTCCAATCGGCGCCAGGCTGGCGCATAGCCTGCCCGCACAACAATTGAAACGGTATTTTTCAGTTTTGATTTTTATCCTCGCGGCCAAGTTAATTTGGCTTTGAACCCGGTAAAAAGGTGGGAGGTTATTTAGCCTTTCGGACGAATGCTGATTTCCACGCGGCGGTTTTGCGCGCGTCCCGCCTCGTTGTCATTAGGTGCAACCGGATAACGTTCACCGAAGCCTCGGGCTTGAATCCGGCCATGACCGACACCGCTTCTGACCAGATAGCTGGCGACACTGTTGGCGCGCGCTTCCGACAGCTCCTGGTTATGCTCGAAACTGCCGGTCGAATCGGTATAACCGGAAATATTGATACTGGTATCGCTGAATTCTTTCAGCACGATACTGACCGAATCCAGAACCGGGTAAAAACCGCTATTGACCTGGGCTGAATCCGTCATAAAAGTAATATTGCCGGGCATTATCAGATTGAGATTATCACCCTGGCGTTGAATACGGACACCGGTACCTTCAAGGCGCGCGCGCATTGCCGCTTCCTGGCGATCAAAATAATAACCCACACCGGCACCAACGGCAGTACCTGCGGCCGCGCCGATCCAGGCGCCTTTGCCGCCGCCGGCCAGTGCCCCAATCGCCGCGCCGCTGGCAGCGCCGATACCCGCGCCCAAGCCGGTATTGGCCACTTTTTGTTCGCCGGTATAGGGGTCAATCGCGCAGCCGCCAAGCAATACCGCCACAAGACATAAACTTGTTATATTTTTCATGGGAAGACTCCTTAAGTCAGATAAGTTTGATAAGTGTTATAAAGCTTCACTCTTAAACATTAACTGAATAAAGAAAGACATACAATGAAATTGTCTTCGTGGACAAGACTGTTTGGCCGACACGAATTTAGCGAGGGCTGGTTTTTTATTTAATAACTAACTAAAGTTCCGGAGTTCAAAAAATACAGCAAGGCTTTGATAAATAAAGAATAAAGCGCCCTACAGGAGTATAATCACGGTTACTTGAAGACCAAACTAAATTCGAATAGGACGCTTAATGAATCGTGCCACA
>PGZD01000083.1 GCA_002843155.1 Gammaproteobacteria bacterium HGW-Gammaproteobacteria-3
GCAAGCCATCATGCCCAGGTTTCTCATCGCTGCGGCGAACACGCCACCCATGCCAGGGCGGTTGCTCAAATTAGCTGAGGCTTATGGGTAATCAGGAAAGATAAAGAACTTTTGTCTTATTATCAAGAGTTGCTATAAAAAATCGGAGTGCCGTATTTTGCAGTTTTTGACACTGTACGACGGTAAGTGGGATTTGGATAGGATAATTGGAGGCTGCGGCCGGAATCGAACCGGCGTAGATGGCTTTGCAGGCCACTGCATAACCATTTTGCTACGCAGCCTTGAGGGTTAAACAAAAAAGCCGCGATGTTCGCGGCTTTTTTATAAATTTTATTGGAGCGGGAAACGGGACTTGAACCCGCGACCCCAACCTTGGCAAGGTTGTGCTCTACCACTGAGCTATTCCCGCGTCGCTGTTTATCTTGAACATTATACCTGCAAAATTATAATCGTCAATACTTTTATTGAACGTTTATTGCCAATGTCCAGGCGGATGAACCTTTGCACGGGCCTTCCTGTTCAATCTGTACATTGACAAAGGCATTTTGCTTGCCATAAGCATCCTGGAATCCCAAAACGCTTACCGGTGTACCTTGTTTCATATGTTTGCAGCCGCCGGTTCTGTCGTCTTCTTCGGTATCGTCATAGGCGGCAATGGTTCCGGGAACCGCGACCAGACGTATAGTTGCAAGTTTATCGGTGGTATTGGGGCTTTGCAGAACATAGCGCTGGCCTATCACCAGATTTTTGATGGCTGGGCCGCTTACAGATGGCGAAGAATCCCCTCCGCTAAAAATCATAATAGCAAACAGTATGACCACGCCGACCAAGGCGCCATAGAATACTTTGGGTTTTTCTTTACTGAATGCGAGGAGGGAGGCCGTTAATTTACCCACCATTTTCTGGGCATTTTCGCCTGCTTGCTTGGCTTCACTGGTTATATTTTCCTGGTTTTGTGCATTGGTTTCGGATTTTTCCGCAGTATTCTCAGGGCTGCTTAGGGGTTCGTTTTGTACGGTGTCTTCAGATGGTTTGGTGTTGTCTTCGTTGCTCATTTTTTCCTCTCTTTATTTCTTATTTTTGTAAGATAACTGTTCCCATGCTTGATGTTCAGCAGCAACCGGCAGCATGCCGTTGTAAAATCACAGGAGACATTGCCAAAAACTTTAAGCGGGTATACAGCTTTATAATTGTTATAGTTAATTTATGGTTGATAAAAAAGGTTGTACAGAGCTTAGCAAATTACCATGTTAGTAAAACTTTTCAAGTGTTAAGTCTGTCTTCTTGAAAAAACAATTCCCTTAATGTATCTGAAAAGTCCGGATTGACCTGTTCCGATGTGGGTTTTTACTCAATAAAATCACTTTTTTTTATTCATTATTTGTTTCGCCGTTTCCTCTTCCAGGCGACGGCATTCAAATTGCCAGTAACCGATGCCTATATTTTTTCTATCCCTTAGAATGATGGGAAAGCTTTCTTGATTCAATGTCATTCGAATGACATCCCCCTCTTTCAAATTAAAAGATTCGAGGATGATGTAACTTTTTTCGGTACCCTCCGTCTTGGCGCCATACAGTAAAGCTTTTTGTGTTTCGACCTGGGAAGAAGTGAAGCGATAGGTCACAGCAAAAAATTGCCCTGTCAGTATCTGCACTTCAAAAGTTATTTTTTCATTTAGGCTGGCAGCAACTATTTTATTGACAACACCAAGTACGCGCTTATTGATCGCCATGTCTTTTTTGCGGAAGCTGATCAAGCTGCCAATTGAGAGCTTGCCTGTTTCGTTGAACTGGCAAGCTAACGCTGTTTTTGAAGTAGATTCGACCAGAAACTCCAGTTTTTTTGGGTTGATTGTCTCGCTGCCGTCTTGTAACTGATGGGTGGATTCCAAACCGATACTGATATATCTGTCCTGCCGGTCATCAAACAATGCTGAGCTTCGTAGTTCAACGCCACTCCATCTTAGTGCTAAATAGTCGAACAACTCACTTGATACTGTGGATAAGTTGTTTTTAACCACGGTCATCGAGTTAAAGCGCGTTTGTGTTTTGCTGATGAATTTTTCTTTATTTTCCAGTGTTTTGTATAGTTTGGTGAGGTTGACAAACAAAACCGAAGAATCGTCCTTTGGCATTGAGTTGCGGATGTAGCGCGGCTCTTGATCTTCATCCGTTAAAATAACGCATTGCACCGGTTGCGTGGCGGCGGGCTGTTTTTCTAAAGTCAGCAAGCCACTGAGAGGCTCTGTAAAATTAAATACTTGTATGATTTCTCTTTGCATCAAACCTGAAGGTTGCGCCAAACTTAGTAATAGGATTTGGTGGTAAGTATCGCTCACCGACATTGTTTTGCCCGCCTCGTTGAGGCTTTTGGGGATTCTACTGGAGTCTTTTTTTGTTTTGACGCTTAAACGGTATAAGGAGTGTAAGTCAATCCACACCCAGTCAGGAACAGGGCTGTTCATTAAATAATGCGTGACAACGATATTACTTAAGCCGGAAATCACCCGTTGCAGGGATAGCACGACTGATTTTCCCTGAAGCCAGTTTATTTTCCTATGCGTCAGCTCTTTAACGACAATCCAGTAGCCTAAGGTAAATTCCTTTTCAATATCAACCAGTATGTTGAAGATCTTTTGATCGTCCTCCCTTTTCGGAAAACCTTCTTTGACCAGTCTGAAACGTAAATACTCTTCGGTGTTTAAAAAACTGGATCTGAGTATTTCCAGCGCGTCTAGGCGAAACTGGGGTTTGATTTTTAATCTATTGAATTCTCTAACTAAATCAGACAGCAAACGGGTGGTTAACCCTGGATTGGCAAGTGGAAGCTCATTGATCCAGGATTGCAAGGACTTTTCTTCGAAAAAAACAGATCGCTCCGGCTTATTTTCTTGTGGTGGAATAACCAGATAGAATGAGTTTTTCATCGAAATCCCGAATTGTGCGTCAAGATTGCTATGTTGAATAATTGCATCATAATGTCATGGAAAACTTGTTGAAAAGCTTAAAGTCTTTAGAACTTTGCCATTCATCTATGAAAGGTTGCGGGTGTTTGGAAATGCCTGTATGGCGGCTTTCTTGCAAGCACTCACTGCCAAAATAAGATATGCACGAGAGTAATCTAAAGTTATTTTGTGGATAACCCCAGTCTTTCACCCCGATAGCTGCCGTTAAGAACATTTTGCCACCATGTCGGATTGTCCAGATACCATTGCACGGTTTTTCTCAGGCCTGTTTCAAAGGTTTCCTCAGGATGCCAGCCCAATTCCCGTTCTATTTTTCCGGCATCGATAGCGTAGCGTAAATCGTGTCCAGGACGGTCAGTCACAAATTTCAGCAAATTTTTATGCGGTCTATGAGGGGACTCGGGCAGCAGTTCATCGAGTAATTGACACAAGGTGGTAACGACATCCAGATTGGTTTTTTCGTTATTGCCGCCGATATTGTAGACTTCGCCGACTTTGCCTTTGGCCAGGACGGTTTCAATGGCGCGGCAATGGTCTTCCACATAAAGCCAGTCGCGGATATTGAGGCCTTTGCCATAAATCGGCAGCGGCTTGCCGTTGAGCGCGTTCAAGATCATCAGTGGAATCAATTTTTCCGGAAATTGATACGGCCCGTAGTTATTGGAGCAGTTGGTGGTCAGCACCGGCAGTTCGTAGGTATGATGATAGGCGCGCACCAGATGATCCGAAGCCGCCTTGGAAGCTGAATACGGTGAATTCGGCTGATACGGTGTTTGCTCGGTGAACTTGCCCGAGTCACCGAGCGAGCCGTAAACTTCGTCGGTGGATATATGCAAAAAACGGAAATTTTCTTTATCTGGAGCCGACAATTGCCCCCAATACTGCCGACTTGCCTCCAGCAAGCTGCAAGTGCCGACTACATTGGTTTGGATAAAAGCGCCGGGATTATCGATTGAACGGTCAACATGGCTTTCGGCGGCAAAATTGACAATCGCGTCTGGCCGGTAGCGAACCAGCAAATAATCGACCAGGCTTTTATCGCCGATAGAGCCGAGTACAAAACTATGCTGAATATCGCCATCGGCATCCGCCAGTGTTTCGAGATTGCCGGCATAAGTCAGAGCATCGAGATTAATGACTTTAATATCGCCTTTTTTAAGCAGGCGATGGACGAAATTAGCGCCGATGAATCCCGCGCCGCCGGTGACTAAAATGGTTGGGTGGTGTCGCATCATGCGCCTCCTTTTCGTGTCATCATGCCTTTTGAAGGGTTATAACCCAGAATTGCCGCCGCCATGAAAATAACGAAAGCCGATAAAGTGTAAAAAAAAGCGTCTTGATTGAATTGTCCGTACAAGGCAAACCGGCAAAGTTCAACCGCTTGTGAAAAAGGATTGTAGCGCGCCAGATTATACAAAAGCGTACTGGATTCTTTTATTTTCCATAAAGGATAAAGCGCTGTGGACATAAAAAACAGCGGAAAAATCACAAAATTCATCACCCCGGCAAAATTTTCCAGTTGTTTTATGAAGGAGGACAGCAGTAGCCCCAGCGCGCCCAGCATCAGGCCGGAGAGCAGCAGCGCCGGTAACAGCCAGCCATAACCCTGCCAGGACGCCTGAATGTCATAAAACCAGGCAATCGCAAGAAACACATAGACCTGCAGTACCGATACGGCGGTTCCGGCAATCAATTTGCCCAGCAACAAAAACCAGCGCGGCAAGGGCGCCACCATGAGAATGCGCATACTGCCCATTTCCCGGTCATAAACCATAGCCAGCGAACTTTGCATGCCGTTGAATAATTGGATCATGCCTATTAAGCCGGGGGTAATGTAGACTTCATAAAGGATATAAGTGTCGTAAGGCGGGCTGATTGCTATGCCCAGTGCCGATCTGAAACCGGCGGCAAAGATGAGCAGCCATACCAAAGGCCGCACCAGCGCGGAAACAAAACGCTCCTTTTGCTTGACAAAGCGCCATAATTCCCGGCCGATGATGCCCCACAGCGCGCGCCAGTAATGCAGAATTCTCATGCATTCTCTCCTTGAGTCAAACGCAAAAACGCTTCGTTGATTGTATCGGCACCGGTACTTTCGAGAATAGCATTAACCGGGCCCGAAGCTTTGATTTGACCTTTATGCAGAACGATCAGGTGATCTTGCGGGTACACCTCGTCGATCAAATGACTGGCCCACAACACGGCAATGTTTTCCGTTACGGTCAACTGGTGAATGTATTTGACGATAGCCTCTCTGCTGGGTACGTCCAGCCCGACCGTGGGTTCATCCAGGAGTAACAGCGCCGGTTTATGCAGCAAGGCTCTGGCAATTTCGACGCGCCGTCGGTGGCCGCCATTGAGCTGGCGGATTTTTTCAAAGCGGCGCTCGTACATATTCAGGCGCTCCAGTTCCAGTTGAATGCGTTCATTCGCCAGCCTGCGGCTCATGCCATGTAAGGCGGCATGATAACGCAGATTCTGCATGACGCTTAAGTCCATATCCAGTGTGGTTTGCTGAAACACCACACCCAGACGCGCCAGAGCCTTGCGTGTTTGTTTCTTGATGTCAAAGCCGACCAGTTCAATGCGGCCGCTACGCGTATCATAGAGCCGGGTAATGAGTGCAAACAACGTGCTTTTACCCGCGCCGTTGGGTCCCAGCAGCAGTGTGCAGGCGCCGCTCTCAAGCGAAAAACCGACCTGATCCAACGCTACTTTACCGCTGTAGGAAAAACTCAGGTTTTCAATGGACAGTGCGGTGAAACTCATGGTCTTGCCACTACGCCCCAGGGATTGCGCCCAACTGCAATTGATCGGGTTACTTTATGCGAGTTCAGGTCGATAATCGATATATCGCTGCTGAGGCCATTGGTCGTATAAAGCCGCTGTTGATCCGGTGAGAACGCCAGGTTCCATACCCGCTGTCCGACCAGAAGATATTTTTCGATGGCAAAAGTTTGTGCATCGACAACCGCGACCCGATTGGCAGGGCCTAGCGCCACATACCCCCAGCGCCGGTCTTTATCGATGACTACGCCGACCGGTTGAATGGTATCGGCGGTCACGCCCGGTACTTTGAACTGTATTTTCTTGATTATCTGCCGGGTATCGGTATCGAGAACCGTCAGCGTACCGGCCATTTCCGAAGTCACCCATAATTGTTTGCTGTCGGCGCTGAATGTTGCGGCGCGTGGACGCGGATCGACCAGTGTATTATCAGTGATAGTCAGACTTTTGGTGTCGATCCAGTGCACCATGTTGGTCGTCTCGGAAGTGCTGATAAGCCAATGGTTGTCGGGGCTTACGGCAATGCCTTCAGGCTCGACTCCGACCGGTATCTGCTTGATGGCTTGTCGGGTCGCCACATCGATGACCGTTACCAGACTGTCGTCTTCATTGGAAACGAACAGGCGAGTGTTGTCCGGATTCAGCGCGAAAGTTTCGGGGTCTTCGCCCGAAGGCAGACGTGCTGTTTCTGAAAGCGTGTCGGCATCGATAATTTTGATGGTATTGTCGTCGCTGGTGGCGACATATAAAAATTTATTGTCCTGGCCCAGAGCAATGCCGCGTGGCCGTTGGCCGATCGGTACTGTCTTAACCAGCACGCCGGCAATGGGATCGATCACGGCCAGCGCATTGTCTTTTTCCAATGTGACGTAAACCGTTTCAGCAGAGGCTGTGCTGCTCAACAGAAGCGTCAAAACGGCTTTCAATACACTTTTTTTCATAGTCAATGTCTCGTGCAGTGTGATTCGGGTTCATCGAACCCCAAGGTATCCAGTTCGGTTTTGGGATGTAAAAAGCCTTCTATCGGCGCGACTGCCACCATCGACCGGGGTGCGGCCAGTAACACAGGTTGCCGTAACTGGCCGTTCCAGGTTCGGAAAGACAGAGGTTTGCCTTTGTAACCCTGCAATGCGAACGCCGGACTGAATAAATAGGCTTTAATCGGTTCAAGTTGATTGGATTGTGTTCGCGTCGCCGCCTCGCCAATCGCCCTGACCGCCAGATAAGCGCCATAATCCCGCTCTTCCATCCAGCGCCCGGCCAATTCCTTGAAACGCTTTTGAATTTGCACAGCGCCCCAGTGTTCATGCGTTTTATGCCAGGTCGTGGCGATCAGGCCTTGTGTGCCGATCACCGGGCGCGGCGACCAGGTGCGGTAAGCCAGGTATTCGCCAAACAAACCTTGTTCGTCGGCCACCGCTAATATATCGTAATCCACGTCTTGGGTAAAAACCGGAATATCCGATTGCGCGGTGCGCCGGGCGTCGTAGGTATGCGTCCATACTTTTTCGGCAACAATTTTCATACCAAAACGCTTGGCTGAGCGTTTGATGGCTGCTGCATACAGCCTGTCTTCGGAGGTCGGTCCTATGACTAAAAACCATTTCTGCCAGCGTTTTTTCATCATGTACTGAGCCAGAGCATCGGCCCGCATCGCCCGGCTGGGCAAAAGATGCAAGACCTGACCCGCGCATTGCTCGTTTCGGAGGCTATCATCTGTGGTCGCTATATCCAGCAGCAAAAGCTGTTCGGAAGATGCAATGGCACTGATCCGATTCAATTGATCCGCCGGTAAATCAACGACGACAAAAGCATAATGTCCCGCTATCTTTTCCTTGAATGCCTGAACCACGTCGCCGTTAATCGCCACACTGAATTTATCCAGTTGATAGGACTGACCGGTAAACTGACCGGTGGTATTGTTGTCCGCGACAGCCAGTTCAGCTCCGGGGATACCTTTATCCTTAATAAACGGGTCAAGATTGGACAAGGCTGGCGGTGCAGCTTGCTCCTGTGAAAAATAAGCGATTTTAATTTGCTGGGACTCTGCGGCGACCGTGCCCGTCATGGCCAGCGCTTGCCATACGAGCGTTAATTTTACAAGTGTTCGGACAATCATTTTAGGCTCCATTGACTTCCGGTAGCGTGTGGCTATTGCCAAGACGTTGGCGCGCATTTTCCAGGACAATGCACGAACTCTGCCACATTATAGCTCACTCACGGCTCTGGTTGTCTCATGCTTTTGCCGCTCAAGATATTCTGGGTAGTGATATATCCAAACCGATAAAAAGAACTAGACTTTATTGGAACGCTGAAGCTGTTCATTGATAACTGGCAGCTCAGTAAACAATACTCTCAAGACTATCGGTAATATCAGGATATAAGCGGTATGACAAAACCAACTTTAAAAATACCATTTCATGACGATTTATTTAACCTGAGTCTCGATAGTCATGAAGTCGATAATCGTCGAAAAACAACCCGTTACATCAGAAATGACTTTGCTGCCATGATTATCTCCAGTAATCTGTTCGGGCTGAAAAAATACTCTACACGAATCAATGATATAAGCAGCCAAGGGGCTTCAGTTTCGGTCAACCAAAAACTGGCTATTAAAAGCAAGGTAACTCTGTATTTCAGATTCAAAACCGGTAAAATTTTTAAAATAGAGGGTAGAGTCGTCAGGCAATGCAAGACATCAACTTATTGTTATGGGATTAAGTTCACAAAACAGGAAAATAGTTTGGGCGACTATTTACTCGAAACCCAAACGGATTTACTCTTCAAATAAGGCATCGGTAGTAACTTAGGTGCCGTAACTTCATTCGCGTCAACAGGAGTTTGCAATGGAAACCAGCGCAATCAGACCCGATTCATCCGCTTTGACCCGCGCCGCCTCGCTGGCCAAAAGTCCGCGTGAAGAACAAAACGAAATTGTCAGTTCACCCCGTGAAGAAATAAACGAAGGCGCCGTTTCATCAACACGACCGACCGAAAGCCGCTCGCAGTTTTCAGACAGTGGTTTAAGACTGTTGGCAAGTTTTCAAAGTCGCGGCAACACTGTCAATACCTCCGGCAATGCCATTAAGGATACGGTGCAAGCCCAGCGAACCATCACCGATCTCAATAACGCTATCCAGAAAACTCCGGATTTGGCGGGTGCCGCTCAAAGCAATTTAACATCCAATGTTGTAAAAAGCCTGCTGGGTTAAACTCTCCTTATTTCCGGTTGTTTACTGCTTACCCGAGGAGCAAGGCTATGGATGGCCTTGTTTGCGCGGGATCAGGCATTCGTTCATGCCGTCTTTCCAGGTAGCACTCAAACTTCATGTGCGATGGCTATTCGTCTGGTTTTTATGCGCGGGAACTAGAAAACGATATCTTGTCGCGTATTTCTGAGTAATATCGACTAAAGCGTTAAGCGCTGGCTTTACTGGATTTATGAATTGCAGTAGTATTCAAAGGCTAAGTATTCCTCATATTACACCTTTCTCATGTCCCTAAACGAAAATCAGCCTTCATCAAATTTTATCCGTCAGATTGTCAACAATGATCTGAAGCAGCACAAAAATAATGGCCGGGTAATCACCCGTTTTCCACCCGAGCCGAACGGTTTTCTGCATATTGGTCACGCCAAATCGATTTGTCTCAATTTTGGCATTGCGGAAGAATACAACGGTAGTTGTAATTTACGTTTTGATGACACCAATCCGGAAAAAGAAAGTATCGAGTTCATGGAGGCGATAGAGCGCGATGTAAGCTGGCTCGGATTCGAATGGGCGAAGCTTGCGTCGGCTTCCGATTATTTCGAGCAGCTTTATGATTACGCCATAGAATTGATCAACAAAGGTCTGGCCTACGTCGATAGCTCGTCGCCCGAACAAATCCGGCATTATCGGGGCACTTTGACTGAACCTGGCAGAGCCAGTCCCGACCGCAATCGTCCAATAGCGGAAAATCTCGATTTATTCAGGCGGATGCGGAAAGGTGAGTTTGCCGACGGACAGTATGTGCTGCGCGCAAAAATCGACATGGCTTCGCCCAATATCAATATGCGCGATCCTACTTTATACCGCATTCGCCGTGTACATCACCATCGCACCGGCGATGCCTGGTGCCTTTATCCGATGTACGATTACACGCATTGTGTTTCCGATGCGCTGGAAGGGATAACTCATTCCTTATGCACGCTGGAATTCGAAGATCACCGTCCGCTTTATGACTGGGTGCTGGATAATATAGATATAGACTGTCATCCGCAGCAAATTGAATTTGCCCGCTTGCAGCTCGAATACAGTATCGTCAGTAAACGTAAATTGAATCAATTGGTCACCGAAAAACATGTAACCGACTGGGACGATCCGCGTATGCCGACTCTGGCAGGGCTACGCAGAGCGGGTTATACGTCGGCAGCCATTCGTGATTTTTGTGAACGTATCGGCATTACCAAAAAAGATTCCTGGATCGAGATGGCGGTGCTTGAAAACTGCATCCGTGAAGACCTCAATCATAACGCGCCGCGTGCGATGGCCGTGCTCAGGCCGTTACGGGTGGTCATTGAAAATTATCCGAACGAGCGCGTTGAATATCTGGAACTTGGCAATCATCCGCAAAGACCCGAATTAGGCAGTCGTAAAGTCGAATTTGCCAAAGTCGTACTGATCGAGCAGGATGATTTTGCCCAGCTTCCGCCGCCTAAATTCAAGCGCTTGATTGAAGGCGGCGAAGTCCGGCTCCGGGGTGCTTATGTCATCCGCTGTGATAAAGTCATCCAGGCCGAAGATGGCTCGATCATTGAGCTGCGTTGCAGTTACGACCCCGATACTTTGGGCAAAAACCCCGAAGGCCGCAAAGTAAAAGGCGTGATTCACTGGGTATCCGAGCAACATTCTGTTCCGGCGGTGCTGCGCCTATATGATCGTTTGTTCAGCCATCCCAACCCTGATACGTTGGATAATTTCCTGGATGCACTGAATCCTCATTCGCTCGAAGTTTTGTCGGATTGCAGGGTTGAATCCAGTCTGGCTACTGCAAAACCGGGAAGCCGTTTCCAATTTGAAAGAACCGGCTATTTTTGCTTGGATGAAGAAGACACTCAGCCCGATAAACCGGTATTCAACCGCACGGTGACGCTCCGGGATAGCTGGGAAAAATAAATCCTAATCCTAATTCGAATCGTGCCGTCCATGATTCGGCGGCTTGGTACATAATGCATTCATACTCTCATAATCTTCGATTCAGAATGCAATTATCAAGGTTCCTGATTTGAAGCCGAACAGTTCAGTTTTCAAGCTCGGAGATAAGCGGCTCAAACTTGTTGTTTTGCTGATAATTTTGATAAAACAAGTGAGCGCCGCGCCTTCCCCGGATAATTATGCGGCTAACGCCGTTTATGCGGTCATCAACGCTGATACGGCGCAACATATCATCAGTAAAAACAAATTAGGCGCTATTTTTAAAATGCGTCTACGTCATTGGCAGGACGGCTCGCCAATCACTGTGTTTGTGTTGGAAGATGAAAACCCTTTACACAGGTTGTTTTGTAAAAAAATTCTCAATGTTTTTCCTCATCAAATGCGCAAAAGCTGGAATAAATTAGTATTCAGCGGAACAGGACAGGCTCCGGTTCAGGTGACTGATCAGCAAGATATGATCGATAAAATAAGCTCGACGCCGGGTGCCATCGGCTATTTAAGCGGCGAAAATATAAATGATAAAATCAGAGTTTTACAAATTGACTGACAGGCATGTCAGAGCCTTGCCGGGATTACAAACATATTCATCGTTTGGCTTACACGACTTAATCTGATTTATAAAGGGTTCTTTAAGACGAGGTGATTCATGTCCGCCGTACTGACACAAACACACTACAGCGCCGAAGATTATTTAACCTAACTTCGTCACCAAAACCCCTCTAAGTCATTGATATTCAGTTTTTTGGTGATATTTCGCAAAAAAAGATGTTTAAAATCAATGGCTCTTT
>PGZD01000012.1 GCA_002843155.1 Gammaproteobacteria bacterium HGW-Gammaproteobacteria-3
TGCTATCGCACGTTCCATGGAATGGCGATTTACTAGTGAGGAGGCGCGGGTAAAATTGAAAAAACTTTATCCGACATTATAAAAATGACTGAGTACTGGAAGGGTACAGGTCTCGTTGAGGGCTGAAAGGGGTTGGCCATAAGCTTCCGTGCAGGTTGAAAATTCAAACATTATAAAGGATAAGGTTTTAAATTGAGAATTGCGATATTGGCAACAAAAACAAAGAAATTTTCAGTCAATATGGTAAAATTTCTGGTTGCCGGATTCTGGAATTAAAGCTTAAAGCCGCTGGCGCGAAATGCCCGGCGGCGACTTTAATCAAACCCTTTATTTTTCGTTTTGACCTTACTGCTTTTATAAAAAATCATGAACAAACCTAAAAAAGTCGCAATCCTCACCGCAGGCGGCCTCGCCCCTTGCCTCAGTTCAGCCATCGGCAGCCTCATTGAGCGCTATACCGAAATAGACCCCAGTATTGAAATCATTTGTTACCGAAGCGGCTATAAAGGCCTCTTGCTGGGCGATTCTTATAAAGTCACGCCTGAAATTCGCGCCAAGGCGGGTTTATTGCACCGCTTTGGCGGCTCCCCCATCGGCAACAGCCGGGTCAAGCTGACCAATGTCAAAGACTGTGTGAAACGCGGTCTGGTGCAGGAAGGTCAGGATCCGCAAAAAGTGGCCGCCGACCAACTGGTCAAGGACGGTGTCGATGTGCTGCACACCATCGGCGGTGACGACACCAATACCGCAGCCGCCGATCTGGCGGCTTTTCTGGCCAAAAACAACTATGGCCTGACCGTGATCGGCTTGCCTAAAACCGTCGATAACGATGTTTTCCCCATCAAGCAATCTTTGGGCGCCTGGACCGCTGCCGAGCAAGGCGCGCGTTATTTCCGGAATGTGGTGGCGGAAAACAATTCCAATCCGCGTATGCTGATCATTCACGAAGTCATGGGCCGGAACTGCGGCTGGCTGACTGCCGCCACCGCGCTGGAATACCGCAAATTGCTCGATAGCAGCGAATGGCTGCCTGAAATCGGCCTGGATCGCGCCGCTTTCGAAGTTCATGCCGTGTTCATTCCGGAAATGGCCATCGATCTGGCCGCCGAAGCCCAGCGCCTGCGTGCAGTGATGGATAAAACCGATTGCGTCAATATCTTTGTTTCCGAAGGCGCGGGGGTCGATGCCATCGTCGCGCAAATGCAAACCCAGGGTCTGGAAGTGCCGCGTGACGCTTTCGGTCATATCAAACTGGACGCGGTGAATCCGGGCAAATGGTTTGGTGAACAATTCGCCGACATGATCGGCGCGGAAAAAACCTTGGTGCAAAAATCCGGCTATTTCGCGCGCGCCGCCGCCGCCAACGTCGAAGACATCCGCCTGATCAAATCCTGCGCCGATTTGGCGGTCGAATGCGCTTTCCGCCGCGAATCCGGCGTTATGGGGCATGATGAAGATAACAATAACATCTTGCGCGCGATCGAGTTTCCCCGCATCAAAGGCGGCAAGCCGTTCGACATCGACACGCCCTGGTTTACGCAAACGCTGTCCGAAATCAATCAAGCCAAAGGCGGCAAGGTTGAAGTTTCTCATTGAGAAAATATTACATTTAAATCCTGCAACCCAAAGGCTCCAAAAAACAAATAAGCACTACTAATCAATGACATAATAGTCTGTAGGGTGGATAAGCGTAAGCGCATCCACCAAAGCCGCTGAAAAGTTACAAATATTGAAAAAAATATTATTTCAATAGCATAGGCCGTAGGCACTACATTTGTTAAAGCTTTAAGTTAAATGAAGAAAGTCTTGCCCGTCGCCGTGGGCGTTATCAAAAACCCTGCCGGTGAAGTTTTGATCGGCTTGCGCCACCGGTCGGCTCATCAAGGCGGCTTGTGGGAGTTTCCGGGCGGAAAAATTGAGCCGGGCGAAACAGTCGAGCAGGCTTTGGCGCGGGAGTTGAAAGAGGAACTCGCTATCGATATGACGGCGGGAGAGCCGTTGATGACTCTCCATCATGATTATGGTGACTTGTGCGTGAGACTTATAGTGTGGACGGTTGACCGTTACATCGGCCTGCCCGAAAGCTGTGAAGGGCAACCTTTAAAATGGGTAAAACCTTCCGATCTGATACATTTTTCTTTCCCTGAAGCCAATCGGCCGATCATTTCCGCTATCAACCTGCCGCCCTTCTATGCGCTGCTCGACGGCCCGGACCCAGCCGTTTTACTGAAAAACCTAGCCCATATACTTGATCATGGCGTTAAGCTGGTTCAGGCCCGGTTGAAAGCCTTGCCAAAGGCTGCGGCCATCAAATTTATTGAACAAGCTTATCCTTTGTGTCGGCAAGCCGGTGCCCGCTTGCTGCTTAACTCATCCATCCAGGGAAGCGCGTCGCTCGCGGCCGACGGCATTCACCTGACCGGCGAGCATTTGCTGGCATGGCCTTCAAGACCCGAGAAGGGAGAACTTCTTGCGGCCTCTTGTCACAGCGCCGCAGAATTACAAAAAGCGCAACAACTGGGCGTTGATTTTGCCGTGTTGGCGCCAGTATTGCCGACGACATCCCATCCCGGCGCCGCGCATTTAGGCTGGGAGCGCTTTGCGGCGCTGGTCGCCCCGGCCAATGTGCCGGTTTATGCTTTGGGTGGTCTGGCGCTGACCGATTTAGCCGCAGTCAGACGCGCAGGCGGGCAAGGTATCGCGGGAATCAGCGCGTTTTTGCCGTGAACGCATTGCCGCTTTCATGAACCTCAAAGATCTTGAAACCTGCCCTGTCTGTGAAGTTTTGGCGTCGATAGTAAAATGTGAAAAATGCCGCTTGATTAAACGGCGAAACTTTCGCCGCAACCGCACGTTGCGGTGACATTGGGATTGTTGAATTTAAACGCTTCGTTGATGCCTTCCCGGCAATAATCCAGCTCTATGCCGTCGATAACGACAAGGTCCGCCGCTGTCGTGATAACTTTGACGCCATGTTGCTCAAAGACTTTATCCGTTGCGGTTATGTCGTCGGCATAGTCAATGCTGTAAGCAAAACCGGAGCAGCCCGATTTTTTAACGCCCAGTTTCAAACCTACGCCTTTACCGCGTTTTTCCAGTTGCTTTTTAATCTGTCTTGCCGCGTTTTCAGTCAGCGAAATCGCCATTTACCACCTCTTGCCTGTTATTGTGGGCACACTGTTTTTAACACATTAATAAATTCAATGATGTCTTCAGGACTATTGCTTTGTCCAAGACTGACGCGAATCGCGCTTTTCGCCAAATCTTCCGTAACACCCATAGCTGTCAGTACCGGACTCGGTTCACCGCCGCCACTGGCGCAGGCGGAGCCGCTGGAGACCGCGATGTTTTTTTGGTCGAGCTGCATTTGCAGCATTTCACCGTCCTTGCCGGCGATACCGAATTGAACGGTATTGGGCAGACGCTCTGCCCTTTCTGAGAACAGCACAACGCCGGATAGTTCCTTCAAGGCCTGCTCTAGCTGTTGCCTTAGCTGCAAGAGCCGGTCATTTCGGGTTTTGAACTCGGTCAAAGCCAACTCGGCCGCCTTGCCAAAACCGACAATGGCGGCAACATTTTCAGTACCGGGCCTTAAATTGAACTCCTGGCCGCCGCCCAACTGCAACGGTTCGATGTCCAAACCTTTTTCGATAACCAGTGCGCCCGAGCCTTTGGGGCCGTAAATTTTATGTCCCGATAACGACATCAACTGCACACCGAGGTCTTTAAACGACAGCGGAATTTTTCCCAGCGCCTGCACGGCATCGGTATGAACCTGAATATTGTGTTCCTGCAACCGCGACGTCCAGTGCGAAATATCCTGAATGACGCCGGTTTCATTATTGGCCAGCATCAGCGAGGCAAAAGCGATTGACCGCAAATCCACGGATTCCAGTGCCGCCGAATCAAACAGTCCTTGCCTGTCAACGCCCAGCCATTTGACGGTTGAACCCCGGCGTTGCAAGCGCCGAACCGGCTCACTGATGGAAGGATGTTCTATTTGCGAAACCAGCAGCCTCGATCCGAGAGCCGCAGCCTGCAAGGCCAGATTATTGGCTTCGGTGCCGCCGCTGGTAAAAATAATCTGATTTGGCGCCGCATCCACCAGAGCCGCGACCTGCTCTCGGGCGCCGTCTATCGCGCTACGGGCGATTCTGCCCGCCCGGTACAGCGACGAAGGATTGCCGTGAAATAAGGTAAAAAAAGGCTGCATGGCCGCCAGCACCCGTTCATCGAGCGCCGTGGTGGCGTTATGATCGAGGTAGATCATGGCTCAAGATCAGGCGCTGGCCCTTTCCTGCCGGTGCAGTTCAATCACTTTGGCGTCGTTTTCCTGTCTTTTCGCAACATGCTGGATTTCATGCCTTTCCAGTAAATCACCCAGACTGATGCCACCCAAATAACCCCGAATCTGTTCGCTCAAACCCATCCACAATTCATGCGTCAGACACGGCTGATTATTTTGACAATTGCCTTCGCCGCCGCATTTGGTCGAATCCAGCGGCTCGTCCACCGCCTCGATGACTTCGGCAATGTTGATCTTCCCGGCGGCGCGGCTCAGCTTATAACCGCCGCCCGGGCCTCTGACACCGATGACGATATCGGCTTTGCGCAAACGCGCGAAAAGTTGCTCCAGATAAGACAGCGAAATGGTCTGCCGATTGGCAATATCGGTCAACGTAACCGGTTTTTTCTGGCTGTGGAAAGCCAGGTCAAGCATGGCAGTGACCGCGTAACGGCCTTTTGTAGTTAATCGCACAACCTGCACCCCTTAAGTTAAGCTTTAAGTAAATACTAATTACTATACTTAACCCAGCAAAATAGTCAACTATTCCTTTATTTTAGTAAGGTTAAAAAAGCCTCTCGCTGCCTTTTATCTTTCCGGTCGTGGGTGCGATAAGGGGATATGCCAAGCCACACGCATTGTGTCAGCTTTTTTTACAAGGTGATCAGCATTTGCCCTGCGCCAATATCCTGCAATTATTATGCCTGCGCATCTCGTAGGAGCCCGGTAAACCTAAGCGACGGGCGGAAAGGGTGAATAAGCAAAGCGCATCCACCCTGCATTTTCTATTGGTCGGGTTACGAAATGCATGTAATCCAATCGATGCAACCTGTCTATGTCAGTTTTTTTTACAAAATTATTTATCGTTTGCCCGGCGCCAATATCCTGCGATAATTGCGCCCGCACACCCCCGTAGAGCCCGGTTTACCGGGCGAACAAGCAGCATCCATGCCCCAAGCGCCCAAGGCGCAATAAGCCTGTTCCTTGCCCGTCGCTTAGGTTTACCGGGCTCCTACGCTGCGCCTGTGTCAGGTTTTTTTACAAAAAGGCTGTGTTCGATTCGAATCTTGCTCGCACATCAACAACAACACCTTGTATTTCCTGGAATTTTAAAATCAGGCACGCTAAATGCGTTATATTTTTCGGAAGATAAAAACAGCGTTGAGTACTGTTTTTATCTTAATAATGAGGACAAAATCTTTTTTAACAATGCCACACCTGTTGCGAAACAGGGCCGGAAAGCCTTAGAACTCAGTAACACGAGTTAGCTTAGGCTGCACAACCGAGGAATACGTCATGTTTAGTTATCTCAAAAAAAATAACGGCTTTCGGCTTTTACTGCTGTCCGCCTTGATGACAGTAAGTATTGCCGTCCAGGCGGCGCCAGTATTACAGGTAGGCGCGCCAGCGGGCAGTGGAGATACAGGCTTCTATGCCGATGTTCAGGCAAACACCACCGATCCTACAGAAACCGATACGGCTATAACCGGCGGCACCACCATTTTATTCGCGGGCATAACAGATGGTTTACTGAAACTGGGCGGGCAATTTTCAGGCACCCAAGGTACTGGCGCTAATTATTCTACGGTTGGCAACGGCAACAATGCAAATCCCGACCGGTCAATTTTCGACAATCAAGGTGGCGCCATTGTCTTTGTAACCGTTGCGCAAGGCTTGGGTCAAAGTGTTTTCAACAATCTGACTTTAAATAGTGTCAATGCATTTGCTTGGCAAGACGCAGCCGAGCAATTATTCCCAAACAGCCACGCCCCGGTAAAAGACGCAACGTCGGATTTTGTATTTTTCAATATCGGGAATTTTTCCGGCACAACCGCGATACCTGATTTTCAAGATGAGTCACTAGGTAATAAAACAGGAGAAATTAAAGAAGTCACCTTAGGCGGCATTCTGAATACTTTTGAATGGCTGCATTTTGATATTATTGCTTTGGCTACCGACATACAGGGACAAACTACTTTAAGAACAACGCTTGATAACAACCCGGGGTCACATGATGTTACTTTCAAAAACCCTGATTTTAACCCCCCCAATCCCGATCCAGAACCCATTCCAGAGCCTCCAATGGTCTGGCTATTAGGTGCCAGCTTATTGATGCTGACCGGGTGGCTTCGTAAACACAAATCTTAACCTCTGGTTTCGCAACAAAAAAGGGCGCCCACAGCGCCCTTTTTTATTTGTAGGAGTCCGGTTTACCGGACGATCGGAGCGGGAACGACAATTATCGGTGAATTGCGCTATTTGCAACCAAGCGTTCCTTTGTAGGGTGATGATAAGCGCCAGCGCATCCACCAAACCTTTCGAGCCACAGCCCTGAAAGGTGGATGCGCTATCGCTTATCCACCTACTTTTAATCGTTCCCAACGCAGCCTTTTCAGCCGACAAAACCCATGTGCTATTTTTTACCTCTGGCGGTAGAGGTGGAACCGACGCTTATCGATACGCTGGCGCCTTGGGCGTTACCGGCTTTATCAAAAGCTTCAACCGTATAGGTAAAAGTGCCGGTTCCGGGTTTGTCGGTATAGCCGGTGCCGGTAATCGAGGCAATTTTGCTGCCATTGCGGCTCACGACATAGTGATCAAAACCCGAACCTGAATCGCTGGAAGCACTCCAGGAAACGGCTACCTGCGATTTTCTTTTTACCGCTGCACTCAAGTTGCCGGGCGCTGTGGGCGCTGTGCCATCGACGACGACCGTGGCTGATTTTGTTACAGCGGTATGGGCTGCGGCAGAAGCGGTAACGGATTGGGTATAACTGCCGTCGGCACTGGGCGCGGTGGCGGCCCAAGCGGTTGCAGCCGAGCTTCCGGGGCTGAGAGCGAAAGCGCCCAGAGCCGTGCCGTCACTTGCGGTCAGGGTAAAAGTTGTTAGCCCGCATACTGAAGAGTCTTGATTGGCCAACGTGATATTGTAGCTGACAGAGGCACCGGCCAGTGTATAAACCGAGGTGGGCGCGAGTGTCAGTGCCGGCGTATTGCTGATACAGGTTTCGACAATGGGTGCTGAGGTCGTTGCGCTGGCGCTGTTGGAGTAGCTTGAGTTGCCGATACTGTTATACGCCCGCACCCGGTATTGATAAGTTGTCGATGCGGCCAGGCCATTATCGGTGAAACCGGTGACATTACTGCTCACGACGGCGATTTCCGACCAATTCACTCCATCCGCCGACCGTTCCAGCCGGAAGCCGGTCTCGTTACCGGCATTATCGGACCAGCTCAAGCCGATTTCGCTGTCGGACAAAGCCAGCGCCGAAGCGTTGCCGGGTGCGTTGGGCAAGGTGGTATCGACACTGGCCCTGAATGCCGCGACAATGCTTTTGGTATTGGTCATGGAGCGGGCGTTGTCTTCAGTCGCGGTGCCGGTAAATTCGCCGTTATAAATCACATTGGGATTGGAAAAATAGCTGATTTGCGTACCGCCGCTGCAGGAATAGGCCATTACCGTGCGAAAACCGCCGCTTTGACATAAGCGGTAGGCATAGGAGTAATCAAAAGAACCTGCTACACCCGCGTTTTCCCTGTTATGGGCATCGCCTTGATTATGCCCGAGTTCATGTGCCAGAGTATTGTTCGAGAGACAGGCGCTGCGCGAATCATCGTGTATTACGCTGAAAGCATAAGGCGCGAATGAACTACCCGCATTGCTCATAACATAAGCGATACCGCAGAAGTTGGCATCCGCCGAAACCAGAGCGACCTGATCAGCACCGTATTGTGTGCGCAAGGCATGAATTTCGTCCATTTTACCGTCATTGGCACCGGTTATATCGTTCAGGGTGACGCCCATATCACCGCTTTCGGTATAATTGGTTTGAACCATGTGGACGAGATTCAACTGCATGTCGATATTGCTGTTGATATAAGCCTGATTGGCTTTTGCCACCGCATTGACTATTTTGCTTTCTATGCCCGCCTGTCCCGATGCGTTGGTCAGGGCTTTGGGCGTATAGGCCACGAGCAGGTCGATGACGGTGCCGCTTCCTGTGGTCGCCGCGCTGGTCGAAACGCTATCCGGTGATACCGTGGGGTCGATTTGACCGCCTTCGGCGACAAAATCCTCGATTGTTTTCGATTCACTGTGCTTGGGGTTTTTACTCGGATCGACCTGGGTGATTTCATGCAGGCCATTGGCTCCGACATTGACTTCATACAAGTTTTCACCGATACGCACGGTGCCTGACAGGACGTTGCCGATGACGGTCAAAAACACTTCGCTGTCAGGCTCGCCTTCAACATGGCCGATCCAGGTGCTGCGGCCTTTGACTTTATCCACCAGGCGGTCGCGCACGGCAGTAATAACTAAATCATCGAAAAGATTCAGCGTCAGAGCATCCGACCACAAAAGATCGGCATGAACCTTGACCGAACGGTTTCTGCCCTTGACAGCTTTGGGCGGCAGCACTTTATTGGTTGTTTGCGTGACGCCAAAAACATCGAACAAATCCGGCGCCACGGCGCTTTTTTTCCGGCTGTTCTGGCCTCCTGCACCGGCTTGTCCTGGATTTGCGGCTTGATGAGCATCGGCCCCCGCGAAAGGAACGAGTGCCGACATCAGCAGCGAGACTGATAGTGTTTTGGTAAATTTCATGGCTCTTCTCTTTTTTGTTGAGTTGATAACAATTTCATGAGGTGAAAGCCAAAAAAACCGACCGCTGTCGATCAATCCGGCAATCCCACTGTCATAGGAAAAATTCCGTTAGACTGGAAACTTTGCGTCACCCTCTTTCGGGGGTTTTGCCTTTATTCAGATTAATGGGTTTAACTTCAGGCCGGGAAACCTTAGCGGCAGCCCGTCCTTAGAGTTGATTTAAAGTGTAATGAAAATTCCAGTAAATGATGTGACAGATTAAGCAAAATCCTGTTGGGACTGAGCGAATTGTTTTTATTGTTGTTTGATGTGTGCGCAATGTCTCATTTCACTTGTCCAGCAAGATAGGATGGGCTAACGAAGGAAGCCCATGGTGCGTGATGATTGATGGGCTTCGTGCCCCGGCCCATCCTACGACGCTTTGTGCATTTGAAGTATATAAAATCAATCTTAGGCCGTTCTTAAAACTTTGCAGATCTCAAGACGCTTCCTGAAATATCATTTAAGCCGCTCCGCTTCATATAAACGATCGACCGTCAAATGCACTGCGGGCAAAAAGTATTCCCGAAAATAATCCACTTCCGGTAGCTCGATCTCATCGAGGCGCCGCTCGATATCGGCCATGGCATCTTTGAACTCATGGTTGCCGGACTGGATTTCTTCGAGACATTTTATGTAGGCGCTGATGGTGTCGGCCGCTTTGACCAGTTCATTGATGGATGCGGCACAGGACTCGGTGACGTAGTTATGGAAGTCGTCTTTCAGCGCATCCGGTAAGGTTTCGACCAGGGCGATGGAGGCGATCGATTCGAGCTCCTTGTAAGTTTCGAATATGCCGCGATTGAATTTTTTAATCGGCGTGGGCAAATCGCCGGTAATGCTTTCATGGGCATCATGATAAAGCGCCGCCAAAACGACTTCCCCGGGATCGATGGCAGCGCCGAAAAATTCATTTTTGATGGCGCAGAGCAAATGGGCGATAACGCAAACATCAAAAGAATGTTCCTTGACATTTTCATTGAAGGAATTGCGTTTAAGGCCCCACCGCTGAATATGTTTGAGGCGGTTTACCGTGGCAAAAAAAGCGCTCATAAGTGTTTTCCAAAAGTGGCTGAATTCCGGCCATTTTAAGAAATATTCAGGTTTGATAATAGCTTAAAAAGCTTCAAAACAGCTCATTCACAGTGTTATCCACAGATTTTGTGGATAAGCGGCCTCCCCCGGAAAGAATAAGGACAGCAGAATATCCTTACCCCGATATAGGCATTTGATCAACAAAAGCGCATAATGGACGGGTTGTTAATCACTCTCGTGGGAGCGTCATATTATGAAAACCTTAAAAAAAATTACCGGTCTGTTGGTTCTTATGCTGGCAAGCGCCGGAACCTTTGCAGCGGAAACACCTCAGGCAGATAGTGCGAAACAGCCGGGAATGAACATGCACCAAGGCATGGCAAACCGCATGGCCGGCATGAGCGAAGAGCAAAAAGACCAACATATGCGAGCCATGCAGGAACATATGCTGACCATGCACGAACTTTCAGATAAAATTATCGCCGAACAAGACCCTGCCAAAAAACAGGCGCTCAAAGATCAGCAACTGGAACTGATGAAAGCCCATAAAGCACAAATGATGGGGCACATGCAAAAAATGATGCACCAATAGATTGCAGCTAAAAGGCGAACGTGAAATCGATCTTATGTTATGGCGATTCGAACACCTGGGGTTACATCCCCGGTTCCGGTCGGCGCTATCCTTATCACATCCGCTGGCCGGGGCAGATTCAGAGCCTGCTGGGAAGCAATTTCCGGGTCATCGAGGAAGGCTTGAGTGGCCGCTATACCGTTTGGGACGAACCTTTCCGGCCGGGGCGCAACGGCGCGGCTCTGTTGCAACCCCTGCTGGAATCGCATAATCCTTTAAACCTGTTGATACTCATGCTCGGCACCAACGATATTCTGCATTTCAAGGACAACACCCCTTATGACGCCGCGCGCGGTATTGCCGTTCTGATCGACATTGCCCGGCGCACCCAAACCGGCAGCCACGGCAAGCCACCTCCGGTTTTACTGGTCGCGCCGCCGGTCATCGAAAAACTGTCCGAAACGCTGAAATTAAAATGCCACGGCGACTTTAACAAATCCTCGGATTTTGCCGGGCATTATCAGGAAACCGCAAAAGAAAAAAACTGTTATTTTTTCAATGCCGCCGAAGTCTGTAAGCCCAGTTTGGTGGACGGCGTCCATCTGGATGCCGACGGTCACGGCCGCATGGCCCGCGCTGTTGCCGATTTTGTGCGCTCGCTCGATATATAAAAGTTTGCGGTACACGCTCTATGCCAAACTGAATACTTGATTCACACTACCAAAACCTCAATCCCAATATCCCCAGCACAGCCCAATAAACTCCCGCACCCAGTGTGACCGATAACGCCAGATGCAATGCCCGGGCTGAAAAATCCCAGGCATGCCAAGGCCAAGGCACGACTGAATAATGCAATATTAACAGCATTGCCGCCCCGGCCAATACGGCTTTAAGCGCAAATCCGGCCCAACCCGCACGCGGCCGGTAAACACCGTCTTTTAACAACCGGGCCAACAGCAAACCGGCATTGCCGAACGCGGCCAATGATGTCGCCAGCGCCAGTCCGGCATGAGCCAGCGGCACAATCAACAGCACATTCAAAACCAGATTGGCCACCAGGGCGTAAATACCGTAGCGCACCGGCGTCGCCAAATTTTTACCGGCACTAAAGCCGGTCGCCAGTATCTTGACTGACATAAAAGCCATTAAACCCAACGCATACGCCATCAAACTTCGTCCGGCCCTGATGACATCGGCCGGAACGAACTCATCGTATTGAAACAGGGTAAACAGCACCGGCTCAGCCAGAACTATCAGGCCAATCGAAGCCGGTATACTCAACAACAGCACGCCTCTCAAACCTCGATCCAAGGTTGCGGAAAAAATGACGACATCCTGTGCGCCCTGATTTCTGGCAAGTTTCGGCAAGATCACTGTCGCCAAAGCCACGCCCAAAATGCCCAATGGAAATTCGACCATCCGGTCCGAATAATAAAGCCAGGATACGCTGCCGGTTTCAAGAAACGACGCCATGAAAGTATCCAACAACAAGTTTATCTGGGTGACGGAAACGGCAAATACAGCCGGGCCCATCCTTTTCAACGTACCCATGACATGCACATCGTTAAAGCCCCAACGCAGGCGCGGCAGAGCACCTGCACGATGCAAAGCAGGCCATTGCAACAGCAACTGCGCGGCACCCGCAACCGGCACCGCCCAGGCCAGCGCTAATATCGGCTCGGCCAGTAACGGCGCAATCCGGACTGCGGCAATGATCAGGGCAATGTTTAACAGCACCGGGGTCAACGCGGGTATGCCAAAGCGTCCTCTGGCATTTAAAATACTCCCGGCAAAAGCCACCGAAACGATAAAAAACAAATACGGCAACATGATCCGCAACATCTGTACCGACAAATCAAACAGCTCCGCTTCCCGCAAAAATCCGGGCGCAAAAACGACAATAAAAATCGGCGCGGTCGCCATGCCAATGAGTGTCGCCGCTATCAAAAGCAGCGCAAGCGTGCCACCGGCTTTATCGATAAAATCCTGCTGCCCCACCTTGTCATCCTGGCGTTCATAATCGATTAAAGCCGGAACAAATGTCTGGGCGAAAGCGCCTTCGGCAAATAAACGCCGAAAAAAATTAGGGATTTTAAAAGCGATAAAAAAAGTGTCGGTCGCGGTATCCGCGCCAAAAATGCGCGCGATCAGCATATCCCGAACAAAGCCCAGAACACGCGAAACCAGCGTCAAGCCACTCACGACAGCCGCCGATTTAATAATTTTCCGGCTCACAAGTCATCCTTTGCAAGGAGTATAATTTGACAATAATAACATTAAGCAAGATAATAAACGATTTCCATCAACTCAGAGATCGAGCATTGGGTAACTATGGCTAATTCAGCACAAGCAAAAAAACGCGCACGCCAAGCGGAAAAAAACCGCTTGCGTAATGCAGGACAACGCAGCAATTTACGCACTTTCATCAAAAAAGTTCTCGTAGCCGTTAGCACCGGCGACAAGGAAAGCGCACAAGCCGCCTTTAAAACCGCAACGCCTATCATCGATTCAGCCGTCAACAAAGGCCTGATTCATAAAAACAAGGCTGCCCGCAGCAAAAGCCGACTCCACGCCAAAATCCGCGCCCTGTCTTAACCCAGCCTGTAACTATTCAGTTCGTCCGATGAATCGGGCTCCTACGCAGTGCGCGCCGACTTCGGCTCCGGTTTACCGGACGATGCACCGCAGGAGTCCGGTAAACCAAAGGAACCTGCATTTTATAACTTGTGCAACTGACTTGTCCTTTTGTCCGTCTTCTGCGTTGCCTACAGGGATGTAGGCAAGGGGCGTGAGCCTAGAGCGGCGCTTTGTGCAAACAG
Source organism: Gammaproteobacteria bacterium HGW-Gammaproteobacteria-3 (assembly GCA_002843155.1). GTDB lineage: Bacteria > Pseudomonadota > Gammaproteobacteria > Methylococcales > Methylomonadaceae > PGZD01. Next base: position 13,356 of record PGZD01000012.1, read on the forward strand.
TTACATAGTTTACTATCGCTAAGTTTGCACACCTTGAATACGAACAAAAATCTTAGCATCAGTCGCCCAAGTTATTTCATGCCCATTCCTAAGCGATAAACGAAGATAAAACTTTAAGCCCGGTTGGACGTAAGCGAAGCAACCTGTTGCTATGCATCAAGGTTTGGCCCAGTACCTAAATTGGCTATGATTTTGAATCATAGCCAATAACCTGTGGAACTTAGGCGCTGGACACACCCGTCGCCCGATAAATCGGGCTCTATACTTTGCGTGCCGCCTTAGGCCCCGGTTTACCGGACGAAGCGCCGATCTCCAGCCTTTTTGAATGGGTCAGGACAACGAAAATAGCGCTTACATCAATACCATATTGTCCCGGTGTATCAACTCTGCGTCATCGGAATACCCTAAAATCGCTTCAAATTCAGCGCTGGATTTGCCCGCGATTTTGCGCGCTTCATCGGCAGCGTAATTAATCAGCCCGCGTGCAACTTCCCTGCCGTTTTCGTCAATGCACGAAACCAGCTCGCCCCGCGCAAAACTGCCCAAAACGGATCTTACACCGACTGCCAGCAAGCTTTTGCCGGCGCTCGTCAACACTCTGACAGCTCCCTCATCCAGCACTACCCGCCCCTTGACCTGCAACTGCCCAGCCAGCCAGCGCTTTCTCGCGACCAATGGCCCGATTCCCGGCACCAGATAAGTTCCAACCTCCGCACCCGCCATGACTTCAGCGATAATATTGTCGGACAAGCCCGCCGCAATGACCGTGGCCGCGCCCGAGCGCGAAGCCAGTCTTGCCGCCCTCACCTTGGTGCACATCCCGCCCCGCCCAAGACCGCTGCGGCTTTCTCCCGCCATCGTATCCAGACTGGTATCGCTGACCGGCATTTGCGACACCAGACGCGCATCGGCATAAACGCCCGGATCGCTGGTAAACAGACCTTCCTGATCGGTCAGAATAATGAGCAGTTCCGCTTCGACCAGATTCGCCACCAAAGCCGCCAGCGTATCATTGTCGCCAAAGCGGATTTCCTCGGTCGCGACCGCATCGTTTTCATTGATTACCGGCACGACGCCGAATTTCAGCAAGGTCAGCAAGGTGCTTCGGGCATTTAAATAACGCTGCCGGTCCGACAAATCATCGTGCGTCAACAGCACCTGCGCCGCATGAAGGCCGTGTTGCTGAAAATTATTTTCGAATGTGCGCACCAGACCCATTTGTCCGACCGATGCCGCCGCCTGCAATTCATGCAGCGTTTTCGGCCGTACTTTCAGCCCCAGACGCACCATGCCTTCGGCCACCGAACCGGACGAAACCAGCAGCACTTCGACACCTTGCCGCCTAAGCTCAGCCATTTGCGCCACCCAGTCCGCAATGGCCGGTTGATTGAGGCCCATGCCACCGGCCGTCAACAGCGAACTGCCGATTTTGATGACCAGCCTTGTGGTTGTTACAAAATCACTCCTGCTCACACTGTTTCCGCCGTTGCTGTTCCAAAAATTCCATAATGGCAAACATCAAGGCCGAAGTGCCATCGCCTGTCAGCGCCGAAACGGTAAAAACCGGGCCGCGCCACTGCAATTCTTCGACAATAGCGCGGCATGTTGCAGCCACCTCTTCCGACATGAGCCTGTCAATTTTATTCAAAACCAGCCAGCGCGGCTTTTCCGCCAACTCATCGCTCCAGGATTTTATTTCGTGGATAATTTTACGCGCCGCCTCGACCGGAGTATCCATGGCTTCATAAGGCGCGACATCGATCAGATGCAGCAGCAGACCGGTTCTCGACAAATGTTTGAGAAATTGCAGACCCAGGCCCGCACCTTCGGCCGCGCCTTCGATCACGCCGGGAATATCGGCAATGACAAAACTGCGTAAATCGTCAACTCTGACCACACCCAGATTCGGGTGCAGGGTAGTGAAGGGATAATCAGCTACTTTCGGACGTGCCGATGAAACCGCCCGAATCAGGCTGGATTTACCGGCATTGGGCATGCCGAGCAAGCCGACATCGGCGATCAATGTCAACTCCAGGCTCAACATCCGGTGTTCACCCGGCGTTCCCTTGGTCGTTTGCTGCGGCGTGCGATTGATGCTGCTCTTGAACCGCGCGTTGCCCAAACCGTGAAAACCGCCCTGAGCAACCAGCAAGGTTGCTCCCGGTTCGATCAACTCGCCCAGCAACTCGCCGGTTTCGGCCTCGCGCACCAAAGTTCCCGGCGGCACCAGCACATAGCAATCCTCACCTTTTTTACCGGTGCAATTTTTGCCCATGCCGTTTTGGCCTCGCTGCGCCCGATGTACCGGCTGATAACGAAAATCAACCAGGGTATTGATATTTTCGGCGGCAATCAAATAAACGCTGCCGCCATCTCCGCCGTCCCCTCCATCCGGCCCGCCTTTCGGTATGTATTTTTCCCGGCGGAATCCGGCCACGCCATTACCGCCATCGCCCGCTTCCACCCGAACCACGGCCTCGTCAACAAATCTCATAAATCACACGCCATCACGGTATTCAAACCCTGTCTTCACAAACAAAAAAGCCCCACCCTGAGGGCGAGGCTTTTCACTGACTGCAAACGCTGCTTTAGGTAGCTAAAGCAGCATTATGCCGCGACAATGCTGACAAATTTACGCTTATTGGGGCCTTTGACCTCAAAAACGACTTGACCATCAGCCGTGGCAAACAACGTATGATCTTTGCCGCAACCGACATTGTCACCGGCGTGAAATCTTGTTCCACGCTGACGAACGATAATATTTCCGGCTGTAACAGCCTCTCCGCCAAAGCGTTTTACACCCAGTCTTTTGGCGTTTGAATCGCGCCCGTTGCGCGTACTACCACCAGCTTTTTTATGAGCCATTATGAACTCCCAAACGGTTAAGCGGAAATACCAGTGACCTGGATTTCCGTATAATATTGACGGTGCCCCATTTGTTTCATGTGGTGCTTACGTCTTCTGAATTTAATGATTTTGACTTTTTTATGCCGACCTTGGGACAAAACAGTCGCGGTAACTTTGCCGCCATCAACAAAGGGTTGACCGACTTTTACAGCATCGCCCGTCTGGACCATCAACACTTTATCGAATTCAATACTGTCGCCCGCGCCAAGCTCCAGTTTTTCTATTTTTAAGGTCGTACCTTCTTCTACCCGGTACTGTTTTCCACCTGTTTGAATTACCGCATACATCCGCGTCAGCTCCATCAAGCATATCTGTTAAAAGTGAACAGATAATTATATTTTTAAAGACAAACCAAGTCAAACTTAAAAAATCAACCCGGCATCAAATTTATCCGTATAAAATAACACAACTTAACTATTGACACCAGCATACTTTATTCAATAGGATGCTCTGTTGCTTTAATTATCTTTTAAGAATAACAAAAAAGCCTGTTTTCATGTACCACCCATCATGAAAAAACATTGCTACTTATCAACAAAAAGCACTCATGACAGCCCAATCAACACTCAATCCAGCGGCCATTCCAATAGACTTCAACGCCATTAAAGAACTGACCGCGCAAGAAGCCAAGGCGGTGGACCGGCTCATTCTCGACCAATTGAGCTCCGATGTTCTTCTGATCAACCAGGTCGGTCATTACATCGTCAACAACGGCGGCAAAAGACTGCGCCCGATGCTGCTTTTGCTGAGCGCGAAGGCGTTGTGCGAAATCGATAAAAACCATCTCATTCTCGCCGCCGTCGTCGAATTCATTCACACCGCTACGCTTTTGCATGACGATGTAGTCGATGAGTCGGCGTTGAGACGCGGACAAGAGACAGCCAATGCGGTATGGGGCAACTCCGCCAGCGTTTTGGTAGGTGATTACCTGTATTCCAGCGCCTTTGAGATGATGGTGCGCACCGACAACATGCGCGTTATGGAAATCCTTTCAAAAACCACAACCGCTATCGCCGAAGGCGAAGTGCTGCAACTTCTGAACTGCAACAACCCGGAAACCACCGAAGCCAAATATCTCGAAGTCATTTCCCGCAAAACCGCCATACTGTTCAGCGCCGCGACCCGCCTCGCCGCTGTGATTTCCGGCGCCGATCAGGAAACCGAGGACAATCTCGCCTGCTACGGTCAACATCTGGGCATCGCCTTTCAATTGATCGACGACGCACTCGATTACAAAGCCACACAAGAAGAACTGGGCAAAAATCTGGGCGACGATCTGGCCGAAGGCAAACCGACCCTGCCTTTAATTTATGCGATTGAAAACGGTACGGCAGACGAAGCCGAAATTATTGTCAACGCCATCAAAAACGGCAACCGCGACGTCTTTAGCGAAGTTTACGCCGTCGTGAAAAAAACCCAGGCCATTACCTACACCGAACAACGCGCCAATGAAGAGGCGCAAAAAGCGGTAGCTTCGCTAGACAAGCTGCCCGAGTCCGTTTACAAAACAGCACTGATCGCACTCGCCCGGTTTTCGGTACAACGAAGCTACTAAGCTACTAAATCAGTCCCAACACCTTGGTTGATTAGTGTCGAAAAACTCAAAACGGCATTAAAACTGTGATACAGCTCAAAATTCCAGCCAATAACCCACTGAATTTTGATGAAAAGAGTGGCATTGATAAAACGGCAAACTACACTTTTCGATGAATATTCGGGGTTGATTGCTACCGGCTACGGCCCGGACTGTTCATCCGCAACGCCTGTTCAGCAGCCAAAGAGCACAGAACTCTAATCATTTTTCAAAAAGGAAGCCCTTAATTTTTCTTGGCAGGATTCAACCTGGAGGACTTGCATCTTCCTTGGCGTGACCGGCTCTTTTGACTTTCTTAGAGAGATATAGACAAATGAAAAAAATATTTTTTTTATCCGCCCTTTTTTCACTTAACGCATGGGCCGCGCCCGTCAATATCAACACCGCCGACGCTCAAACCATTTCCGAATCCTTAAAAGGCATCGGCCTGAAAAAAGCCGAAGCCATCATCAAATACAGGACTGAACAAGGGGCATTTAAAAGCCTGGACGATCTGACCCATGTTTCCGGCATCGGCCCGAAAACGGTCGAAGCCAACAAAGCCGATATTTTGTTCAGCACACCCGGCAAAAAATAATTTCGCATAAATTATTGCTCAAACAAAGCCAGGTAATTCGAATGGTTACTTGGCTTTTTTGGTTTAAACAAATATTAGGCTTATGTATCAATAACATCCGCCATTGCTTTGCATCGACAAAATACATTCAAAACCCGGGTCAGGTCTGACTGGAATTTGAAAAGAATGCAGGTATTAAGAAGGGAATAATAGGCTTTGATGGGTTGAATTCGCCTCATAACAAGCGCCTTTTTTAAAGCTTAAACTTGATAAGATGAGCAAGTTTGCTCTTTCAATTCGACAGACTCCTGGAAGAAATTTCTGACTTAGGGTCCGCCGCAGCACAGGCGGCTTAGGAATCTGTTTGGTTTTATCACTTTGATCCCAAATTTTGCATTTTTGAAAGTCCATAACCCCGGGGATTTAATTTGCCCCCTTAATAATTAGCGCGCGCTATTGACTTTTATCCAGCCCTCATCAACAATTTACAACCCGCAAACCCTCTTTTTCCGACGTCTTGACTCAAGCTGCCCGGACTACTTCAGAGACTGCTTTCAAGGCCATCGGTAAAGCCAATCCCGAGCAATGCTCAAACCATTACCGCCGGTAACGCTCACGCCCTGTTTTCAAAACAGCCGCCCTACTTGAATTGAAGCTTTTGCATTCCGACATGAATGCGGGTATCAGATAACTTTCCCGAGGTTTTGTGTATGTGTAAAAATTTGGTTATTGTCGTCAGCGCCTTGATGTCGCTCATTGCTCCCGGCATACCGGCCGCCACCGATTTGCCGGCAACCGCCCAAATCGAGACGGACCCCGCAGAGCCTGCATGTCCCGACTTTAACCCACAAGAATGGCGCCAGGAACAAGCCATTGACGGCGTCAATATCCAGGCATCGCGCTTATGCAACCCGGATAACCCCGCCGATATTGCGGCCTTCGTCAAAGGCACCAACCACATTTCGATGGATACCCTGATGAATACCCAGCTTGCCGCCGACGCCGTCACCAAATGGGACGATATAGACGGTGACGGCGACCCTGACCGCATCATCATCAAACTTGAAGTGGTGGAGCTGAACGGCCATTCCCCCGATTTCGCCGGTTTGGTCACCACTTTCGACATTGCCCCCGGCATACAGCCTACTTTCTGGGTGTTTGCGCCCAAAACCCGGGATATGTCTACGCTGAGCCTTTACGAACTCCAGGCCAATCCATTATTACGGTTACCGTCGCCGGTTATTCGGGTCGAGCAGGGAGACATCGTTCATATAGTCCTTGAAAACACCCATTATTTGCCGCATTCACTGCATCTGCACGGCATCGACCATCCTTTCATGAATCACGGCGGCGGCGCCAACGACGGCGTCGGACAAACCAGCGGCATGGATGTCATGCCCGGCCAAAGCAAGACTTATGTCATCAACCCGCGCCAACCCGGCACCCAGTATTATCACTGCCATGTGCAACCGCACACCCATATTCCGATGGGTCTCCAGGGCATTTTCGTGGTGGAAGAAAACCGCCCCAACAACTGGGTACAAACCTTCAATGTCGGCGCCGGTCAAGTCAGGCATCCTTCGGTGGCGGTCAGCGAACAGTATGTCCGGGAATATGACCTGCATTATGAAACGGCCGACAAAGAACTGCACGAACAAGTCGCGCGCTCGGCCAACGATCCGCGCTTGATCGCCCGCAACATGAATACCGGTTACGACATCACGGAAGCCGACGATGATTATTTCATGCTGAACGGCCGCTCTTTTCCTTACACCTTGAGGGAGTCGCTGATTGAAATGGAACCCGGTAAAAAAGTAAAGCTGCGCGTCATGAACGGCGGCACCGAAACCCTGGCCCTGCATCTGCACGGACACAAACCCACCGTGACCCATTACGATGGCGTCGATAACGGTCCCGGCTCCTATATCACCCGCGATGTTCACGGCCTGACTCCTGCGCAGCGACTGGATCTGGAATTAAGTGGTGTCGATGATGGCCTGCACAGCTTCGGCGAAGGCGTCTGGATGTTTCATGATCATGTCGAAAAAGCTTTCACCACCGACGGCGTCGGCGAAGGCGGCGATATAAGCCTGGTCGTCTATAAAAACTTCATCACTGAAAACGGCATTCCGTCAGTCCACGGTATGAGCCTTGCCTCCTATTTCAGCAAAGGATTCTGGCAAAAGAAATATCCACTCTGGCAGGATTATGATGAATGGAAAAGTCTGGGGCTGCCGGATCCGCGATCGATCTATCAAACCGCAAAAGTGGCGGTTATGGAACCTCCTCAAAACAGCACATCGCCCGAATCGACCAGCGACTTGCCAAGCCGCCTGTTTTCAGGATTCGTAGCCGGTCTTTTGCTTTATCTGCTATGGACCCGGCGGCAGCTTGTCATTAACCGGATACGCGTATAGGTTTATTCCATAGAATGAAAAGCGGAGCGCGCCACTTATCTGCCGGACGCGCTATCGCTTATCCAGCCTACCGTGTGATCCCTGTTCAGCAGGCTGGAGAATGACGAAAAAGCCGAATGCCTTATGAAACATCGGGATTTTAGGTGCGGGGTAGACAGAATTGTTCAAATCAGCGGCTCGCCCCGCGCCAGCTTCGGCAACTTGCCTTCGATGCCCATCGCATAACGCATGACTTTATTTTTTGCAGGACCAATGCGTTCGGCAAGACCCAGGCCTAAATTCCGTAAAAACTTTAACGGCGGCGCAGCGTTACTGAAAACCCGATAAAATATATCCATGACCGTCATCATTTGCAGGTTCTGGTTGCGCCGCGCCCGTTCATAACGTTTCAACACCGCGTTATCGGCAATATCGCGCCCGGCCCGATGGGCTTCGATCAACACCTCGGCCAGCGCCGCCGCATCCAGCAAACCGATGTTGACGCCCTGCCCCGCCAGAGGATTGATCATATGCGCGGCATCACCGACCAGAACCACGCCGGGCTTGACATAGTTTTGTGCGTGCTGGCGCTTCAACGGAAAACTGGCCGTTCCCAAAATGGCCTCGATCTTACCCAGACAATCCGGGAAAGCCTGTGTCACTTCCTGTAACAATCGTTCATGGGACAAGTTTTTTAACCGCCTGACTTCATCCGGCGAGTGATACCAGACCAACGAGCCGTAATGCCCCGGCAACGGTAAAAAAGCCTGCGGCCCGCTGGGAACAAAGCGTTGCCAGGTAATATCCTGCTGCGCATAGCCGGTTTCAACATAAATGACCAGTGCGTGCTGCTTATAATCCCAACTGGTAACACCCAGCCCCGCCGCCTGACGCACCCGGGATTGGCCGCCGTCCGCCGCCACCAGAACTTTGGCTCTTAAAATCCGGTGATCGTCCAGTTCGATTTCGGAACTTTTGCCCTGGTAATCGATGCGTCTTATCGTAGCCGGGCACATTAATTCAATATTGTTGAAATCCTGCAAACGCTCCAGCAGCGCTAATTGCGTAATTCTGTTTTCGACGATATAACCCAATTCATCATAACCTACGGCGTCACTGCAAAATTCGGTGTCGCCGGCCGTCTCCCACACCCGCATACGCTTGAACGGACACAGCCTGCGGCTTTCGATACCCGGCCAGGCGCCCACCGTTGCCAGAATTTTTTGGGATGCAATACTCAATGCCGAAACTCTAAGGTCATGCATCTGGTCAAAGCTGAAAGGTTCCGGCAGCGTCTGCTCGATCACTGCGACACTCATGCCGCTATGACCCAAGCCACAAGCGACGGCCGCACCAACCATGCCGCCACCGACGACGACGACATCAAAATTTGATTTCATAGCGACTCGATTAAATTATGCGATAATTTTAGTAAATGTCAGTCCGTGTATAATGATAATGCAGAATCGACACGATAAACTACAGGGCAAGCCGCATCACCAGACAGAAAGAGCTTGTGGCCTTTTATTCCGGCTTAAAATCGGCTCACACTGAATACGGTGTGCAAATGACATAAAGGGTATCTCATGGTATCATTCGTGAGTTTTTCTATTCGTTAAAATTTCAATGCTGCCTTACGGCTATCGACTCTAACACGCATCGATAAAAAAACGAACTACAAACGCTGAGTTACTTCAGCATGATTAAAACGGGCCGGATACATGACTATAAATTCCCGATTGCTTAATACAAACCCTATGCTTTACGACGCTGATTTATCGCAAGATAGCTGTGGCGTAGGCTTTATTACCCATAAAAAAAGCCTGCAAACACATGATCTTCTGATCAAATCACACGAGGCGCTCTGCACCATACCTCATCGCGGCGGCATGAGCGCCGAAGGCATCGGTGACGGCGCAGGTGTTAATGTCGATTTATCGCTCAAGTTTTTTCGCAAAATTACGGGTGCCAACGCGCTACGCCAGGGTCATTTCGGCGTCGCCAATTTTTTCTTTCCCGAAGATCACGAGCATTACGATGCGGTCGCAACCGAACTGGTGGAAAGGCATCTGACGCAATTTAGCCTGCCTGTCATTAAATGGCGTAACATTCCGGTTGATAACACTGTCATCAATAAAGCATCGAGAAAAGCGCAACTGCCTATCAAACAGCTTATTTTCGGACGCCCGCCCGCATTGGCGGACGCCACGCACTCGGCATTCGAAAGCCATATCCAGAACGCGCTGCTGGCCATCGAGGCGGATGTATTCAGCCGCGAAGAGCTGTCCGGTTTTTACCCTTTATCGATGAGTTCCCGCACGCAAGTCTACAAAGGCCGCCTGAATTCTTTTGAAGTCATCCCTTATTTCATCGACCTGTACGATACCGATCACGAAATCAATACGCTGTTTTTTCACACCCGCTTTTCAACCAACACCGCGCCCGCGACCATGATGGCGCAGCCATTTCGCTATATGGCGCATAACGGCGAATTGAATACCGACAAGAAAAACCGCCTGAGCGAAAATGCCATTGCCCGCCAACATAACAAACACATCGTCTTTCCTTGCGGTTTGTCCGATTCCGGCCGTCTCGATCAAACCTTGACCCGCCGCATCAACGAAGACAACCTGGATGTGGTTACCGCCGTATTGGCGATGATGCCGCCTGCCTGGGAAAACGATACGACATTGCCGCCCAAAGTGCGCGCCATGCTCGAATACTTCAGTCTTTATGAAGAAAAAAACGATGGCCCGGCCGCGCTTATTTTCAGCGACGGCATCCGCGTCGGCGCGCGCCTGGACCGTTTGGGGCTACGCCCCTTGCGCTCGGTCGAAACCGAAGATTATCTGGCGGTCATGTCGGAAGCCGGGCAAATCGATTTTCCACCCGCAGAAGTGCTTAAACGCGGGCGTATCGAAGCGGGCGGCATGCTGTACTTCGACCACAGCACCGGCGCCAGCTACAACAATCATCAGGTCATGGCGCGTCTGGCCGATGAAAAAGACTATCAGGCGCTGCTGCGCAGGCGCTGCCTGTATCTATCCGAATTACCGGTCGTCGAGGCTGCGGAATTGGTTCCAACCAGCTCCGAACTGAATATCGCCCAGCAACATACGGCTTATTCGCTGAACCAGGAAAGCTTCAAATTTCTGCTCGACCCGATGCTCGCCACCGGCATGGAAAAAGTCTCGGCCATGGGTTACGGCATAGCGCCCAATGCACTTTCCGACGCCGAAGGCGGCATGTCCCGCTACTTCAGCCAACGTTTTGCCCAGGTCACCAATCCGCCGCTGGATTCATTACGGGAAAGCGACGGCATGACCCTGCGCGTGGCCTTGGGCGCCAAGCCAACCTTTTCCGAGGCGCACAGCAAACAATTGATGCTGGAATCACCGATTCTGCAGAGAACACAGCTCGAACAAATCCGCAGACAGGATCAAGTCAAGACTGTCACTTTGTCCATGTTCTACACCCCCGATTTCGACCATACCAAAGCCAACGAAGACGCACTGGAAGCGGCGCTTCTGGCTATTTGCGAACAAGTCGGGCAGGCCGCCCGCCAAAATACCGGCATCATCATCCTGAGTGATGTCGGCATCAGCGCCGACAGGGCCGCCATCCCGGCGCTGCTGATGATCGCGGCGGCCAATCAGTATCTGGTAAAACAAGGCCTGCGTTTCAATTCCTCGCTGCTGGTTGAAACCGGACAAATCGCCAGCGCCCATGATGTCGCGACGCTGCTGGGTTTTGGCGCTTCGGCCATTTGCCCGATCAGTGTTTACAACCGGGTGCTTGAACAATACCCGGCCGACAAACAGCAAAAAGCCCTGGATAATTTCAAAAAAGCGGTCGAAAAATCGTTGATGAAAACCATGGGCAAGTTCGGCCTGTGTACCGTGGAAAGCTACATTGGCGGCGAATTTTTCGAATCCAATTATCTCGATACCAACGAACCCCGGTTAAACGCCTATTTCCCCAACATCAATGCCCCGGTCGGCGGCGTCCGCTACGCCAATATCGCCAAAAGTGCGACCGATTGGCATCAAAAAGCCCTGAGCGTAAAAGAAGAAAAAGACATTCCTTTCCTCGGCCTGTTCAAGGAACGCCAGGAAGGCGCGGGCCATAGCTTCGGCAATGCCGCAGTCAGGGAATATATCAACATGACCGATGAAGCCATCCTCTATATTCCCGAGGATAAATCCGTACCGGCGAGCGACACCGCCTACACGGCTTTCGGCTATGAAAAATGCAGCCCCGGGCAAATCGATGGTTTCGGCATTACGCCCGCCTACCGCAGCTTCGTCAAAAATCTTTATGTTGAGCGCGCCAATCGCCCCGCCGCTTTGCGCGACATCATGGAACTACCGGCCGATGTCAGCCAGGCACAGGATGTGAGCGATTTTGACCGCATCCTCGGCAAACAAAATCTGATCGGCAACAACAACTTTCTGGTTCGCGGCCTGACCATCGAGCAGAGCCATGATGTTTGTTATACGCTGGCGTTCACCGAAAATAACACGCCAACGCGTCTTGGCAATCTGGCCGAACACCTTAAAACCCGCTTCGGACTTTCCGGCTCCGGCATTGAAGTGTCGAATGCCGCCTGCGCCATTCGTGTAACCGAACCGGACAGCCTGCTCGCGCATTATTTAGCCACGCTACAGACCGCGCGCGCCGCCATTGCCTTGACGGATGTTCAGCCTGCCCATGAAATCACCCGCACTTTAGCCTCCGGCGCCATGAGTCACGGCGCCCTGATCGCCGAAGCCCATGAAGCGGTCGCGCAAGGCACCAACATTGCCGGCGCCTTGAGCAATTCCGGCGAAGGCGGTGAACATTCGAGCCGGTTCAATACCCTGCGCTCCAGCAAAATCAAACAATTCGCCTCCGGTCGCTTCGGCGTTTGGGCCGGTTATCTGGCCGATCCCAACATCGAGGAAATTGAAATCAAAATCGCCCAGGGCGCCAAACCCGGCGAAGGCGGCCAGTTACCCGCGCCCAAAGTATCGGTCGAAATCGCAGCGCTGCGCGGCGGCACGCCGCAAGTCGAACTGGTCAGCCCACCGCCCCATCACGATACCTATTCGATCGAGGATCTGGGGCAATTGATACACGACGCCAAAGCCGCGCGGGTGCGCGTGGTGGTCAAGCTGGTGTCATCGGAAGGCATCGGTACCATTGCCGTCGGCGTGGCCAAAGCCGGAGCCGATGTCATCAACGTGGCCGGCAATACTGGCGGCACCGGCGCCGCTTCGGTCACCAGCCTCAAACATACCGGCCGTTCCGCTGAAATCGGCATCGCCGAAGTGCATCAGGCTCTGGCCGTCAACGGTCTGCGCGACAAAATCATACTGCGTTGCAGCGCTGCCCATCAAAGCGGTCTGGATGTCGTCAAATCGGCCATTCTGGGCGGTGATTCCTTTGAATTCGGCACCACAGCGCTAATGATGCTGCGCTGCGTCATGGCCAAGAACTGTAACATCAAATGCCCTGCGGGCCTTACCACCACCCACGAAGAATTCAAAGGCGACCCGAGAGTGTTGGCGCAGTATTTTTTGAATCTCGCGCATGAAGTTCGTGAAATTCTGGCGGTGCTGGGCTACCGGAGCCTAAAGGAAATTCGCGGACAAACCGACTTGTTGCACCTGATCAATCATAAATCGATGGTCGGCCAACTCGATTTTACTTTGCTTCTGACCCAAGTTCCTGTCGTCAAAGTCGAAAAACCCATCTATCTGGAAGCCAATTTCAGCATTGACGATAACATTATCGAACGGGTCAAAACCGAGATCATTGACGGCGGGAAAGCACAAATCGTCATCGAAGGCGAAGGCTTTAAACTCAATAACTGCAATAAAACAGTCGGCGGCCAGACCGCGATAGATATTGAACGCTGCCTCGCCTATGAACTGGACGAACAACAAATCGCCCAGTCACCCTGTATTTACACCAACCAGCACGGTCGCCGCTATCTGGCGCCTGAGACAATCATCATCCGCACTCAGGGGTCGGCCGGACAAAGCTATGCCGCGTTTATGAACGACGGTATGCGCATGGAACACACCGGCACCTGCAATGACGGCGTCGGCAAATCCGCTTGCGGCGGTCTTCTGATTGTCGAATCACCCGGCGGCGGCAGTAAAACACCCGGCAACAACGTGCTGATCGGCAACTTCGCGCTGTTTGGCGCCACCGGCGGCAAAGCCTTTATCAACGGCGAAGCGGGCGACCGTTTTGCCGTGCGTAATTCCGGCGCGATGGCCGTCGTGGAAGGCGTCGGTGATTTCGCCTGCGAATATATGACCAATGGCGCGGTATTGAATCTGGGCGGCTTCGGCAAAGGTTTTTGCAACGGCATGTCAGGCGGCAATGCTTACCAATACGACCCTGACAATGCCTTGCTGCAACGCTATGACACCTCTTCAGTGGAGCTGCACAGCCTGTCTGAAAACACCGACACAGCCCTGGCCCATGAACAATTCATCCTGTCCATGCTGGAACAACACGCCGAATACGCCAATTCCAGCAAAGCGCGTAAAATTCTCGCCAACTGGGAAAACGAACGCGGCCATTTTAAATTTGCCATTCCACTCTGGCTTTATAAAACCCAAACGGCCGAGTACCTTAGCCAAACGCTGGATCGTAAAGCAATCATAGAAGAGTTGGCCACAGCTTACGCGGTGCGGCAAATACAGGAAATGACAGCGGCCTACCGGCAACAAGCCCCCTTGTTTGCAGGCGCTATTCCCAATTATGGCGCAACCGACAGCCGCTTGACTTTCAAACTGGTCAACAGCTACGCCGTGATCGACAAAGCCTGTCAAATTGCTAAAGAGCTGTTAAAGCAACAAGCAGCCCCGGTCACGGCCGATCTGATCGAAAAAACCGCGCGTAAACTGATTGAAAGCCGTCCCCGTAAAATTCAGGACGCACTGGTCAAAAACACGCGCGAAGCGTATAGCAACTACAGCGATGAGCAATTGACCTGGCTTTTGGCCGACAAACGCCTCAATGACTATAAAACAGCGCTCGCCCGCCGTGATGTTCAGAGCTTTTACTCCATCGGTTCCACCGCCTGGATCATTGAGCAGGACAGCATTAACCGGCAGGCATTGGCAGGCATACCCGGCGTCGAGGAATATCTGGCCAGCTTGGTCGGCTCCGGCATTGTTCAAGACATGATGACCCCTGCGAGCGCTTGATTCAAGGCAACTTTTCCAACACTCCACCTTTGCGGGCAACGCTCACAAGGGTGGACGTATGCTCAATAATTTGCATTTAAATAAAAATGAAAACACCCCATATCCCCCAAGACGCGCCTTACAGCGAAAGCCAAAGAGCCTGGCTGAGCGGTTTTTTTGCCGGTATGCACACGCACATGATTCAAAGCGCGGGCACAGCCAATCAAACCAATGCGCGTCTGATCAACATTCTTTACGGTTCGCAAACCGGAAATTCCGAAGCGCTGGCCCATGACGCCGCCAATGCCGCCAAGGCGCACGGTTTAAAGCCGCAGGTTCTAAGCCTCGATGAAATCGATCCGGACGCACTCGCCAAAATGGACTATGTCCTGGTGATTACCAGCACCTACGGGGAAGGTGAAATGCCGGATAATGCGCAACTGCTGTGGGAGGCTTTGGCGTCGGAGTCGGCGCCGGAACTTTCAGGAATGAAATATTCGGTGCTGGCCTTGGGCGATACCAGCTACGATTTGTTCTGCCAGGCCGGTATCAATTGGGATACAAGGCTGGAACAACTGGGCGCAAAACGTTTATATGATCGCATCGATTGCGATGTCGATTTTGAAGAACCCGCAGAGAACTGGATAGCGGCCGTCATCCCGCATATGGCTGAAGGTACCGGAACCACAGTCATTATCGATACCGCTACGGCCGCCATCGAAGCCCCAAAATTCAGCCGCAAGCATCCTTTCCCTGCCAAAATGCAGGTCAATCGTTTGCTCAGCGCGGAAAACTCATCCAAGGAAACCCGCCACTACGAAATTTCCATCGCAGGCTCGGGACTGAGCTACGAAGCGGGCGATGCCTTAGGGATAATTCCCACCAACTGCCCGGAACTGGTAGCCGACATTATCAAAGCCATCGGTTGCCAGGGCGATGAAGAAGTGCCCAACAATGGCGACTTGATGCCTTTGAACGAAGCGTTACACACACATTTTGAAATCAAACTACCCAGCAAGGAACTGCTTGAAGAAATCGGCCGCCGTTCCGGCGACCAGGAATTGAACACTCTATTGAGCGCTGACAATAAAGATAAACTGACCGACTACCTGTGGGGACGGGATATACTCGACTTATTGCTGCAATTCCCGGCTATGGAATTCTCCGCCGCTGAATTTATTGCCTTGTTAAAACCTTTGCAACACCGCGCCTATTCCATTTCCTCCAGCAGCAAAAAATACCCGGACTCGGTTCATCTGACCGTCGCCAGCGTCCGTTATCAAAGCCACGGCCATTCACATAAAGGCGTCTGCTCGACTTTTCTGGCCGACCGGGTCAGCGAAGAGACCGAAGTGCGTTGTTTTTTTACGCCCAATAAAGTTTTCAGAGTCCCCGCCGATGACACGCTGCCCATGATCATGGTCGGCCCCGGCACCGGTGTCGCGCCCTTCCGTGCTTTTTTGCAGGAACGCGAATGTAGAAACGCCCCCGGCAAAAACTGGCTGTTTTTCGGTGACCGTAACGCCGCCACTGATTTTCTCTATCGGGAAGAACTTGAAGCCATGCAGGCCAGTGGTTTATTGACCGAACTCGATCTGGCTTTTTCCAGAGACCAGCCGGAAAAAATCTATGTGCAGGACAGAATGCGGGAAAAAGGCAGGCAACTGTTTGCCTGGCTGGAAGCGGGCGGCTATTTCTTCGTCTGCGGTGACGCCTACCACATGGCCAAGGATGTTGACCAGGCCTTGCACGAAATTATCGCCGAGCACGGCCATTTATCGCCGCAACAGGCTGTCGATTACGTCAATCAACTGAAAAAAGACAAACGTTATGTCAGGGATGTTTATTGATCTTTTCTGGTTAATCAACGTTTAATCCTGATACCGCTATACGTTTATTGCGTAAGGTGAAAAGCTTCAGCGCCTCCATCTTTTGGATACCAACATAAATGTTACTCTGACCCCGAAAATACCCAAACAGCGTGCTGCCGGTCAGCGTGCTGCGCTGGCGCCGCAAAAGCGCGGGCGCAAGGCCGACCCGGCTCAGGCCGAGGACCGTCGTGTGCGCCAATTTACCCAGGATAATGAGCGCCTGCGTCGTAGACTCGCTCAGGCCAATGCCATTATTGATGTCCAAAAAAACTTTGCGTCTTGTTCGGACTGCCGACGGACGAGACGCCGAGCGAGTCCAACTGATGCAAGCCCTTAACCAGTTGGCCCCGGAGGTCGGCCTGGCTCCGGCGTGTGCAGCCCTGAATTTGAACCGCAGTTCGGTCTATCGCGAGGATGCCCGTCGGCGCCACCTGGCGCCTGTGCCGGTAACGCGGGCGCCTCGTCCGTCCGTCCCGCTGGCTTTCTCGACTAATGAGCGGCAGCAGTTGCTGGAGGTGCTTAACAGCGAACGCTTCGCCGACTGCCCGCCGTATTTTGTTTATGCCACTCTGCTGGACGAGGGGCGCTACATCGGCTCGGTGCGCACCTTGTACCGCGCCCTGGAGGCAGACGGCCTGTCCGCAGAGCGCAGGCGCCAACGGATGCACCCGGTCTACACCAAGCCTGAACTCCTGGCCACCGCGCCTAACCAGGTGTCGTTGGCTGGATGGTCGCCCCGCAGGAAACCGCCGAACTGGCCAAGCAACTGATCGCCGAGACGGTAGCCAAGCACAACATTCCGCCGCATACGCTGACGCTGCATGCCGATCGCGGTTCCAGCATGCGCAGCAAGCCCTACTGGTCGATCTGGATGTCGCCAAGACCCATAGCCGGCCTTATGTCTCGGATGACAATCCCTATTCCGAGGCCCAGTTCAAAACCCTGAAATATCGGCCTGATTTCCCCGTCCGCTTCGGCTGCATTGAGGCTGCCCGCAGCCATTGCCAACGCTTCTTCCCGTGGTACAATCAGTCCCATTGCCACGCGGCATCGGTTACATGACCCCGGCCACCGTCCATTTCGACCAAGCGGTTACGGTATACCAAGCCCGCGCAAAAACCCTGGAGATTGCCTTCCTCGCCAATCCAAAGCGATTCAAAGGAAAGTGCCCTTTGCCACCCAGTTTGCCTAACGCCGTTTGGATTAATCCGCCGATTAACACAAAGGAGAACCTCGACCCATAAATACACAACAATTAGACACTAAATAAAACAACTTGGTGTCTCAATGTCATTGACACATTCCGCCCTCACCCTAGGCATCATGACACCGGTCCGCGTGGACTCGAACTGCATGTGTCCACGATACAAATGGAAAACTATTTTTTCTGTTTTCCGTGTTTGATCAAACGCTGGCGTTTTTTGATCTGATGCTCGGTCAGTTTGTTTTTTATCCCTTCGAAGGGATTGACCGGTGATTTGAATTCCAGCCGGATGGGCGTGCCCTTGAGCTTTAATTGCTCCCTGAAAAAATTCATCAGATAGCGTTTGTAGGAGCCTGGCAAAGCATCTGTCTGGGTGCCGTGCACAATCACCACGGGCGGATTTCTGCCGCCTTGATGCGCATATTTGAGCTTGATGCGGCGACCGTTGACCAGTGGCGGCTGATGCGAGTCAACCGCATCCTTCAAAATTCTGCTGAGCACCGGCGTGGACATGTCGATCATGGCGGCATCGTACAGCGTGTGCACGACATCGAACAATTTGCCGACGCCGCTGCCGTGCAAGGCCGAAATCGGGTGTTTCTGGGCAAAATCGACAAACGACAGTTTAACCTCGAGCTGACGTTTGATCAGCATTTTTTGCTCGCTGTCCAGGCCGTCCCATTTATTCAGGCCGATAATCAGGGCGCGCCCGGCTTCCAGCACCAGCCCTAAAAGATGGGCGTCCTGATCGGTGACGCCTTCGCTGGCATCAATCAGATAAATCACGACATTAGCTTTTTCAATGGCCTGCAAGGATTTGATAACGCTGAATTTTTCGATCGCCAGCGCTACTTTGGAGCGGCGGCGCATACCGGCGGTATCGATCAGGATAAATTTTTCGCCGTTGCGTTCAAACGGAATATAAATACTGTCGCGCGTCGTTCCCGGCTCATCGAAAACAACCACCCGCTCTTCACCCAACAAGCGGTTGACCAGTGTCGATTTGCCGACATTGGGGCGACCGACGATGGCAATGGCGATACCGCTGTCGGCCTCGTCGATGTGCGCCACAGGTTCCGGCAATAACTCATCGACCCGCGCTAACAGCTCGGACACGCCGCGCCCGTGGGCCGCTGCAATCTTGATCGGGCTGCCCAGGGCCAGACTGTAAAAATCGGCGGCGGCCAGCTCGGCATCGATGCCGTCGGTTTTATTGGTGACCAGCAGCACGGGCTTGTCGAGTTTTCTGAGGCTCTCGGCAATAGCCTGATCGGTAGCGCTCAAACCTTCGCGGGCATCGACCAGAAACAAGATCACATCGGCCTCTTCCAGCGCCACTTCTACCTGCTTTCTGGCAAAGCCACTAACGCCTTCGGCATCATCGGCGATACCGCCGGTATCGACCACCAGATAGTCCCTGTGCCCGCGTTTGACGCGGCCGTATTGCCGGTCCCGGGTCAAGCCGGGATAATCGGCGACCAGCGCTTCGCGGCTGCGCGTCAAATAATTGAATAAGGTGGATTTGCCGACATTAGGCCGTCCGACCAGGGTGATGACAGGTAACATAATCTAAAACCGGGCCTTGAGGGCAGCCAGTGTGCCGTCCTGTGCGTAAACATAAATCACATCGTCATGCGCTATGGGCTGCGCGGTGATGGCGGCATCGGCAATTTTTAAACGTCCTAATTGCCTGCCGTCGGTTTTGGACAGCCAGTGCAGATAACCTTCAAAATCGCCCACCACGACAAATTCGTCATAAACCAGCGGCGCCGACAGTTTCCGTTGATGCAGGTCGCTTTGTTTCCATAACGCGGCGCCGTTGCGCTGATCTACTTGCCAGACATCGCCGGCATTGTCGCTGATATAAAGATAGCGCGTGTCATAGCTCATGCCGGTGTAGGATGAAATATCGGGATTGCGCCAAATGACTTCGCCATTTGGCACCAGCACCGCGCTGGCGCCGCCTTGATAGCTGGCAATAAAAATGACGCCGTCGTTCGCCACCGGGTCCACATCCAGATCGACCAGCCTTTCTATTTCCGAACGACCGCCCGGAATGGCGATACTGGTTTCCCAAAGATGCTTGCCGTCGGCCAGCCGCAGCGCCACCAGCTTGCCGTTGGCAAAACCGGCGATAACCTTTTCCTCGATCACTAAAGGTGCGCCGCTACCGCGTATACTGAGCGCGGGGACGCTCAATTCATAAGCCCACGCGGTACTACCATCGGCGGCATTCAGGGCGATGATACGGCCATCGGTGGTTCTAACCACGACAAGCGCCTCTGCGAGTACCGGAATGGCCAGAACCTCACTCGATACGGTCGCGCGCCAAAGCCGGTCGCCATTGGCAGGATTCAATGCGATGACGGCGGCATCACGCGTACCGAGGATAATCGTGCCGGAGTTTACCCCGGGGCCGCCGGAAAAGGCTTCCTCTGTCTCGGCTTCCCAGACTTGCCTGCCGCCGTTCAATTCAAACGCCTCAACCAAACCGGCACTGTCTGCGGCAAAGACGGTTTCATCAGCAATGGCTGGCACCAGTTTTAAAAATTTTTCATCGGCACCGTCACCCACCGTTTCCCGCCACAGTTTTTCGATCACCACTTCAGGTTTGTACTCGACCAGTTCATTCGGCGGGTCGCTGTTATCTTCACCGCCGAAAAAAGAATTGGTCAGGTCCTTCACGGCATCGACAGCGGCACACCCGGACAAGCCCAAAACCAGCAGAGCGGTTAAAAAAAGCCTCATTGTTCAGGCGCCGCGATAATTTCAGCTTGAGTCAAATCGTCAATTTTAAGTTGCAGCAAAGGCGATTGATAGTCGCTTCCCAGCGCTGACTGGTAGGCGGTTCTGGCTTCATCGAGGCGCTCCAGGGCAACATACAAATCGCCTTTGAGCTCGTCATAATTTCCCGAAAAACCAATCGTTGCAGCGGGGTCGGTTTCGGCAATCAGTTGCAGACCTTGCTCGTATTCACCTTTGGCCAGCAACAGACGAATCAGGCGCAGGCGGGCAACATGTTCGAGTTCATCATCCGCCGAAGCCAGCGTTGCCTTTAGAATTTGTTGCGCGGCATCCAAGTCCTTGGCCTCGACTTTGCTTTTGGCCTGGTATAGACCGGCGTAAGTGCTGTAAGCCGTGGCGCCAAACTGTTGATGAATACGCTCGGCTATTTTTTCAGCGGATTCGCTATTGCTCTGGTTTGCGGCCAGTACCAATTGCTCATACAACGCGGAAGCCTGTAAGGATTGGTCTTGTTTGTAGTGTTTCCAGAAATTCCAGGCCACGATCAAGGCGACGCCGACAATGACACCAACAAGTGTTGCCACGCCATTTTCTCTCCACCAGCGTTTCAGCGCTTCGACCTGTTGTTCTTCGGTTTCGTAAATTTCCATCACGGTTCTTCTGTAGGATTGAACAAAAAATAAATCAGACTTTAAAGCCCATTTCTTAATAAAGATATAGCGTCGGTTAAAGACAATGTTTGCTGCGCCCTCTCCTCTCGCAAAGCTTTGATAGACACTTGACCTTGCGCCACCTCATCTTCACCGAGGATGATGGCATAATCGGCGCCGCTTTTATCGGCTTTTTTGAATTGATTTTTAAAGCTGCCGCCACCGCAATGTACCTGCAATTTCAGCGTCGGCAGGGCGTCTCTGATGGTTTCGGCCCAGCGCATGCCCAGTTGCCCCGCTTCATCACCGACGCAAATCATATAGGCATCGATTTTATGGGTCTTTGCTATGCCGGGCACTGTTTCCACCAGCGCAAGAATCCGCTCCATGCCCATGGCAAAGCCGATGGCGTAATTATCCTTGCCCCCCAATTGCCCGATCAAGCTGTCATAACGGCCACCGGCGCAAATGGTGCCTTGTGCGCCCAAGGCGTCGGTCACCCATTCAAAAACGGTTTTGCTGTAATAATCGAGTCCCCGCACCAGACGCGTATTCAATTGATAGCGAATGCCGACCGCCGTTAAGGTATCGGTCAATGCCTGAAAATGCGCTTTGCTTTCAGCGCCTAAAAACTCGGTCAGTTCGGGCGCATTGGCAATGAGGCCCTGCATTTGCGGGTTTTTACTGTCGAGAATGCGCAGCGGATTGGTATTTAAACGCCTTAAACTGTCGGCGTCCAGTTGATCGAGATGGCCGTTGAAATAATCGACCAGATGCCCCCGGTAAACAGTGCGTTCCTCGATTGTGCCCAGCGAATTGAGTTCAAGCACGACCTTGTCGAATATGCCCAGTTTTCGCCAAAACCGGGCGCTCAATAAAATGAGTTCGGCATCGATGTCAGGGCCTGCCATGCCATAAGCTTCGACGCCCAATTGATAAAATTGCCGGTAACGGCCTTTTTGCGGACGTTCGTGCCTGAACATCGGACCGTAGTACCACAAACGGTGCACCTGGTTATGAAGCAAGCCATGTTCCAGTGCAGCCCGAAGGCAACCGGCCGTGCCTTCGGGGCGCAGGGTCAGAGAGTCGCCGTTGCGATCGTCGAAACTGTACATTTCTTTTTCGACGATGTCGGTCACTTCACCGATCGAGCGGTGGAATAATTCGGTTTTCTCAACCAGCGGCAACCTGATTTCACTGTAACCGTAAGCGCCCAAAACGTCCCTGAACACCTGCTCTGCATATTGCCAGAGCGGCGATTGCTCCGGCAGGATGTCATGCATACCCCGGATCGCTTGAATATTATTCGCCATTATTTTTTTGTCGTACTGAATCGAGCTGTTGTGCTTGTTCTGATAAAGGATAGGTTTCGTGCAATAATTTTTTGTAGTCTTCGGCGGCGGCCTGATTACCCAACGCGCGTTCTGTTTGATAAGCGTACCACAACGTTTGCGAGGTATGCCGGGCGACGCTCAAATAGCGCCCCAAAAAGCCTTTGGCCGCCCAGTATTCGCCTTTCCGGTAGCTGATGGCCTGCATGTCCGATAACGCCGCCGCATAAAAAGGCTGTAACTGCAAGGCCTGCCTGAAATACGCTTCGGCCTTGGCGGTATGCTCCTGCGCCAGTTCGCAGCGTCCGGCATTGGTCAATGCCAACCATTGCCGGTTATTCAAAGGGGAATCGATGGCCTGCTTCAGGTATTCAAGGCCCGTTTCATAACGGCCTCGATCGCACAAAAAGCGCCCGTAATTATTGAGCACGCCCAGATCTTCGGATGTGGTATCGAGTGCTTCTTCATAAAGTTTTCGGGCTCGTTCCGGCTGTTTTAATTTCTCATAAAGATAAGCCAGAGCATTGGTTATCCGGGCATTTTGAGAATCGAGGCTGTGCGCTTTTTCCAGATGCTCCCTGGCAATGGCCAATTTGTCCATGTCGATATAACGGACACCCAGTTGCAAGTGAGTGTCCGCCGATTCTTCCTGCTTGGTTTTTGTTTTTGAGCTACAGCCCGATAGCGCCAAAAGTACCGCCAACACGCCTGCCAAGAGCCAGGTAAACTTGCCATTAAGCCGCATGCCCCACCTCCACTTTTTGCAATTTTAAATGTCTGCGGCTTTTATCCGCCACCTGGCCGACCAATTGGCCGCAAGCTGCGTCAATATCTTCACCCCGGGTTTTCCGGATGGTCGTCACCAGGTCGGCATTTTGCAGCACGGTTCGAAAATGGTCGATAACCTCGGAGCTGGAGCATTGATAGGATGAATTCGGAAACGGGTTGAACGGAATCAGGTTTATTTTACAAGGCACGGTTTTTAACAATTTGACCAGACCTTTGGCATCCTGAACCGAATCATTGATGCCTGCCAGCATGACATATTCAAAAGTGATGCGGCGGCGAGGCGCGATTTTTACATTGTCCCGGCACGCCTCCAGCAATTCTTTGAGCGGGTATTTTTTATTGATCGGCACCAGTATATCCCGAAGCGCATCGGTAACGGCATGAAGCGATACCGCCAGACTGACATCGCAGACCTGGGTCAAGCGATACATGGCGGGCACTACGCCGGATGTGCTGATGGTTACGCGGCGCTTGGACAAACCGTAGGCAAAATCATCCAGCATCAGGTTCACCGATGTCACGACGTTATCAAAGTTAAGCAGCGGCTCGCCCATACCCATCATGACGACGTTGGTTATTTTTTGCCCTTGACCCAGACGTTTTTGCGCAAAATACAATTGCCCGACGATTTCAGCAGCGTTCAGGTTACGGTTAAAACCTTGTTGTGCGGTTGAACAAAAAGTACAGGCCAGCGCGCAACCGACTTGAGAAGAAACGCATAAAGTACCGCGTCCCTCCTCGGGAATGAATACAGTCTCGATTCGATTACCGCAATCGGTTTGCAAGGCCCATTTGCAGGTGCCGTCGGCGGCCACTTGCTCGACCACGCACGCAGGCGTCGCCAAGGTGCAATTTTCTTTCAAATAGCCGCGCAGGGATTTACTTAAATTGGTCATCAGATCAAAGTCTTCGACATTTTCCTGATACAACCATTTAAGCAGTTGGGTCGCCCTAAAAGGCTGCTCGCCGATTTCGGCAAAAAAGGCCGCCAGACCTTTTCTGTCGAAACCCAGCAAGTTTATTTTTTGCTTGTCAACGGGTACGGACACAAATTTCATCGTTTGAAAAAAAGAAGGCAATTTCTTCTTTGGCCGTTTCCGCAGCATCTGAACCATGAACGGCGTTTTCATCGATACTGTCTGCAAAGTCGGCGCGGATAGTGCCGGGGGCGGCGTCTTTGGGATTGGTCGCCCCCATCAGTTCGCGGTTTTTGGCAACGGCATTGTCGCCTTCCAGAACCTGCACGACCACGGGGCCTGAAATCATAAACGCGACCAAATCATTGAAAAAAGGCCGCTCTTTATGTACTGCGTAAAAACCTTCCGCTTGTTCGCGCGTCAAGTGCAGCATTTTGGAGGCAATGATTTTCAGACCGTTTTTTTCGAAACGGCTGTAAATTTCACCGATGACATTTTTAGCGACGGCATCCGGCTTAACGATTGAAAAAGTACGCTCTAGGGCCATTTTTGTTTAAACTCCGGTTTATGTGGAAAATTTTTCATTATAGCCGATCAGTCCGTGTTTTTAGAAGCCATTCGATCATTTATGCCTTATTTAATCCAGTTTCGGCACCTCGGCGACGCCATGAGCTTGCGCCTGAATTTGAAGTATAAAACACAGGATGGAAAAGCTTAAGAACAGGCATAAATTAATTTACGCAATTACCATGAAGAACATGAAAGGCATGAAGAACATGAAGTCTTCATGTCCTTCATGTTCTTCATGGTTTAAAAATAAAACCTGCTCAAGTTTTTTTCTGCACTTTCCTTAAGCGCTCCACCTTTTGCCGGATTTATCCAGCCTACGTCTGAAGACGAGGATATTGACCCAGGCCAACCGGAAAACGCGCAACACGGAATAGCCGAGGCTGATTAAGGCATATTGTCGATATCCCCGCCTTCTTTTACCGGCACCATCAAGTCTTCCTGGGATACGCCCAGCGCCAGGGTAATCGAACTGGCGACATAAATGGACGAATAAGTGCCGATTAAAATACCCACCAGCAAAGCCAGGGAGAAGTTATGAATAATCTCACCGCCCAATGCCGCCAGCGCAATCAATACCAGAATCGTGGTGAATGAGGTCATCAACGTCCGGCTCAGGGTTTCATTCAATGAAATATTCATGATTTCTTCTGCGGCGCCATGCCTGAGTTTTCTGAAATTCTCACGGATGCGGTCAAACACCACGATGGTATCGTTGATGGAATAACCGATGACGGCCATGACTGCCGCCAGTACGGTCAAATCAAATTCGAGCCGAAATAGCGAGAAAAAACCCAGGGTAATGAGAGTGTCGTGTATCAATGCGGTCACCGCACCCAGCGAGAATTTATATTCAAAACGCCAGGCCACATAAATCAATATGCCGAACACCGCATACAACAGCGCCAGGCCGCCGTCTTCAGCCAGCTCATCGCCCACTTGCGGGCCGACAAATTCAACGCGCCGCAAATCAGCGGGTTCGGCAGTTTTTTTATTGATCGCCGCCAGCACCTTGTCACTCAATTCGGCGCTGCTGACGCTTTCGTGCGGTTTCAGGCGAATCAGCACATCCCGGGTGGTGCCAAAATGCTGCACGGTCGCATCATCAAAGCCCGCCTCAGTCAAGGCACTGCGCAGCTCCGCCAATTCCACGGACTGTTTGTAACCGACTTCAACCAGCGTACCGCCGGTGAAATCGATGCCCATCACCAATCCCTGCGTCGCCAGCGACACGATTGACGCGACCATCAACACCGTGGAAAAAACAAAGGCCAGCTTGCGCTTACCTAAAAAATCTATCGTTTGTTGCAACATGTTTTCAGCTCCTTGTTAGCGCTTCAAGCCAATTAAATGGACAGTTTTTCGACCCGGCGGTTACCGTAGATCCAATTGACCAGCATCCGCGTACCCAAAACCGCCGTGAACATCGACGACAAAATACCGATGGACAAGGTCACCGCAAAGCCTTTGATAGGGCCGGTGCCGAATCCGAACAACACCAGCGCAACCAGCAAGGTGGTGATATTGGAATCGAAAATGGTGCCGAAGGCTTTTTCATAGCCGCTGAAAATACTCGATTGCGGCGTATTGCCGAGTTTTATTTCCTCGCGTATGCGCTCGAATATCAGCACATTGGCATCCACCGCCATGCCGATGGTCAACACGATGCCGGCAATGCCCGGCAGGGTCAATGTCGCTTGCAGCATCGACAAAATCGCGACGATCACCACCAGATTGAAGCCCAGCGCCAGATTGGCGACCAAACCAAACACCCGGTAATACGCTGTCATAAACACCAGCACCAGAACAAAGCCGACCATCACCGAATTCATGCCCTGATCGATGTTATCCTGCCCGAGGCTCGGCCCGACGGTGCGTTCTTCGACGATATCGACCGGTGCGGCCAGGGCGCCTGCACGGAGCAACAAGGCCAGATTACGCGCTTCCTGCGGGCTGTCGAGTCCCGTGGTCTGAAAACGTTTGCTGAAGGCGCCCCGAATGGTGGCGACACTGATGACTTTTTCCACTTTTTCCTTGACCCGGACTTTTTCGCCATTGACATCACGGGTTTTGACTTTGTATTCAATGAATACCACCGCCATGGGCCTGCCGATATTGTCCCTGGACACTTTGCCCATTTTCTTGGCGCCAATGCCGTTCAAGGTAATAAAAACAGCCGCCGAACCATTTTCATCGAGTCCGGACGAGGCATCGACAATCTGATCGCCGGTCACAATGATGCGTCTATCCAACAGAATGGGAGCACCGTTTTTTTCATAATACAACCGGCTGCCTATCGGGACATGGCCGTCCACCGCCTGTTGCACATCGTGCTCGGTATCGACCAGCCGGTATTCCAGTGTTGCGGTTGTACCGAGAATGTCCTTGGCGCGGGCCGTGTCCTGTATACCCGGCAATTGCACCACGATACGATTGTCACCCTGTTGCTGAATCACCGGCTCCGCCACGCCCAGCTCATTGACCCGGTTACGTAGCGTGGTCATATTCTGCGCCAGGGCGAATTTCCTGACTTCCCGCTGCTCGGTCTCGGAAACTTGCAGCCAAAGCTGATCCGGCAGCTCGGATGGCTCGACATCCAGCGTTGAAAAATCGTTGCCCACCAAAACAAGGGCGGCTTCCTTGTCTTGAGGCGATTTTAATTTAACTTTTATCACGCCCCCTTCTTTGGCAACAGCGCGGTAACGAATTTTCGCATCCCGCAAAGCTGAACGGACGTCATTAGTGTAGCGCTCTTCGGCCTGTTTGACGGCGGCATCCATATCGACTTCCAGAAGAAAATGCACACCGCCGCGCAAATCCAGCCCCAGATACATGGGACTTGCACCCAAAGCCTGCAACCAGGCCGGTGTCGCGGGCGCCAGATTCAATGCGACCGTCGTGTTGGAGCCGATTTTATCTCTGAGCAAATCCGCCGCTTTCAGTTGATCAGCGGTATTATTGAAGCGAACCAGAATCTGGCCGTTATTGAACTCTAGTGCTTTAGGTGTCAATCCGGCTTGTTTGATTTGCTCGGCTATGGTTTGAACCTGAGTTTGCTCCAATGGCGCAAGGCCTGACGAAGACAGTTGCACGGACGGGTCGTCACCGAACAGATTGGGCAAGGCAAAAATAAAGCCGATGATCAGTACAATCACTATTAGCAGGTTTTTCCAAAAAGGGAAATGGTTTTGCATTTTTTTATTCCAACATTAAAAGCGCACTCCGCCGCAGATGCGTAAAAGTCGCGCCGGCGGCAGGCGGGGTTTAGACCTTAGGTTTTTTGGCAATCGCTTTATAGGTGCCTTTAGGCATTAAATTGGCGATGGCGTGGCGTTGTACCTGAAGAAAAGTATTCTCGCCCACTTCGAGTTTGACGAAATTTTCATCCAGATCGGCGATTTTGCCCAGCACGCCGCCTGTGGTGACTACTTCAACGCCTTTAGTCAATGACGCCACCATCTGTTTTTGTTCTTTCGCGCGTTTGGATTGCGGACGCAAGAACAGAAAGTAAAAAAATACCAGAATCCCCAACGGAAACAGCATACCCTCTATACCCGGCTGTTGCGCTGCCGGAGCCGCCTGAGCAAAGGCATCGGAAATAAAGAAACTCATGATCATCCTCGGTTGTAGTTGTTATCAATAAAAAGCCCGTTATTATGACACATCGGGCACAGTTTTATCCCGTTGTTGATAAAACTGCTTGACATAAGATTCGAGCGTGAGGCCTGCAATGGCTGCGCGCAACTCCTGCATCAATTCCAGGTAATAATACAAATTGTGCAAAGTATTGAGCCGAGGCCCCAGCATCTCGCCGCATTTGTCCAGATGACGCAGGTATGATCTGGAATAATTGCGGCAGGTATAACAGCCGCAATGCTCATCGAGCGGGCCGGTATCGAACTGGTAGCGGCTGTTTCTGATTTTGATGACGCCGCCACGGGTGAACAAATGGCCGTTACGGGCATTGCGCGTGGGCATGACGCAATCGAACATATCGATACCCCGCCGCACCGCTTCCACCAAATCTTCGGGTGTGCCGACACCCATCAGATAGCGCGGCTTGTCGTTCGGCAACAACGGATGCACGGCATCGAGCGTCACCATCATCTCCTCTTTCGGTTCGCCCACCGAAAGTCCGCCCACAGCATAACCGTCGAAGCCAATATCGACCAGACCCGCCACCGACTCGCGCCGTAAATGTTCATACATGCCGCCTTGCACGATACCGAACAAAGCCGCCGCATTGCCCTCATGCGCGCGCTTGCTGCGTTCGGCCCAGCGCAACGACAGCCGCATCGACTGCTCGGCATCGTAAACAGAGGCCGGATAAGGCGTGCATTCGTCGAAAATCATTACAATATCGGAACCCAAGTGCCGCTGCACCTGCATCGACTGTTCCGGCCCCATAAAAATCGTACCGCCATTCACCGGCGACTTGAAAGTGACGCCCTGCTCGGTAATTTTTCGCAGCGCGCCTAAACTAAAAACCTGAAAACCGCCGGAGTCGGTCAGAATGGGTTTTTGCCAATGCATGAAATCATGCAGGTCGCCGTGCGCATTCATCACCTCCATGCCCGGCCTGAGCAGCAGGTGAAAGGTATTACCCAGAATAATCTCTGCACCGATGCTGTCGAGCTCTTCCGGCGTCATGGCCTTGACCGTTCCGTAAGTGCCGACCGGCATGAAAACGGGCGTTTCGACCACACCCCGGTCGAAGACAAGACGCCCCCGGCGGGCGCGGCCATCGTTATTTAATAATTTGAATTGCATCGAAAAAAATAATAATAGTAGGGTGGGCAGCGTTTTTTGCCCACCGTGGAGATTATGCCACCGCTGCGCGTGGGCACAAACAGCATGTGCCCACCTGCTTTGCCCGACTCACCAGTCGTACATGCAGGCTTTCAGGAATGAGGGTATAAATTTCCCGCTTGCCGAATGAGCTGATTCAGGGATTTCCCGCCCTGCTTCCTTACAAGCCTTCAGCCAACAGTTTAACGCATCTTTGCCATTATTAATGGCCTCTTCCGGCATGTCCTCATCGGATATACATCCGGGCAAATCAGGAAAGCTGATTAACCAGCCACTGCCTTCTTGTTCTGAAAGGGGTCTCATTTCAAAAGGATAATTTATATTGCCCATATACTTCGCGCGGCCACATTTGCGTTAAATTAACGCGTTATTTTGTCATAAAATCCGCAAACATGATCGCGCAAAGTATATATTTTTACGACAAGAGACCTTTAAGCTGCGCCAGATTGGCTTTGCCACGGGCTTTGATGACATCCGGCTCCAGTTGTTTTTTATTGGCCCATTCCAGATCCTCGGCCGGCAGTTCATTTAAAAACCGGCTGGGCTCGCATTCGCTGATCTCGCCATAGCGTTTGCGGTGCGTGCAGTAACTGAAGGTGCAGCTACGCTGGGCGCGGGTGATGCCGACATAAGCCAGTCTTCGTTCTTCTTCGATATTATCGGTATCGATACTGTTCTGGTGCGGCAACAGATTTTCTTCCATGCCGATCAAAAACACATGCGGAAACTCCAGCCCTTTAGCCGCATGCAACGTCATCAAACTGACCTGATCACCGGCTTCCTGCTCCTGATTGCGCTCCATGATGTCCATCAGCATGACTTTGGCGACCATTTTTGACAAGGATTTATCGGTTTCCCGGGCATTGTCGGCCATGCGCTTGAGCCAATCGATCAATGCCTGGACGTTCTCCATTTTACGCTGGGCCGCTTGCGGTGATTTACTGTTTTCCCGAAGCCATTGCTCATAGCCGAGGGTCTCGATAATCTCCTCGATTACGGTAAAAGTATCCTCGCGCTCGATGCGCTCCGCCGTCTTGCGCGTCCATTGGTTGAATTTATCGAGCCGGTGCCGGGCTTTTTCAGACAGCCTTTGCGCCAGACCCAATTCCGAGCTGGCGGCAAACAGACTGATATGGCGCTCATTAGCATACGCACCCAATTTTTCCAGGGTGGTCGGGCCAATTTCGCGCCGGGGCGTGTTGATGATACGCAAAAACGCGGCATCGTCATCCTGATTCACGAACAGGCGTAAATAAGCCAATAGGTCCTTGATTTCCGCGTAAGCAAAAAACGAAGTGCCGCCACTGATAAAATAGGGCACATTGTTTTCGCGCAAGGCGTGCTCAAACAGCCGGGATTGATGATTACCCCGGTATAAAATGGCATAATCCTTATAATTGCCGCCGGTTTTGAATTTATGATGAACGATTTCGGCGACGATTTGCTTAGCTTCGAGCGTTTCATCCCGGTGGCTCAACACCCGCAGCGGATCGCCGAAACCCAACTCACTCCATAGCTTTTTTTCAAACGCATGGGGGTTGTTGGCAATCAATTGATTGGCGACTTTTAAAATACGTCCGGCGGAACGGTAGTTCTGTTCCAGTTTGATCACTTTCAGGCGGGCATAGTCTTTTTGCAATTGCGCCAGATTTTCCGGCTTGGCGCCGCGCCAGGCATAAATGGACTGGTCGTCGTCGCCGACCACGGTAAAGCGCCCCAGGTTGCCGGCCAGCATCCGCACCAGTTGATATTGGGTGGCATTGGTATCCTGGTATTCATCGATCAAAAGATAGCGAATCTTGTTTTGCCATTTTTCCAAAACGGCTTCGTGTTGCTGAAACAATAACACCGGCAACAGAATCAGGTCGTCAAAATCGACCGCGTTATAGGCTTTCAGGCTGCGGTTATAGTCAGTATAGAGCACGGCTGCCGGATGCTGCTCCGCACCGACGAAAGACAGCGCCTGCCGGGGCGTAACGAAGGCATTTTTCCACTGGCCGATTTGCCAGGCATAGTGATCCACTTTATCGATGTCGCAATCCTTGCTGCCGTGGCTGATCAGGTTTTTCAACAAGGCCTGTTTGTCCTGCTCGTCGAATAAGGTCAAGGCGGCCTTATAATCCAGGGCTTTGTGTTCTTTACGCAAAATATCCAAACCCAGAGAATGGAAAGTGGACACGGTCAGGCCGCGTATTTGCTTATCGTCCAATAATTTGGACACCCGCGTTTTCATCTCGCGCGCGGCTTTGTTGGTAAAAGTGAGCGCCGCGATGTTCCGGGCGAGCGTGCCCTGTTTGACCAGATAGGCAATTTTTTCGGTAATGACGCGGGTCTTGCCGCTGCCGGCCCCGGCCAACACCAACAAGGGCTGGTCGAGGGTTGTGACCGCCGCTTGTTGCTGGGCGTTTAATCGAGTCATACGGAATTAAAGGAAGTTGAATGATTGGCGTGGCGTGCTTGGCTGAATAACAGAAATTTTTTACGTTCTCGTGGGACACGCCGTTCAGCGCACGACAGGCTCTGACAGTATTTGCGTCAATGCCGGTTTAAGCTCAGGGTAGGCAAAAGTAAAGCCTTGCTCTATCAAACGCTGCGGCACAACGCGTTGACTGCCCAATACCAGTTCGGACATCTCTCCCAGCGCCCATTTCAATACCCGGGCGGGCACCGGCAGCATGGCCGGACGTTTTAGACAAGCAGCCAGTGTTTGCGTAAACTCGGCATTGGTCACCGGCGCCGGAGCTGTCGCATTATAAGCGCCGCGCATACTGTTATCGGCTATCATGACGTGCGCGATAGCAAGCCAGTCTTGCCGGTGTATCCATGACATCCACTGCCTGCCTTGCCCCAGGCGTCCACCCAGCCCCAAACGAAACGGCAACAGCATATTTTGCAAAATACCGCCGCCCTGCCCCAGCACCAGACCGGTTCTGATCAGACAGACTCTGATACCGTATTGCTCGGCTTGCAGAGCGCTGTTTTCCCAATCCCGGCACAAGCGGTGCGCAAAATCATCCCGAGCAATGGCCTGTTCGGTCAGCACGGCATCCCCCTGATCGCCATAAAAGCCAATGGCCGAACCACTGATTAACAGGCTGGGTTTAATTGTCATCAGCGCCAGGCTTTTAACCAGCATATCGGTCAATCCGATGCGGCTGTCCAACAGAACCTGTTTGCGGGACGGTGTCCAGCACGCGGCAAAAATAGGTGCTCCGGCAAGATTTATGACGACATCATAATGGTCCGCTGCGGACAATTGCTCGAAGCCACTCAAGGTTTTAACCGTATCGCCAAAAATCCCGGCGGCTTTTGCAGGACTTCGAGTCAACACCGTGACCTGATGTGCTTGGGCCACTAAACTTCGTGTCAGAGCGCTACCAATAAAACCGGTGCCGCCTGTTATAAGAATTTTCATGAGTACACCCTTGGGAATAAATGTGACGGGTAAAAACAACCCTTATCTGCTGTCTAAAGTCCCCTTGCCTCAACAATGGTTTCATAGGCTTTTCTGATTTGTTGGGTTTTTTCCTTGGCCAGCGTCATCATTTCTTGCGGCAGGCCTTTAGCCACCAGTTTGTCGGGATGATGCTGGCTGATCAGACGGCGATAGGCTTTTTTGATTTCGGCATCCGAGGCGTTGGCATCGACCCCCAAAATGGCATAAGCATCGGCGACCTTGTGTTGCGGCCGGGCCGGTTGCTGGTAATGGCCGCTGCTATAGCTATAGAAACGCTGTTGCGCCAAAAGTTGCAGCTTGAGGCGTTCGTATTCGAAGCGGGTAACGCCTAAATGATGACAAATAGTCAGCAGCAAACGATCTTTTTCCCGGCTCAAGTCGCCATCGGCCAGCGCGGCTTGCACCTGAATTTCCAAAAACATCCTCATTAAATGCGTATAACGGTGACATTCGCTTTGCAGCTGCATCAAGACATCAGGCAATGGGAACGCAGGGCTTTTACCTTGCTGAAATAGCGAAATGGCAATTTTGCGCTGTTCTGCGGTTAACCGCATGTTGGCCATGACTTGTTTTGCCAGCTCGATTTCCGCAGGTGAAACGCGCCCATCGGCTTTGGCAATGTGGCCCATGACGGAGAAAGTCGCAGTAAAAAAAGCGCTTTGCACCCGGACTTGAGCGTCCGCGCCCAGACGCTCATCCTGATCACCCAGAGCCAGGCCTTGATCAAAGTGATGACCGACAGAGGCGCCAAGAATAGCGCCCAGAGGCCCACCCAGCATAAATCCGAACGCGCCGCCGAGCAATTTGCCTAACCAACTCATTGTTCCCAATCTTGTGCTGTTAAAAATGCTAGAATTATGCCATTTACACTCATTTATAGCGAGGCATTATGACCGCTCCGGCCACTCTTTACCAATCATCCCTGTCCCATTTGCCACTCCGTGCCCGGGGCAAAGTGCGCGATATTTACGACCTCGATGACAAGCATCTGTTGATTGTCACCACCG
Source organism: Gammaproteobacteria bacterium HGW-Gammaproteobacteria-3 (assembly GCA_002843155.1). Lineage (GTDB taxonomy): Bacteria > Pseudomonadota > Gammaproteobacteria > Methylococcales > Methylomonadaceae > PGZD01. The sequence goes on from PGZD01000012.1 coordinate 47,340, forward strand.
ACCGCTTATCGGCATTCGATGTCATATTACCGGACCCGATTCCGGGCAAGGGCCGGGTTTTGACCCATGTCTCGAATTTCTGGTTTAACAGGTTACAACATATCCTGCCCAACCATTTGGCGGATATTACACTGGAACAAGTGTTGCCTAATGAAGCTGAACGCTCACAGCTTGAAGGCCGCGCCATTGTCGTCAAAAAATTGCAGGCGCTACCGGTCGAGGCCATTGTGCGCGGCTATCTCATCGGTTCCGGCTGGAAAGATTATCAACGCACCGGAGCGATATGCGCTATCGCCTTACCGAAAGGCTTGCAACAGGCCCAGCAATTGCCGGAACCCATTTTCACGCCTTCAAGCAAAGCCGAAATGGGCGCTCATGATGAAAACATCACTTTTGCCAAAGTCGTTGCATTGATAGGCCCGACACTGGCGGAACAAATGCGCCGCGCCAGCTTGCAGTTATATACGGAAGCGGCCGCCCATGCACTGGAGCGCGGCATTATTATCGCCGACACCAAATTCGAATTCGGCCTCGATGCCAACGGCGTCCTGCATTTGATCGATGAAGCGCTGACGCCGGACTCATCGCGGTTCTGGCCTGCCGAGCACTATCGCGTAGGCATCAGCCCGCCCAGTTTCGACAAGCAGTATGTGCGTGATTATCTGGAAACGCTCGATTGGGATAAAAAACCACCGGCGCCGGCCCTACCCGCCGCCGTGATCGAACAAACGGCGGCGAAATACCGCGAAGCGGAAATCAAGCTTACGCAAGCCTCGTAGCGCTGGCCAATCCCGTACCAGTTTCATCCGGCCTCGGTTTCGGCACGCGATGGCGTGAAGGCGTCGTCAAAGTGGGCTTCGTTGCGGTGGATCCTGACCTGGGTCGGATAGGCGAAACTAAGGTTATTCTTTGCCAAGATGTCGGCGATTTTAAACAAAACATCCTCTTTGACTTGCAGCCATTCCTCCCAATTGACGGTTTTGGCAAAACAATAAATCAAAATATCAATTGAAAAATCACTGTAGCGGTCCAGATAAACCAATTGCGTGGCTTTAATGCCATGTGTGTCCTCTAGGAGCCTGTCGGACTTCCGCCAGCTAACGTGGCTTTCTGGTAAAATAGCGACCTAACCAACATAACAATCCAGAATCCCCATGGCCCGTTTCATT
>PGZD01000013.1 GCA_002843155.1 Gammaproteobacteria bacterium HGW-Gammaproteobacteria-3
GTGTTCAGCTTGAAACCAGAATCAGTGTTCAAGTTAAATCAGAATAGGTGTTCAGATTGGATCAGAATAGGTGTTCAGGTTGAGCCAGAATATGCACGTGTCGATAATATTGGCTTATATATTGCTGATAACATTTCGATGCGCCTCACTCCCGACTACTTGAGATGAGTTGCGCCGCAGACTTTCGAGCCAAACCATTATAAACCAGGAGCAATGCCCCTATGCCACTATCCTTAGCCGGAACACTCCTGTTCTTGATTCATGCCCTACTAGCCTTTTCGGTGACCGCAGGCCCTAGCGTCTACCCCACCGGTACGACCCGCTACGATCCGGCCCGAGCCTATAACGCCTTTATCCTGTTTACCGGCGGCGATCATATCGCTCGGCTGATCGACATGAATGGCCGCACGGTTCATCAATGGAATGATGCCGGTTATCACAGCACCCTGATCGATCCAAGCGTGAACGGCGGCAAACTCGGAAACCTGTTCGTGACCCTGGCGACGGTGGAAGGCACGGGAACGGATCTGGTACCGGGACTCGCCGGTCGACGCATCGCCAAAACCGTCGCTGAACTGGACTGGAGTGGAAATGTCGTCTGGCGTTTCGGCGACAAGGCACCCGGCGGTGCAGCGCTGCAACATCACGATTGGGCGCGATTACCCAATGGCAACACCTTGCTTCTGGCCAACGATGTGCATTCGATCGAAGGCTTTAAGCTAACCCGACTGCTCGATGACGTGATTTACGAAATAGACGCCAGCGGCGCAATCGTCTGGCGCTGGAAGGCAGCCGATCACATCGAGGAATTCGGTTTCCAACCGGAACAGCTAGAATTGCTGCACGGTACCGATAACCCCGATTACCTGCATCTGAACAATCTCAAGGTGGTCGGAGCGAATCACTGGTTCGACGCCGACGACACCCGTTTCGCACCGGACAACCTGATAATCGATTCGCGCACCGCTAATTTCATCGCGATCATCGACAAAAAAACCGGTAACATCGTCTGGCGCCTGGGCCCCAATTTTCCGGCAATCGTCAGCGGTAAGGATGGGCGTAAAACGCCAAGACCGGTTGATCAGATCGCGGGGCAACACGACGCTCACATCATCGCCAAAGGCCTGCCCGGGGCTGGTAATCTACTGGTATTCGACAATCAGGGCCCTTCCGGCTATCCGCCTGTCGCGCTGCCAGTTACCGGCGGTTCCAGAGTGCTTGAAATCGACCCGGTCAAACAAGAGATCGTGTGGCAATACAGCGGCGAGAGCTCAGGCGGGCCCGCCTGGTCTTTTCGCAGCACCCATATCAGCGCGGCCCGCCGCCTGCCTAACGGCAACACCTTCATCGACGAAGGCCAGAGCGGTCGCCTGTTCCAGGTTACCCCAAACGGGGATATCGTCTGGGAATATATAAATCCTCACGCTCGCATCGGCGAGGATTCAGTATCGGGCCGACAAACCGTCAACAATCAACTCTACAGAGCGCAGCCGGTTCCTTATGACTGGGTACCCGAAGGCACGCCGCACACCGAAAAAGCTATCGTACCGACAGCAGCAAGTGCGGCACCGATTTCGCAGGTTTCAAGCCGATAATCCTACCTTAGCATCCAATACAAAGAGAGAAATGAACATTGAACAACTTGAAGACAATCATTACCGCTTCCGTTTGCGCCGCGTTCTTTAACCTTCAGGTCCGTGCGGCGGATCAGGAGGCGGACACAAATATCGCCCAAACATGCTTCGAATGCCACGGCCAGGAAGGCATCAGCAATAACCCCGACATTCCATCCCTGGCAGCTCAGCAACCGGATTACATGATTCACCAGCTTAAGTCCTTCAGTGCGGGAAACCGGAACAACCCTCTGATGAACAAAATCGCAGCCGGACTGAGCGACGATGACATCGTAAAAGTCACCGCTTATTTCGCCAGCCGCCAGCCACGGAGCGCCGGGGGTAACCCGGTGCTGGCGTCGGCGGGTGAAACCGATGTGGAGACATGCTTCGAATGCCACGGCGCAAAAGCCCAAGGACACCGCTACACTCCACGCTTGGCCGGGCAACAGCCTCAATATCTGGTCACCCAACTCAAGAAATTCAGGGACGAATCCAGAGCCGGTGGCGTGATGAACCTGGTCGCCGACGATCTATCCGATGAGAATATGGAAGTGGTCGCCGCTTACCTTGGATCGTTTCAATCGGATGAAGATGCGTTAACTCCCTGATCTTGACTCCCAAAATTACGGATCCGCGCTCTATGACAGAAATGTCCGACAGACTTCTGGGAAATGTATCGATTTTCCTGGCCAATCCATTTTTGCAAAGCCCATTGGTGTCGCACCACTTTACGTTCTCGATTGCTGATAAAACAACAGCCGAGCAACACCAACTGCTGTGTTTTCAGCATATTTTAGGACTGGCCCCCACTAATCATCGCGTAGATAGGTTGGCACGCATACTGCTTATCTCTATAAATAAGACCGTTTCACCGCGACCTTCTCGATATTGCAAACCAAAAGATACTGTAACCCTATGATTATTGATTTTATTCAAACCATACCAAGGAGAACAAAAGTAACAGGACCAGTTGTCTCGTGCTTCTTTCCCTGCAATCATCGATCGCTCTAACGGTTAATACAAGATGCATAATTCAGTTTGCAGAGGATTATTGCTTCTTTGTTGCGGTCTTTCCGCAGCCTGCAGCGTCAACAAAAAAGCCTTTTCCCCTCCCGTACATGTGGCCGAAACATTTTCCCACAGTGGCGATACGCCGTGGCTCGAACGCTGGTGGCTGAATTTCAACGACGACGGCCTCTCCCGCTTAATCGTTAACGCTTTGACGGAAAATCTTGATCTACTGGCAACCTACAGCCGCCTTGAACAGGCCAAGGCGGTGGCGGCCAAGACCGGCGCCGAACTGATACCGGCCCTAAACGCTCTAACCGATGCCCAGGGTTCGTTGGACGGGCATTCGGGAAACTCACTAATGGGAGACTTTTCAGTGGCCTTCGCCGCCGGTTATGAACTCGATCTATGGGGCCGCATCCGCGCAGGCATCAAAGCGGCCAAATTGGATATCGAATCCGCCCGACAGGATATCGATACGGCGGCCATCACTCTGACGGCAGAAATCGCTTCGGCTTGGTATCAACTGATCGAACAACGAAAACTGCTCCGTCTGCTCAACGCCCAAATCGAAATGAACAAGCAGTATGTCAAGTTGGTCAATGTCCGGTTTCGCGCCGGCATAGCCACGCCTGCGGACGTATTCCAACAACAACAATTGCTGGAAGGTGTCATCGGAGACCGTTATACCGTCCAGGCCACGATTGACGTCCTGCTTAACCAGCTAGCGATACTGAGCGGACAGTCCCCGGGCCAATTCACTATCGAAACACCCGACGAATTTCCGGAACTCGGTGACATGCCGGTAACCGGGTTAACATCCGATCTGATCGCCCGCCGTCCCGACATCCAGAAGGCGTATTACCGGCTGCAAGCGGCTGACTTGAGAATTGCCGCAGCCGTCGCCGACCGGTTGCCGAAACTCAGCCTGTCGGCCAGTATCAATACTTCAGCACCCAATCTCGACGGCCTTTTTTTAAATTGGATGGATACTTTGGCAGGAAATTTACTGCTTCCAATTATCGATGGTGGGCGACGCATCGCCGAAGTGGACCGCAACGAGGCACTGACCAACGAAGCACTGCGTCTTTACGGCCAGACGATTTTACAGGCTATCAATGAGGTCGAAAATGCGCTTTCACAAGAACAACGGCAGCACCAACGAGTGGAAAGCCTGAAAACACAATTGCAATATCTGAACGATGCCAATACGAATATTGCTAAACGCTCCGCCTATGGCGCCTTCGATTTTCTCCGGATTTTGTCGACTTTGAACAGTCTTCAGGCCATGCAAAGAACATTGCTGCGCGCGCAGGGGGTATTGATAGGTTTCCGGATCGATTTATACCGTGCGCTCGCCGGACACTGGCCGCAGGCGCCTACAGCCGAGGGCTAAAAGATGAATAGAGATAACAGCCTCCGCAAAAAAGGATCTTTCCTGATCAGTTGTTTAGCGATTCTGATTGTAGCCGGAGGACTTTCCGGCTATTGGCTGAATCATCAACCGAGAGCCGCTCGCAAACCCATTGAACCAACCATCCCGCTGGTAGAAACGATCGAACCGTTGGTGACCGATTTCCATCCGCGCATCCAGGCCTTCGGTACGGTCATGGCGGCACATAGCGTCAGTCTCAACGCCAGGGTCCAAGGCATCGTCGTATCGACCAGCGAAAATTATATAGAAGGCGGTTTGGTCAAACAAAACGAGGAAATTGTCCGCCTGGATCCGACCGACTATGAATTGGCGCTTGAACAAGCGCAAAGCGAACTGGCACGCGCCCAGTTCAATTTAAAACTGGAGCTGGGGCAGCAAGCCGTGGCCAAACTCGAATACGAAATGCTGGGTCAGGGCCTGGATCAACTGGGTACCGAACTGGTACAGCGCAAGCCGCATCTGGAGGCTTCCAAGGCAGCATTACGCTCGGCCCAAGCCGCCTATCAACAGGCCAAACTCAACCTTCAACGCACGCACGTCATCGCGCCTTTCGACGCTGCCATTATCGAACGCAATTCCGAAATCGGCACCAAGATTTCAACTGCCGCCAGTGGCGATCCCTTGGTCAAACTGGTCGCCACCGAATCCTTCTGGATAGATGTCTCGCTGCCGGTCGAGAAATTACGTTGGATTGATATCCCAGGTTTCAATGGGGAAAACGCTTCAACCGTCAAAATCGAGTTCGAAAATGGCTGGAAGCCCAATGAATACCGGATTGGACGGGTCAAGAAGCTTAAAGTGGCGGTGGAACCCGAAGGCCGAATGGCCAAATTAATCGTCGAGGTCGACGACCCCTTGAGCCTGAAACCGGGTAACCGGCATAAACCTGCTCTGATGCTGAACACGCTGGTTCGAGTCGAAATCACCGGCAAGCCCCTGCAACGCGTCGTGCAATTGCCGGAAACCGCGTTACACGACGGACGTGAAATCTGGCTCATGAACGACTCTCAAACCCTTGACATCGCGAAAGTGACACCGCGCTGGATCGGACAGGGGAGCTTCTATCTCGACGCCGAACAATTGCCGTCGAATAGCCGGGTCGTCGCCAGTAATCTGCCGACACCGGTGCCGGGCATGCGTATTCGTAAGCTCGGCGATATTTCTGAGCCAGTGATGACCAGCCATGCCGACGAAGCAGGTGATACCTATGCAGATTAAAGGGCCTGTGGCCTGGATGGCCGGTCATTCGGTCGCCGCAAACCTGGCGATGGCGGTACTGGTATTGGGCGGATTACTCTCCCTCCAGCACATTCGTCAGGAAGTTTTTCCCAATTTTGAAATCGACGCAGTCACCATCAGCGTGGCCTATCCTGGCGCCAGTCCGGAAGAAGTGGAAAACGGGATCATCCTGGCGTTGGAAGATGTTATCAGCGGCGTCGAAAACATACACGACATAGAGTCTGTCGCTTCCGAAGGTTTAGGCACAGTTACCGTCAACGCCCTGCGCGGCGCCGATTTACAACGACTGGCGCTGGACATTCAGAAGGAAGTTGACAGGATCACCACCTTCCCGATCGATGCCGAACAACCCATCGTGAAAATTGTTTCCGGTCTGCGTCCGTTGCTGGAAGTGGTCTTGTATGGCGACACCAAAGACCTGGTCTTGCACGAATTGGCCGAACATTTACGGGACAGGCTGTTGCAGGACCCTAACATCAGCCAGGCCGAATTGAATGGCGTCAAACCGATGGAAATCAGCATCGATGTCAGTCAGGAAAATTTACGCCGCTACCAGCTATCGCTCGGGGAAATCGCCCAGCGCGTTGCCAGAGCCAGCATCGACCTGCCAACCGGCAGCATCAAAACCCAATCCGGGGAGATATTGATCCGGATGAAGGAGCGTAAAGATTTCGGGTTGCAATTCGCGCACTTGCCGATCGTAACCACCGCAGACGGCAGCCAGGTTTTTTTAGCTGATATCGCGAACATAAAAGACGGCTACGATCAGAGCGATTACTACGCCGTCTATGACGGTAAACCGGCGGTGATGATTCAGCTTTACAATATCGGTGAACAGACGCCGATTGCTGTCTCGGAATCCGTAACAGGAATTCTTGAATCGTTCAAGCCCGAGTTACCCGATGGCATTACCGTCAAAATCAGGCGCGACTCCTCGGATGACTATCGGCAGCGGATCGACCTGCTGCTGCGCAACAGCGCCATGGGCCTGGCATTGGTATTAATCACACTGGCGGTATTCCTGGAATTGCGGCTGGCCTTCTGGGTAATGACCGGTATCCCGATTGCGTTTCTGGGTTCATTTTTGATATTGCCAAGCCTCGGCGTCACTCTGAACATGGTGTCGCTGTTCGCCTTCATTATCGCACTCGGTATTGTCGTGGATGACGCCATCATCATCGGCGAAAACATCTATCACTATCTTCAGGAAGGACTCAAACCGATGGACGCGGCGATCAAGGGAGCCCGCGACATGGCAATTCCGGTGACTTTCAGCATCCTCACCAACATCGCCGCTTTCATGCCGATATTGTTCATCCCCGGAGTGACCGGAAAAATGTTCACGATGATACCACTGGTGGTCATCACCGTGTTTTTACTGTCGTTACTGGAAAGCTTATTCATCCTGCCCAATCATCTCAGTCATGTCAAAAAACCCCGTCAGAACGGTATCGAAGCCTGGATTCACCACTACCAACAACGCTTCAGTTCCTCCTTCAGGCATTGGGTGGCGTTTCGTTACGGCGGCTTTCTGGATTGGACGCTGCATCATCGCCATTTGATCGTAGTCGCCGCCTTCGCATTACTGGTCTCCACCCTGTCCTATGTCGGCAGCGGCCGCGTCGGCATCACCGCCTTTCCCAAAACGGAAGCCGATTTCGCCCGCGTGTCGGTGACCATGCCGTTCGGCACTCCAGTGGCGATAACCGAAGCCACCGTACAAAAACTTACTGCCGCCGCCTATCGGGTCGCCGAATCCATTCCGAATGGAAACCAATTGCTGATCGGAGTGTTCGCCGAGCTTGGCTCCAGCCAACCCGGCGTCATCGCCGGTGGCCATATCGCCAACGTGCGCGCCTATCTCGCACCACCCGACATCCGGGAAAAAATCATGAGCACCGATCAATTCGCCAGATTGTGGCGAAAAGAGGCCGGCGACATCGTCGGCGCCGAATCGATCGTCTTCGAATCGGACTTCGGAGGGCCCGGCGCCGGTGCCGCGATCACCGTCGAATTGAACCACCGCGATAGCGGAGTGCTGGCTGCGGCCAGTGCGCAGTTGGTCGAGCTTTTACGTTCCTACCCCGCCGCCATCAATGTTCGAAACGAATTCAGCGCCGGTAAGGAGCAGCTTGATTTCACCCTATTACCGGAAGCCCGCAGTCTGGGGCTGGACGCTCAGGACGTAGCAAGTCAGGTACGCAACGCCTTTTACGGCGCCGAAGTATTGCGCCAACAACGCGGCCGCAATGAATTGAAGGTGATGGTCAGGCTGCCGGAATCCGAGCGTATTTCTATGCATAATATCGATACCCTCTTACTGTGGAATTCAGCAAAAAAGGAAATTCCGCTAAAAGAGGCGGTGCATGTCGAAAGAGGCCGTGCCTTTACCCGGATCAACCGCCGCGACGGCCGCCGCATCATTCGGGTAACCGCCGATGTCGGCCCTAACGGGCGCGTCGGCGACATTGTCAACGACCTGAAAACCCGGGAATTGCCTCAACTTATGAACCAATACCCCGGTCTGAGCTACAGCTTTCAAGGCAAACAGGCGGAAATGGCCGACAGCATGGGCAGCCTCAAAATCAGTTTCGTCCTCGCCCTGTGCGCCATCTATGCGATGCTGGCCATCCCGTTCAAAAGCTACACGCTGCCTTTGATCGTAATCATCACGATTCCGTTCGCCGCCATCGGCGCGGTGTTCGGTCACATGCTGATGGGCTACGACTTGAGCATCATCAGTATCTTGGGCATGGTCGCGCTGTCGGGCATCGTCATCAACGACTCCCTGGTGCTGATCGACTACGCCAAGGAACTCAAATACAACAGCTCAGACTCCGCATTCAGCATCATCAGGACGGCCGCCATCCAGCGCTTCCGCCCCATCGTACTCACCTCGCTGACCACGTTCTTCGGTGTCATGCCGATGATCCTGGAAACTTCCAAGCAGGCCCGATTCCTGATCCCGATGGCGATCTCCATCGGTTTCGGCATTCTGTTTGCGACCGTCATCACACTGATTTTAATTCCGTCGTTGTATTTGCTGATCGATGACATCGGCTTCGCCCTGAAACGACATAGGGAGCGCGATTCAAGCGCCGCGCCGCACACTGATGAAGCCGTCGAGGATCGGACGTAATGAAAACCCGGTCACAGTTCAGCCTCAGTCATCAGTACCGGCTACAGAAGCAAAAACGTAACATCCGACACAATCAATTTTTATGTATTGCATGGCGACTCCATGCGCCCCACCCCCACCTGACCCATCCATAGGAGATAAGAAAAATGAAAAGAAATACTACTGTTGCCACCTTGCTGGTTCTGAGCGCCACCGCAGCCTGGGCGCAGCAGCCTCCAGTTGAAGATGCCAAGCCTCCACTCGGATTCTTCGTTACCAGCCAAGGCCCCGGTAACGGCGCCAACCTTGGCGGTCTGGCCGGTGCCGATGCCCATTGTCAGAAACTGGCCGGCGAGGCTGGTGCCGGCAACCGAACCTGGCGCGCCTATCTCAGCACCCAGGCCGATGGCAGCCAAGCGGCCATCAATGCCCGTGACCGCATCGGTAACGGGCCTTGGGCCAATGCCGACGGCATCATCATTGCCAATGATCCGGCCCATCTGCACGGAGACTCAGTGCAACTTGCCCAAATCGGCAACAATCTCCATCGACGGACCGCTCTCACCGAAAAAGGGAATCCCGTCAAAGGCGTTGGTGAAACGCCCAACGAACACGATATTATCACGGGATCCAGACCCGACGGTACGGCTTACTCCGATGCCGCCGATCATACCTGCAAGAATTACACGAACGCCGGCGAAGGCAGCGTCAGGGTCGGCCACTCGGACCGAACCAACGGAGGCCGGAACGGTGGCAATGTATCCTGGAATTCAACACACGACAGCCGTGGTTGCAGCCAGGCCAATCTGGTCAGTACAGGAGGAGCCGGTTACTTTTATTGCTTTGCGGCGGACTGAGCGCAAGGCCTGCCAAAGTCAGGGAGCGCGCTCCCTGACTAACTGCATCGCACGCCGAGTTATTTCAAAGAAATAAGAATAACGGCCCAACTTTGGCTAGACCCGCCGGGCACACGGAACGAATAAACGGGTATAGTGAACGTATCCTAGGATTCCAGGCAACACAGCAATCGAGCTGCGTAGTTGCTTTTAAAACACGTTTTTAGTCAGCGGCTGGCCGGTGCGCCCGTTCAGAGCCGCATGAATTTCCGACACGATGGACAATGCGATTTCCTCTGGCGTTTCGGCGCCGATGTCCAAACCGACCGGCCCGAATACCCGCCCCGCCAGCCGCGTGGCCGCCGTCCCCAAACTGTTCAGCAATCCGGCCCGGCGCGGTGCCGGACCCAGTAGGCCGACATAAGGAATTTGGCTGTTGGCGGCGATCATACGTAGCCAGCGCTCGTCGTAGTCGATATTGTGCGTCATCAAAACCAGCGCATCCAATCGCGCCAAGTCCAACCTGTTTGCGATACGGTGACCTCGGCAACCTGAGCGATGTAACCCCGATGGCTGAAATGAAAAGCGATACCTTGGCCACGGCCGCGTGAAAAGCTTTGCTTACCCCAGTCCGCCTGCTCTGCGGCATATTGCAACACCTGCTTCATGCGTCCGACATCGTAAGGACTGCCGGCTCTTTCATCATGACCGGGCACCAGCGCCTTGTCACCGAGCAATCCCAGAGGGTTTCGGTGATGATCTTTTGCCCTGCCTCTGGGTTTTGCGTAGGCGCCCACAGCTCGATGCCGCCGTCCTGGTACCACGCGGTGCAATTTTGCGGTTCGATGCTGGTATGAGAAATAAAGGGATAACTATACGAAGCCGTCAACGTTTTCGCCGCCCCCCGCGAGCGCCTTGTCGATATCGCCATCATCGCGCAGCACCTCTGTACCGGAACCATCAGCCAAGGCTTGCGCCTTGGCAGCGAACCCGGCCCATCAGTCCCTTGAGATTGGTACCGCCTTCAATCACAAAAGCATCACGCACACCGGGCAAAGCCTTGATTTCATCGAGATTGGCGTCGATCACCTTGCCGCCGAAAACCGGACATTTTTCATAGACGGCATAGCTCATTCCCGGCAGTTTGACATCGATGCCGAACAACGGTTTGCCGCTGACGATAGCCGGATTATCGACGCCGCCGATACGTCTGCCAAGCAATTTATAATCCTTTGGATTCTTCTGGCGTACCGCATCGGCAGGAGGCAACGGCAACGATGCGGCGGTCTCGACCAAGTCACCGTAGTTCAAACGACGACCGCTGGGCGCATGGTGTACGGCACTCTCACGCGCCACCAGTTCCGCCTCCGGCAGTTGCCAGATCAAAGCCGCCGCTTGCACCAACAACGTCCGAGCGGTGGCGCCGAGTTGATGAAACTCCTGATAATTGGTCGGAGTCGAGCGAGAACCACCGGCGCTTTGGCTGCCGTAGATCGGGTCAAAATCGCCTTGCACGATCACCACATCCTGCCAGTTCACTTCCAGCTCCTCGGCGATCACCATCGGCAGCGAGGTTTTGATGCCCTGCTCTATCTCGGGTTGTTTGCTGACCAGAGTCACTGTGCCGTCCGGAGCGATGCGGATAAAGGCATTGGGCTTAATTTCCACACTGTCGCCGAGATCTGAAGGCTTGGCGACCCGATTGGTCTCATTGTTGGCTGCATTCAAGTAATAACCGAGCACTAACCCTCCCCCGGCCACCGCGCTCGTATATAGAAAATGACGACGACCAGGATTTTCTAAACGAGTTTTATTCATAACGACTCCTTAGCGGTGATTTCGACAGCACGATGGATACCGGCACGGATTCGCAGATAAGTGCCGCAACGGCACAAATTGCCAGCCAAAGCGGTATCGATTTCCGAATCTGAAGATTACGGATTTTCCGCCAGTAACGCGGCTGCGGTCATCAGTTGACCGGCTTGGCAATAGCCGCATTGCGGCACATCGAGTTCTTGCCAGGCTTGTTGCAAAGGATGCGCGCCGTTGGCGTCGAGTCCTTCGCTTGTCGTCACCCGCATCTTGCCCACACTGGCAACCGGTGTCAAACAAGCTCGTGCCGATGCGCCATCGAGATGCACGGTACAAGCGCCACACTGACCGATGCCGCAGCCGAATTTAGTTCCCACCAAGTTGAGATGATCGCGCAGCACCCAAAGCAAGGACGTGTCGGGGGCGGCATCGACGGCTCTGGGTATGCCATTGATATCGAGGACGTAGTTGCTCATGAGTGGTTATTCTCCTGTTATATAGTAAGGGCAATCTTTATTTACTGAGCAAAATCCGCGCCTGGACATTAAAAATCCTGACTCACCGGAAAGACATATCGTTCGTCTATGTATGGACATCGACTCGGCAAAGACCGAATCACCGCTGTGCGGACAACATGCGGCTCAAAGATAGGCTGCTCGAACTTTGAGATTTATCGGCTAAAAAAATTTCCGGACAATATTCGAATCCAATGTCTGCTGTTTGATCAACAGTTGTTCAACACTTTGTTGCCTTATCAGCATCACATCATAGAAGCGTTTCTTGCAAACACCTGTTGTATTCATGAGTAAGCGAGACGTATGTACTCCATCGGCGCCCAACGGAACCGCAATTTCAGACCTGTCCGTTTTGATGCGAACCAGCTCGTCGATAACCGCAAGCCCTGAACCTGTAAGACATTACAACCGCTTTATTCTTTGTCGTTGGCACTTGAAGCGACCGGATCAAGATCGGTGAAACAATCTGTTCAAAATAATGGCACGGTTTGTGCTGAATATGTTTTAAACAACCTCGAATTTGATCGGCGCAAACCATTGCCAGAAATCAAAAGAAATCCGGAAAGGGGCACCCATTATGAAAAGTTCATCGGCAAATTTCAATTCATTCGATACCGATTCGTTTGAACCCAAACAACGAAGTCTCGCGCCCGTCGTGTTGTTCAGACCCGCACGCGAATTTGCGCAGCCTCAGGCATTACTGTCTGCCGACAATGGCCTTGTTTTAAGCGATTTACGAAGGACGCCAAAAGATAAAGACCGGAAATTGATTGATTTCCTGTTGTTAGGAGCCATGTCGATATTCATTCACACCACCCTCGTCGAAAATTTCGATCGTTCGAGTTTCGATGCGGAATTAATCGAACCCGAAAAGCCCGTTAACAAGGTCGAAATTTCGATCATCCAGCCCAAGCCGGTCGCGCCGCCGCCCAAGGCCAGACCGAAGCCGATAGTAAAGAAAGCGGTGCCTTTGAAAAAACCCAAGGAAAAACCAAAATCAAAGCCGGAGCCGGTGTTTGAAGAACCTTCACCGCTTGCCGAACCCGTTCTCGACGCGCCCTACGAACCCACACCGGCGCCGGTGGAAAAAATCACCCGGCCCCGTGCGGGCGCCAACTACCGGAATAATCCGCCGCCCGTCTATCCGGACATCGCAATGGATCGCGGCTGGCAAGGCAAAGTGTTGTTGAAGGTTTATGTCAAGGCCAATGGAAAACCCAAAACTGTTTCGGTACTCAGAACCAGCGGTAAAAAAGTGCTGGATGCCGAAGCGGTCCGGACAGTCAAAAAATGGACCTTCGAACCCGCAAGGCGCGGCACAACACCAATCGACGGCTGGGTTACGATACCGATCAACTTTTCTTTACGCTAACACGAGGTTTCAATTATGTCAGACACAACTACTCCCATTACTAACGAGCAACTACCTGACGGCAGTTCCGGAGGTCAACTTTTGACCGAAACAGGTATTGATCCGGCGGCTACCGAAAATCTTCAAAATTTGTTGAAGACGGGCGCCGAATTGACGCCACCGGCGCCCGAAACCGCCCCGGACGCCTTGGAGCTCGGCGGTCTGCTTCCGGATATTTCCTCAGCCTTCATAGTCGATGGCACTTTATGGACCCTGATCGGATTTTCCGCGTTGACCTGGGCCTTGATTCTGATCAAAGGATTGCAATTGCTGCGTATCGGCTACGGCAATCGACGTTACCAGAAACGGTTCTGGCGCGCCCAGGACTTTCACACCGCCGCCGCTATCGGTGGCGGCGGCCCGATTGCCCGGGTCGCAGGCTCGGGTTTCGCGACGCTGGTCGAAACCGAAGGCGGCACCTCGACCCACGATCTGGAACATGCCAGCGACCGGCAGGAACTGTTGGAGCGGCGTCTGCGTCAGCAAGTGCAAAAAGAGCGCGGCTATCTGGAGAGCGGTCTGGCTATTCTGGCGACAGTCGGTAGTATCTCGCCGTTTGTCGGTTTGTTCGGCACGGTTTGGGGCATTATGGGTGCGTTGACCAGCATCAGTAAAAGCGGTTCGGCCAGTCTCGATGTCGTAGCCGGGCCGATCGGTGAAGCCTTGGTCGCCACCGCAGTCGGTATTGCGGTCGCGGTGCCTGCGGTGATCGCCTACAACTTTTTCATCCGCAGAAACAAAGTCATCCTCGCGATTCTCGACGATTTTGCCATCGACTTTATTCATTTGGCGCTCAAAACTTCTTTTATCATCGGTAAGTCACCGCAAACCGCGCCGATTACGGACAACACTTCCACCGTCAAGGCATCGCTGAAAAAACCGTCGGTCGTCAAAACGGCTAACACTCGCGAAACCTTGAGTCAAGAACAACTGATCGCGAAAGGAGCGCATGCCTGATGGCTTTTAAAACACAAGACGACGGCGATGAAGTAATGGGCGAAATCAACGTCACGCCTCTGGTCGATGTGATGCTGGTTTTGTTGGTGGTATTCATCGTTACCGCGCCTTTGCTGAGCAACGCCGTGCATGTCAACCTGCCGAAAACGGCGGCGACCGCGCCGCCCGACGAAAAAGACCCGGTTTACGTCAGCATCGATAAAGAGGGCAAGGTGTTCATCGATGAAGCCGAAGTCGCGCTGGCAACGTTTGAGACTGAATTGCTCAAGCGCAAAGCCGAAAATCCGGAGCTCGCGCTTAACCTCAATGCCGATGACGGCGTGCAATACGGCATCGTCGCCAAAGTCATGGCCTCGATCGAGCGCTCCGGCATCAGCAAGTTGTCGGTATTGACCGTCCCCGGCGGTTAATTCATTTAATCCCCAGAAAACGAAACAGCCGGCCTGAAAACAGGCCGGTCAGAGAACGTTTGCGCCTGAGCAAGCGCGATCGAACAATCATGAGAATGAATCGATGAGAAAAAAAACAGTCAAGTACCAAATTGCCGCCAGACCGGGCCGGACCTTGATGCTGGTTGCCGGAGCCCTCGCGCTGGCTCCGGGGCAGGCCTACGCCCAGCAACCCGATGCCGATCTGGCCGCCGAAATCATCCGCCTGAGGCAGCAGCTGGAGGCCAGCAGGCAGGAAAATGAGCTGTTGAAAGACGCCTTGACCGCCGATCAGCCGTCTACGCTCGACGAGCCCACCCTGGAACCTCAGGCCGAGCCGGTTCTGGCCGAACAGCCACCCGCCGAACGAATCGAAACCGACGCTCTTGGGGAAGTCGTGGTCAGAGCCCAGCCCCGGATCAAGAAACTGAAAGAAGCGCCGGTGTCGGCCACCGTGCGCACTGGTCAGGAATTGTCACGGGAGCTGGCGTTCGACATGGATCAGATCTTGAAGCGCACCAATAATACCAAACGCGACATCGGCAATTCACGCACTAACGGTATCGGCATGCGGGGTGTCGGCGGACAGTTTTTGTTTGAATCTTTAGATCCCAGCGTCGGCACGATACAGGACGGCGTGGCCTTTACCTATACCGGCTTCACCAGTTTCGATCAGTACGATCTGGCGACGGTCGAGGTCGATAGAGGCCCGACCGGCACCGATTTCGGTAAAAACTATGGTCTGGGCCGGATCAGCTTCACGCCTCGGCACCCGACCTTCACGCCGGAAGCTAGTTCTTCGTTGACTTACGGTGATTTCAATACCTATATCGCTGATGCCGCTGTCGGCGGCGCGGTGATCGATAATCTGTTGGCCTGGCGCGGCGCGATTCACGTCAACAAGGCCGATGGCCAATTCAAAAATGCCTTCAATCCGGATCAAACCTTTTTCAATCGTGACCGCGTTCAAGGTCGAGTGCAATTGCTGTTCACGCCGTCAGAGGATTTTTCCGCCAGGGTCAGTTTCGACATGGTGACGCCGCAGGAAGAGTTTTTCAACAGCGGCGTGTTCCACAAACCGACGCCGACCACCTTCGCCAACGGCGCGACCAACAACAGTCTGACGCCCGAGCGGCGTTTGTCGCGGCGCTGGTTCGTGGAAGGCAATCGTGATTTCACCCTGAACGATTTTTTCAGTCCCGATACCTTCAACATGAATTTGGCGCAAGGTGTCAAAAATGAAAGCAAGGGCGGTTTGATCGATCTCAACTGGTACCTGGATGACGACACCACGCTGACCTCGATCACGGCGGTCAGGGATTATTTTTTCCGCGCCTCCAACGACGAACAGACCCCGTTCGATGTCAACAACAGTTTTCTTTCGGGCGGTCACACGCCGGAAGTGCTGCATATCAGTCAGGAAGTCAGGCTCAAGTCGAAGTTTGAAGACCTGGTCGATTATCAGGTCGGCGCGCTCTATCTGAAGCGTTATACCGATCAATATACTTGGGGCGGGCGGGGTTCCGACGCCGGCGCCTGGTACGCGACCGATGCCGAGTTCGCCAGGCTGGATGCCGACAACAACGGCCGCCAACTGATGAAAGATTCGCTCGATGGCCTGGTCCGCCGCGAAGACTGGCTGGTCAATAACGATTCGGGCTCTTTGTTCTCCAACGCCGAATGGCATGTCACCGATGATCTGAATCTGGTCACCGGCGCCCGCATCAATTACGAGCATCGGGTTCAGAAAACGCAAAGACAACTGATCCGAAATGGTTTCGGCGAGTTGCTCAACGACAAGTCGGTCAACGATACCGAACTGGGCGGTTTCAACGCCAACAATGCCGGTGAGCTTTCTGAAGACGCCTTGGCCGATCCCACGCAAGTCGCGGTGGCCGACGCCGTCGCCCGGCAGTATTTCGGCGCCGATCAATACGCCGACCTGTCGGCCGAGCAAAAAGCCCAGGTCGGTGCGGCGAAACGGATTCGCCGTGGCCAGATCGGCAATCTCTGGCAACGGGAGCCGGGCAATGTGTTCGAGGCATTCCAGCCGACATTCATCGTCAGCCCCAGCTATAAAATCAACGAGAATCTTACCAGTTACGTGTCCTGGCGCTACAACCAGAAAGCCGGCGGTTCGCAGTCGCCCAACGGCGTCGCGATCCGAGTGAAGCCTGAAACCAGCAATGCCTTCGAGATCGGCTTCAAATCGTCCCTGTTCAACAATACCCTGGATCTGCACGCCGATTATTTCTGGAACGAGATCACCAATTATCAGCAAAGAACCTTGGTGCTCGATGAATTCACCACCAACATCCGCCGGCAGGCCGACCCGAATCTGCTGCCGACATTTATCGACATCGTCGGCAACGCCAAGGGCGTGCGCATCATGGGCGTCGAGATCGACGGCTTTTATTCCGGCATTCCCTACACCACGATCAATTTCGCGGGCGCCTGGAATCATGCCTATTACACCGATTTCAAGAATTCGCCGACGCCGGTCGAGCTGCAATTCCCCGGAGCTCCGACTTTGTTCGACGCCACCGGTAAAACCCTGCCATTCGCGCCGAAATTCACCTTCAACATCAGTCCGGAAGTGCGTTATCCGGTCAATGTGTTGGGCATAGGCGCGGAAGTACATGGCAGTTTCACCACGGTGTTTGAAAGCAGATTTCAATCGGATCGGGCGTTTTCCGAATTCGGCTGGGTCGGGACCAACACCACCACCGATTTTTCATTGGGTATCGGCCGGCAAGATGGTAAGTTCGATGTTTCGGTGATCGGCACCAATGTTTTTGACAATGATGAACCCATAGAGCAAACCTGGAACACCATCACCCCACGAACCGGGCGCTGGTTTGGCGTCCGGGTGAGCAGTTCACTGTAAACGGGAGATTGAAAATGATTAATAAATGTATCTTGCCCTGGACATTGATCGCAGCGGCTGTTCTGTTCGAAAGCCATGCCCACGCCGCCGAACCCGTGACATCGGCGATTCCCGGCGTGACGGCGGGCGGTGTCAAGATCGAGCTGATCAAAGACGGCTTCAACGGCACCGAAGGGCCTATCGGTCTGCCCGACGGCAGCCTGATCTTCACCGAAACCCAGGCCGAACGCATTACCCGGATTTTTCCGGATAACACGGTCGTGTCCTTTTTAGAGCATTCCAACGGCGCGAACGGTTTGGCATTCGATGCCGACGGAGCGCTCTATGCCGTGCAAGTCTTGAAACCGAAGGTCGGTATCATTTATCCGGTCGGCAAGGAAAAAACACTGGCCGAAGATTTCGAGGGCACGCCGTTCCAACGGCCTAATGACTTGGTATTGGATCATCATGGTGGTGTGTATTTCACCGACAGCGGTACGCGGGCGACTCCCGAGAATCCCAATCCGCCCAAGTCCAATCCTGGTGTGTTTTATATTTCGCCGGAAGGCAAATTGACACGTTTGGCGAGCGATATCGACCGTCCGAATGGGATTCAGTTGAGTAAGGACGAAAAAACGCTCTACGTCGCCAATACACTCGGTGAACATGTTTTGGCCTATGACATTACCCGTCCGGGTGAAATCGGTAACAAGCGCCATTTCGCCAAACTGGCCGGTTGGCAGGAGACCGAAACTGGCTGGTCCAGCGGAGCGGACGGTTTGGCAATCGACGACAAAGACCGGTTATATGTTACCTCGAATGCCGGTATCGAAGTGTTCGATCAAGACGGCAAGCCACTTGGTGTGATTCCGATCCCGAAGAAGCCGCAGAATCTGGCGTTTGCGGGGAAAGACAAGAAAACTCTCTATGTGGTGGGGCGCGGCGCGGCCTATAAAATTCCGGTATTGACGCCGGGCTATCTGGGACGGGCGAAATGAGCCGAGTCAAGAGAAGCGCATAGCTGTTTTAAGAATTCAGTTTCAGGTTCCGGCAAGGCGGTCATCGAAAGGATACGTCCCTTATTTACGGCAAGTTTCTCCCCCCTGAGAACTTTTTATGAGAATAAGCGGTTTAACCACACCTACAAGGATGGGCAGCCGATACGGAATTTGAAACTGATTTAATTTAGAGCGATACGACTGTAATAAACGGGTATTTAGGATTTCGTAATAAATAACATCCTGGAGCTATGAGCTTTGTTGAAGGTTCGGTAACTCGCTTGACAGGACGCCGTGAATACGTCCGTGTAGGCTTGACGGCGGCTTTCCCTGCCGCCGACACCTGCCAATCGAGCAACCGAACCCTTCCTAAAATAGGGAAATTATTTACGACCAAATCCTTACGATGCAAACGAATTCAATTTCATCAGGAGCATGTCATGACACGTAAAACGGCAAAAGACTTTGATCCCGAAGTGCTGAAACTTTTCGACCGCTATGTCCACGGCGATATTTCACGGCGTGGATTCTTGGCTTCGGCGGCTAAATTCGCGGTTGCGGGATTAACGGCGGAAGTATTGCTCGATGCGCTAAACCCGCGTTATGCCGAGGCGCAGCAAATCAAACCGGACGATACCCGCATTACCGCCGAGTATGTCGAATATCCATCGCCTCAGGGCTACGGCAAGATTCGTGGCTATCGGGTAAAGCCGGCGCGGCTTGAAGGTAAATTGCCGACGGTCTTGGTGGTGCATGAAAACCGTGGCCTGAACCCGCATATCGAAGACATTGCCCGGCGTGTCACATTGGATAATTTCATCGCTTTCGCACCCGATGCTTTGTATCCATTGGGCGGCTATCCAGGTGATGAAGACAAGGCGCGTGAGTTGTTCCAGCAGCTCGATCAGGACAAGACGCAAAACGATTTTCTGGCCGCTGCGGCGGTATTGAAATCGCTGCCTGAAGGCAACGGCAAAGTCGGCGTGGTTGGTTTTTGTTACGGCGGAGGCATTGCCAATTTCCTTGCCACCCGGATTGCCGATCTGGGCGCGGTGGTGCCGTTTTACGGCCGCCAACCGGCAGCGGAAGATGTCGCCAATATCAAGGCGCCGCTGCAACTGCATTACGCGGGCGAGGACGAGCGCGTCAATGCCGGTTGGCCGACTTACGAACGGGCCCTGAAAGACGCAGGCGTTGCCTATAAGGCTTACATTTATCCCGGCGTACAGCACGGTTTCAACAACGATACCACGCCTCGTTACGACGAAGCGTCCGCCAAACTGGCTTGGGAGCGAACCATCGGTTTTTTCAACACTCATCTTCGCAGCTAACGGTTAACGAATATGAAACCGGGCATGTCAAGCGCTCTAATCATTTATTAGGAATTGAAGATCATGCATTCAATGCGGTTAATGTTATTAGCAGTGATTGTGACGACTGTTTTGGGTAGTCAAGCCCATGCAATTTCGCATGAGGCGGCCACCGAACAAGTGACGGCACAACTGATCGCTTCGGTCGATGCCGTGCGCCCGGGCGATGAGATTTTGGTCGGCGTGCAGCAGAGAATCATTCCGCATTGGCATACCTATTGGGTCAATCCGGGCGATTCCGGTTTGGCGACCAAGATCGACTACACATTACCGGAGGGTGCGTCTGTCGGCGATATTCAATGGCCGACGCCGAGCCTGATTCAGCTGGGTCCCGTGATCAACTACGGCTACGAGAATGAGGTGACGCTTTTGTCGCCTTTGTCGGTGCCGAAGGATGCCGTCATCGGTGAACGTTTTCCGATCCAGGCAAAAGTGAAATGGTTGGTGTGCGAGGAAGTATGCATTCCTCAACAAGTCGATTTGGCTTTGGAGTTGCCTATCGTGAGTTTCGTCGAATCAACCGGGCCGGGCAGTCCGTTGATAGAGCGGGCGCTCGCAAGCTTGCCGGTGACGAGTCCTTGGCCGATTGATGTTAAGCCGAGCGGCGACGACTTGACCTTGAGGATAAGCGGTAGCGAACTGAGTTCGGCGGAAATAACAACGGTTCGGTTTTATCCGGAACAATGGGGCAGGATATCGCATGGCGCTCCGCAGCAGGACAGGCAGGCCGATGATGCCATTGAATTAACCTTGCGTCCTGGCGAGGCGCCATTGTCGCTCGGAGAACCCTTGGTCGGCGTGTTGACCCTTACCGAGAACATCGAAGGTCAAGCGATAACGCGGGGTTATATCGTCAACGTCCCTTTGAGCGGCGGTTCGCCGGACATCACGGTGAATGATCCGCCCGCCTTGCTGTTGCCGTCGGCCATGTTGTTGGCGCTGTTGGGCGGCGTGATTCTGAACCTGATGCCTTGCGTGTTTCCGGTGCTGTCGATCAAAGCCTTGTCTTTGATCCAACATGCGCATGAGGCACCACGGCAAACCCAATTGCAAGGTTGGGCCTATACCTCCGGGATACTGGCAAGCTTTGCGTTACTGGGCGGTTTATTGATCGCCTTGAAAACCGGGGGCGCGCAAATCGGCTGGGGGTTTCAATTTCAATCGCCATTGTTCGTGTTGGCTGTGGCTTATTTGATGTTTGCGGTCGGGCTCAGTCTGTCCGGTGTGTTTACGATCGGCAACTCGATAGTCGGCGTCGGGTCCTCGCTCGCGCAGCGCTCCGGTTATTCGGGAAGCTTCTTTACCGGCGTGTTGGCCACGATCGTGGCAACCCCCTGCACGGCGCCGTTCATGGGCGTGGCTCTTGGGTTCGCGCTATCCCAGTCGCCTGTCGTGTTGCTGGCGGTTTTTCTGAGTTTGGGGTTTGGGCTGGCCTTGCCTTATTTGTTGCTGAGTTACTGGCCTGCCTTGCAAAGACGCTTGCCCAAGCCCGGTGTCTGGATGGACCGCTTGAAACAAGGCTTGGCTTTTCCCATGTATGGAGCTGCCGTCTGGCTGGTGTGGGTATTGGCGCAGCAGGCCGGATTGAACGCGGTTGCCGTAGCCTTGGGCGGCATGGTCGCGATCAGCTTTGCCGCATGGCTTTATGAGACCACCAAATACTCGAATGCTGGCGCACGGCGCAGTGGTGCCGGTTTTGCCGGAGTGGCCTTGGCGGCGGCATTGTTGGGCGGGTATGGGTCTGTCGAAACACCGGCCTCGGCTGTAACGTTTGAGAGTGAACAAACTCCGCAAAAAAACTGGGAGCCCTATAGCGCCCTGCGTTTAGCCGAGTTGAGGGCAGAGGGTAAACCCGTTTTTCTGAATTTTACCGCTGCCTGGTGTATCAGTTGCCTGGTCAACGAGCGGGTTGCACTGAGTCAAGCATCGGTGATCGACGCCTTCGAGCAATCGGGTATTACCTATCTGAAAGGCGATTGGACGAATCGAGATGCTGAAATTACAAAAATTCTTGCAGAATTCGGTCGTAGCGGCGTGCCGCTTTATGTTTATTACCCGGCGGGAATCGATGCCGAACCGGAGGTATTGCCGCAACTATTGACGCCGGAAATTGTGACTCAAACGGTTACTGCGCCATCGAAGTTTGTGTCGTTGGCGATTAGGCACTGAGCGACAGATATCGTAAACAAATGCATTTTGATAATGCAAAGAATTTGGTTTTGGGAAAAATGCTGGATGCGCAATTTCCCGTAATGGAAAGCGATTAATTGACCGGGCCGATAGCGAGGGGAGGCGCAATCCAGCCTAATTGGGAATCAATTCGGGTATCGGTGGAAACTGTAAGAGTTCATCTGTCGGTTTTTATGATCGCACTTGACGGACCAATCAGGGCGGGAGAACGAAGGATCGACTTCCGTCTTTTTATGAAAGTCGACAAATTTTTGGCTGGGGGCAAATCACTATGATTACGATTATCCAAAGGTGGCTATCCAAACTAACGAAGCAACGGCGCATGAGCCTAGCCTTGATCGCGTTTGGTTTGCTTATCACGATGCCCGGCATGATGGGTCATGCTTTCATTTGGATCGTCATTCATATCTATGAAATGCTTGAATTTATTCTTGATGAAGCCATCCATCATTTTTTTGAGACGAGCCGGCATGCTACGCAAGTCATCGTTTTTTACCTGATGGCCGGATTGTTTCTGTGTGGTTTTTATCTGTTGGTGCGAAGACTGCTTGTGCTTTATCGCCATGCCGTCAACGTCTACCCGCAATGGCGGAATGTTCAAAAGGAAAAGATCACCGAATTTTGGGCAAGCTTGTCTTGGGTCAATAAGATACAAGTCTTTTTTGGAAGCACATTCAGCGGGGCATTTCTTGTCCTATGGGTGTTTTGAGCGATTTTGCCGTAATGAATGTAAACCGATTAGCCATTAAAGGAGCCGAGAATGATTTAACAATCCGTCAAATGACAAATAAGCCGATTACGTTTTTTAGCCATTCAATTAATATTTTTAAGAGAGTCCAGTATGAAATTAAAAAATCTTTCACACATTACTTTAGCGAGTCTTATTTTCGGATTGCTGTCTTTAACCGCCAATGCCGAACCCGTCGTGGATCAACCTGCTCCGGTCTTTTCGGGCGCCGCTGCCGACGGCAGCACTATTAAACTGGAGGAGCTCAAAGGAAAAACCGTGATACTGGAATGGACGAATCACGAATGTCCGTTTGTGGTCAAACATTATGAAAGCGGCAATATCCCGAATTTACAAAAAGAAGCTTCGGCCCAAGGTTTTGTTTGGCTTCAGGTGATTTCGTCGGCGCCGGGAAAACAAGGCCATGTGGATGGCGACACGGCGCGTAGGCTCAATGAAGAGCGCGGCGCGACGCCGACCAATACCGTGTTCGACGATGATGGTTCAATCGGGAGGCTGTACGGCGCCACGAACACGCCGCAGTTTTTTATCATCAACCCCGAAGGCATACTCGTTTATAAGGGCGGCATAGACAGTATCGCTTCGGCCGATAAAGCCGATATTGCGCAAGCTGAAAATTATATAAGTTTGGCTTTTGCCGATCTGGCGGCAGGTAAAAAGATTGCAAAATCCAGCACGAAACCTTATGGCTGTACGGTCAAGTATGCAAGTTAGGTTTTGTCGAATAAATAAAGACGTCATGAGGCCGAGCGTTCGCCTGTTTCGCATCGGTGATTGGCGGCAGACGCATAGGAATTATGTTAGATAAAAAGGGGGAATAAAATGAAGACTACGGTAGACGTTTGGGATCTTCCTGTTAGGTTGTTTCATTGGACTTTAGTGCTGGCGTTGGTGGCGGGTTATATAACGGCCAGACTCGGAGGGTCTTGGATCGATTGGCATGGCCGCATCGGGCTTCTGATTTTAGGCTTGCTGATCTTCAGGTTGGTCTGGGGCTTTACCGGTTCAACCCATGCGCGATTTGCGAGTTTTTTTCCGACCTGGGGAAGGCTTTCAGCTTATTTCAAAGGTCAATGGCAAGGTATCGGGCATAATCCATTGGGTGCGCTTTCGGTATTGGCTTTGTTGGCTTTGTTGTTTTCACAGGTCGGTACGGGGTTGTTCGCCAACGATGATATCGCCTATGAAGGACACCTATTCTCTTTGATTGATAAAACGACCAGCGATCGCATGACGGGCTGGCACAGCTCGATTTTCGATGTTTTGCTGTTGTTGGTGGGCTTGCATATCGCTTCGATCATTTATTATCGGTTTATCAAGAAAAATGATTTGGTCAGGCCGATGTTGACAGGGAAAAAACAGGTCCCCCAAGCGTTGTCAGTACCCACTGCTAGCGTAGGCTCGACCCGTTTTGTCGTTTCACTGTTATTGACCGTTATTGTGGTTTGGGGCGTCGCAGAAGGTGCGTCCCAATTTTCTCCCCACGCGAATCTTCAGCAAACGGCCCAATCCGCACCGAGTTTTTAACACGTTGTGCGACACGTTTTTAAGGTAACTGTTCACACCCCCAGGCAAGTATTCAGTCCCTTTCTTTGAGAAAAGGGGCTAGGGGAGAATTTTTAGATAAATCCCCCCTCGCCCCCCCTTTTCCGAAGAAGATGAACAGTTACTTTTTAAGTGTTATATCGATGTCAAAGCCTATATGGTCATATTCAACCAGCACCTAAATTTCATGGTTGACCACCTTGGATAATTTAGGCGCCGGGGGGAACTAGATTTGTGGCTCAATATTTGCTTTAACTTTTTTGTATTTTTATGACTACATGGAAATGATACCAATGAAGAAAAAAATTACCTTAACCTTAATTCTAGCCGTATCCTCGACCACAGCCTTAGCCGGTCCCATCGAAGAACAAATCCGATTCCGGCAATCGGCTTATTCGTTCATCGGCTGGAACACGGCAAAAATCAAGAAACACGTCGTGACTAACCCCGAGAGCTATAACAAGGAGTACGTCGCGGCTGCCGCAAACGCGATTGCCGCAGCGGCTAATTCCGGTCTTGGCGAGCTTTACGGAGAGGGCACCGATCAAGGTATCGGTTGGAAAAAAACACGCTTAAAGCCGGAATTTTTCCAGAAAAAAGACGAAGTTGTCAAAGTCGCGAACGACTTCAATCTGGCCGCCAATGAACTGGCCAAAGTCGCGGCGTCGGGCGATATCAGTGTTATCAAGGAAAAATTCGGCAAGCTGACCGATACTTGCAAAAGCTGCCATGATCTGGTCCGCATCAAGGAATAACATTCATCGAGGTCATTTTTTAAATCCCACCCCTTGCATCCCGTCTCCGCAGCCGAGAACAGGAATGCCTTTCCTATCCGCTCCGCCGTTTATACGGCGGAGCAACATTTTTAATCGAACGTGTCGGCGCTTGCTTTTACGACTCTTTTCACCGGGAATGACATTACAACCGCTTTCGCTCAAATGTATCCGGCGCCGCGTGCAGATAATGAAAGCACTCGATCTCAATGGAGACGGCATCACTGTTTGCCAAGCAACATCGATTGCTGTTCGCCTGCTGAATTATCAACAATTTCGCTCGCAACAAGCCTCCTTCGACGGCATGTTCCGGTAAGTGGATCTGGGGTAAATGCATTTTTTTTCGCTGCCGATAAACCTCCAACATACTGAAGCAATGCCTTGCCCCGCTGAATGGCGGCTATCTGCCTGCATTTGTCATTCCAGATTGAATTATGGCCCGACAATTGCTGCAACATTATCGAATACCGGCCCATACCGCAAAGTCAACGACTGCAGAACCTGAACTGTCAGTAATGACCCGCGACCGGCATGAAATATCGACTCGGGGAAAGAGGACTTCACGACTCAGCACCCATTTTTATATACCATTTTTAAAGAGAGCAATTTCAATGAAGCAAACGAGCACACTGGCGATGATTTTACTGGTTCTGGCAAGTCCTTTGGCTGTTGCCGGAGCCCATCAGAAAAACGACGAACAATCCACCAAATCTCAGACGTCCGGTTATCAAGCCTCCTCGCCGCAAATCAAACGGGCTGGTTTGGAAGCACTACTGGCAAAGCCTGAGCATTTGTTGATCATCGATCTGCGCGATCCTCATGAAATCAGCGCCATCGGCGGCTTTCCCGCCTATCTCAATATTCAGGCGAAGCAGTTGGAAAGCCATTTGGCGTTCATTCCCAAAGACCGGACGATCGTGACCGTATCGAATCATGGCGGGCGCTCCGGCAAGGCGGCCGACCTGCTGGCCGCCAACGGCTTCAAAGTGGCCGGTTGGTTGGGTGCACAATATTACGAGGAAGAAGGCGGGCATTTGGTCAAAGCCCCTTTATCCAAAAAGGACGCTCAATAATAATCGATGAAGCAGTTATAACAAGAGGGCACACATGAAAAAGAACATCAACTTTAGAAAGCGCAAACTCTATTTCGCAACTTTGTACGGCCTGGCCGGGTCGCTGGCTCTCAACGGCCTGGTGAACGCCAATGCCGGGACGGATTTGTTCAATAAACCGGTCGGCGCCATCGGTCAATCCAAACAGCTCGATTTATTCAGTCAACCCGTTGGCAACATAGGGGCTAAAGCCACGAATAATCGCAAATCGAGTATTTACAAAAGTAACGAACAACTGATTATCGACGCATTCGGTGAAACCGGTCAGTCCAAAGTCAGTGGCGAAAAGCAACAGGCAGAGCAATTGTCCGCCGTGCAGACCGATAAGCCTCAAGCTTCATCAAGGCGTAAATCCAGACACTGGTCCTATCAGCCGATCGCGCGCCCCGACGTTCCTGGCGTGCAAAACAGCGCCTGGGTGCATACCCCGATCGATGCTTTTGTCGTTAAAAAACTGGAGGAAAAAGGCATCACACCTTCGGCAGAAGCGGACAAGGCTACACTGGCACGGCGTATCTACTTGGATGTGCTTGGATTTATCCCTACTCCCGAGGAAGTGGATGCTTTCGTCAAGGACCAATCGCCCGATGCCTATGAAAAGCTGGTGGACAAAGTGCTGGCTTCACCGCATTACGGCGAACGTCAGGCCCGCTTGTGGCTGGACTTGGCGCGTTACGCCGACAGCTCCGGGTTTCAGATAGACAGCAACCGGCTCAACAACTGGCGCTATCGCGATTATGTGATCAACAGCTTCAACGAAGACAAACCGTACAGCCGGTTCATTCAGGAACAAATCGCCGGGGACGAGTTGTGGCCGGGTGATGAAAACGCGCTGATCGCTACCGGATTCATGGCACAGTTTCCAGATAACGCCAACTCCCGAGATTTCTTCGGCCGGCGCTATCAGATCATCACCGACATCACCGACACGGTCGGCAAAGTCGTTCTGGGACAGACTTTAGAATGCGCCCGCTGCCACAATCACAAATTCGATAAAATCAGCCAGAAAGATTATTTCGCGTTGCAGGCGTTTTTCGCCAACATCAATTATGTCGATAATGTACCGGTCGCGAAGAAAACCGCGCTGGAAGTTGCCTACGACCAGCAATGGGCGCAATGGGAGGACGCGACCAAAGAACTTCGAGGCAAAATGAAGGCGATCCTCGATGCCGACCGCGAGGCCGCGCTTAAATACCATAAAGAGCGCTATCGCGAAGACTCCCAGGCGGCCATTTTCAAACCGCAAGAGCAATGGACGGCGCTGGATCGCTGGGCCAATCATCGTCTGGAGCGGGTCACCAACGACCGATCACTGCTCAATTATTTCCAGGATCGGGCTGCCAGCAAGGATCCCAAGTTTCATAGCGATTGGCATGCCGAAAAATTCGCCGAGCTGAAAGAACTTGGGGAAGCATTGAAAAAATTCGACGCCGTGAAACCGCCGATCGAGCTGGGATCGACCAAAATCGACGCCATTACCGAGCTGGGTTATAGCGATGTGCCACCGACTTATGTGCTGGAAGTTGGAAACCGCACCAAGCCGAAAGAAGAAGTCCAGCCAGCTTTTCCGGAAGCTATCACCGATGCCAAGCCGGACATACAGCCTACCGGATTTTCATCAGGGCGGCGCGCGGCATTGGCCAAATGGCTGACCAGTGAGGACAATCCTTTGACGGCGCGGGTATTCGTCAACCGGGTCTGGGATAAATATTTTGGCCAGGGTATCGTGACTACGGTCAGCGATTTCGGCAAGGCAGGAGAGAAACCCAGTCATCCCGAATTACTGGATTATCTGGCCAGTCGGTTCGTAAAAGAGGGCTGGAGCGTGAAAAAACTGCACAGGGAGATTCTGTTGTCCAGCGTCTACCGGCAGTCTTCCAGCGAGCGGCCCGAGGTTGTCAAAGCCGATCCGGACAACGAATTGCTGGCGGTGTTTCCGCACAAGCGCCTGGAGGCCGAGCAGATCCGTGATTCGCTGCTGGTGGCGTCGGGCGAGTTGAACGACAAAATCGGCGGTCCCAGCGTGTTGCCGCCGCTGCCGAAAAACGCCGGCGATCAGGGCGATACCGGCTTTGGTATCGGCGACCCGTTCTGGCCGGTGTCCAAAAATCCTGACGATCACAACCGCCGCAGCCTGTATATCTTTACCCGGCGCAGCAAGCCTTACCCGATTCTGAGTGATTTCAATATGGCCGAAGCCTCTCTTGCGCACAGTAAGCGAGAAGTGACCACCACGCCGCTGCAAGCCTTGACGTTGTACAACAGCGAACTCATTTTCGGCTGGTCCAAGGCGCTGGCGGGCAAGATTATCAACGAAGCCGGCAACGACGAACAGGCGCAACTGGACAGGCTCTACCAGGTTTTGTTCGCGCGCGCGCCCAGCGATCAGGAACGCCAGTTACTGAAGGGCTTTTTACAGGAACAGCAACAAGTGATCGCCCAGCAAGCGAGTGACAAAGGGGAGTTCGCCGTTAATGTACCGGTGGGTGTCAAGGAGCCGATTAAGGATCCGTTGCGAGCCGCAGCCTTTGTCGATCTGGTGCATACCGTGGTCAATGCCAATGAATTCGTTTACCGGTTCTGACGGCCATTTCAAATAGATTATTAGGAGAATACAAAATGCATAATTCATCACGTCGTGAGTTTTTAACTAAAACCGGTATTGGCTTAGGCGGTCTAACGGTTAACTCGCTGTTTCCGGGCGGGGGACTGATCTCCAGTGCGCTGGCGGCGGAAAATCCCCTGGCACTAAAAACGCCGCATTTTCCGGCTAAAGCCAAAACCGTAATTTGGCTGCATCAGGACGGCGCGCCGTCCACGCTGGACTTGTTCGATTACAAACCGGTGCTGCACAAAATGGCGGGCGAAGGCCAGGCGGTGCCGGCGTCCTTTCTGAAAGACATCGTCACCGCCACCCAGGGCGGGGTCACCAAGTTGATCGCCACGCCGCGCCAGTGGAAGCAATATGGCGAAAGCGGCGCCTGGTTTTCGGATTGGGTGCCGAATCTGGCCCGTCATGCTGACGATCTGGCCTTCGTCAAATCCAGCGTCACCGTCGGCGCGACCCACGACATCTCGATTTTGAAGCTCAATACCGGTGATTTGAATCCGGGCCGCCCGACACTGGGAGCTTGGGTGCAATACGCCTTGGGTTCGGCCAATCCCAACCTGCCGGCCTATGTGGTGTTATACAATGATACGAAAGAACCGCGCGCCGGTGCGGTCAACTGGTCATCCGGGTTCTTGCCGGCGGTTTATCAGGGCACGCCGTTCCGTCCTACCGAATCGCCGATACTGCATCTGGATGACCCGAAATATCTGGCGCGTCAGGAAAAACGACAAGCGTTGAATTTGTTGTCCGGTTTGAACCGCTTGCAGGCGGAAAACTTTCCTTCCGACAGTGAATTGAGAGCCCGCACCGAGTCCTACGATCTGGCCTACCGAATGCAGGAAACCGCACCGGAAGCGGTGGATATCAGCAAGGAATCGGAAGCCACCAAGGAATTGTATGGCCTGAACGATCCGGTCAGTCGCGGATACGGCGAAGTTTTGTTGCGGGCGCGCCGTTTGACCGAGCGTGGCGTGCGCTTCATTCAGGTGGTGACCGGACCACAAGAGGTCGATGGCGAAAAAAGGAATTGGGACGCTCATGAAAACATCGAAGACAACCATAGGATCATGGCCCGTTCGGTCGACAAACCGATTGCCGGTTTGCTGACCGATCTGAAAACCTTGGGTTTGTTGGAGTCCACGCTGGTGGTCTGGACCTCTGAATTCGGCCGCACACCCTGGAGCGAATCGGGCGATGGGCGGGACCATAATCCTTGGGGCTATACCCAATGGATGGCGGGGGGCGGTGTCAATGCCGGTTACACCCACGGCGCCACCGACGAAATAGGCCTAAAAGCGGAGAAGGGCAAGGAAGTAGATACCTATGATCTGCACGCCACCGTGCTCAACCAGCTGGGCCTGGATCACCTGAAGGTTATCTATAAACATCAGGGCCGTTCAGAGCGGCCGACCGTGGTTCATGGCAAAGTAATCAAGGAGCTCATCGCTTGATGAAAGCGGTAAGGTAAGCGATTAACCTAATCGGATGACAGTGGCTGCCGTTTGAGCAGCCATTTGTCTCTTTTCAATTTTATTTTTTCCTATCAATCAACCATTGAAAAATTAATGACGGAAAGAACGTCAGAAGGATTCTATTGACATGCGAAATATGATCATTCTCTTAGGAATCATTTTTGTAACGATGAGTGGGTATGTTCGTGCCGAAGCGGAATTTGATTTTGAAGAATTGATGGAAGCGGTTGAGGACAATGCGCACGAGTTACAGGCATTCATTGTGAATGAAGATGCCGACAATAGTTTGAAGCTGACGCAGGAGCTCAAAGAAGCTTTTCAGCGCGTCGGAAACTATTTCGATGCTTGGGGCGACGCTCAGGATGCCGTGGATGATTCTAAGCAATATCAGAAAAAGCTCGATGAAATTACCGCCTTTCTACAGCAAAAAGATTTTGGTTCGGCCTCTAGTGCTGCGGTCGATTTTGCCAAAAACTGCGACAAGGCCTGCCACGATAAATACAAACCACTTTAAAGGAATACTTATATGAAAAAATTGATCTTAGCTTGCTTGTTGCTGACTATCGGTGTGGCCAACGCCGCGCTGCAAGAAGGCGATGTAGCCCCGGAATTCAAAACTCGGGCCTCGCTGGCCGGAAAAGATTTCGATTGGTCTTTGCAGGAATCATTAAAAAAAGGTCCGGTTGTGCTTTATTTCTATCCTTCGGCTTATACCGGGGGTTGTAACATTCAGGCGCACGATTTTGCCGTCAAGCATGATCGATTTGTTGCGGCGGGTGCCTCGGTAGTGGGTATATCCCTCGACAGTATCGAGCGATTGAATGAGTTTTCCGCCGATCCCGATTATTGCGCCGGTAAATTTCCTGTCGCTTCCGACCCTGAAGGGCGGATTGCGCAATCGTTCGAATTGTCAATAAGAGAAGCTCAGCCCGGTAGAAAAGACAGTCGGGGCGTAGAGATAGACCATGGTTTTGCCGAGAGAACGACTTTTATCATAACGCCAGACGGTAAGGTGGCGGCCACCATCGGTGGATTGAGCCCTTCGGAAAATGTACAAGCGGCTCTTGATGCAGTGCAAAAATTGACCAAAGGCAATTGATATCGCAAGGGATTTTTGTTCGTTTCACCTTGATGCAGTCAAAGCGCGCGGAAAAGAATTTTAAGCATGGATATAAGGATATTGATTCTGGGTATTGGGTGCTGTTTATCGATTCGTTAGGCTAAATAGCCCCATTGCTTAAATTGCTGCTGTAATTCTGGTTCGTTTTTAAATGCTTGGAAATAAATATATTCAGGTGCCAAATCAGCACCATTTGACCAAACAATCGTATCCAGCTCTTTATCAACGGCTAAGCTTGAAAACATTGACTTATTTTTTAAGGGTTCAAACATTGCCCCCCTCAAGGCATCTGTTAAATCAGCTATACCTTTTCGCCCATTATTAAAGGTTACTTCTATTTTATAATCTTCCAGATATTGAGCATCAGTAACATGAAGAAACATAATTCTTACTCCAATGGTTTAATCGCTTTTGGCGCTTCATCTTTTTGACAAAGTTCCCAGTTCTCTATTAACTCTTCCCTGTGTAATTCATACCATTCAAAGACATGATGCAACGCTCGCTTTGGAAATTTTCCTTCTACTACACCTGAGAGAATATTCACGGTAACTTCATACTCGCCATATTTTGCATGAAAATGTGGTGGGGCGTGATCGTCCCGGTACATGGCGATGATTATTCCAAGAAACCGGCTTATGACAGGCATCAAAGCATTCCCATTTTTATAAAAACCCCGTTAATTTTGCCATAATCTGTAAAAGCAAGAACTCACTTCAGAAGCGCCCGAGCTTCCCGATAAACCACATCGGCAGAAATGCGTTGGGCCCGCCCTTTATTCATTTCGTCAGCCCGGCGGGCAGCTTCTTGAAACCAAAGTTGTTCAATTTCCGCTTCAGTCAGGGTATCAAGGCTGGACAATAATCGTTCTGCCAATTGCGCCCGCTCCCGAGGTGGGAGCAACAATGCTTCGTGACTGATAGTTTCAATGTTCATACTAACGTTCATGAAAGCGCAGCATCACCCCGGAAAATGAAAGTTTTTGTATATCACAAAAACAGATAATGAACGCAAAATGACGAACTTTCACAGTAAATTTACCGGCATGAGTTTAAAGTATCGATAGAGGATCGGGGAAAGCGCCCGCAGGCCTATGGACTACCCGCGTTCCGCCAGGGTACTGTCAAAACTTTCCAACACTTTGATGTAGTTGACCCGCTCGTATGCGCCGGGGTTGGCGGCATTGTGCCGACTCATGACGCCCCGGACTTCGGTCAATGACGAGTAATCGCGCGCGGTCAGCCATTGCTCCAGGTCGGCGAGCAGAATTTTTAAATGTTGCGGACCTTTTTTCATCAGAACCGATGCCACCATCACCACATCAGCACCGGCCAGTAAATATTTGACGACTTCAGTGGCCGAATCCACACCCCGGCTGGCGGCCAGGGAGGCTTTGATGCGGCCGTACAAAACCGCGATCCAGAGCAGCGGCAGCCGGATTTCCTCCGGGCTGCTCAGGCTGGCGTGCGGGTCTACCTGCAACAGGTTCAAATCAAAATCGGGCTGATAAAAGCGATTGAACAACACCACGCCATCGACCCCGGCTTCATCCAGGCGCTTGACCATATTGCCGATGGCGCTGAAAAAAGGACTCAGCTTAATGGCGACCGGGATGGATACCGAATCCTTGACGGCTTTGAGAATATCGAAATAGCGCTGTTCGACTTCAGTCGCAAGCATTTCGATTGCGGTCGGGATGAAATAAATATTCAATTCAAGCGCGTGCGCGCCGGCCTCTTGAATCTGTTTGGCGTAGTCTATCCATCCTGTGTTGGTGATGCCGTTCAAACTGCCGATAATCGGTATGTCGGTAGCGGCGACGGCCTTGCCGATCAGGTTCAGATACTGCTCCGGGCCTTTGGGCGCACGGTCGATAGACGGGAAATAGCTCAGCGACTCGGCGAAGCTTTCCGTGCCCGAATCCAGCAAAAAATCAAAGGCTTCGTTTTCACGCCGGATTTGCTCTTCGAACAATGAAAACATCACAATCGCGCCAGCCCCGGAATCTTCCAGCAGCTTGATGCCGGACAAGGTTTCCGACAGCGGCGATGCCGATGCGATGATGGGGTTTTTTAACTCAAGGCCCAGATAATGGCTCGATAAATCCACGGCAATGCTCCTTATTCGGTGAAGGTGACAGCGGCGTCGGGATGAAAATGGCTACCCGTCCATGTCGCCATGTGCTCATAGACATCCCATTTTTGCTTGACGACTTGTTGCGCCAAGTCCATCAGATGCCCGGCTTCGTCCGGATGCGTGCGCTGTAGCATTTTGTAACGCAACTCATTATACGCATAGTCTTTAAAAGCGATACGCGGGCGTGGCGAATCCAGCACAAAAGGATTTTTATCGGATTGGCGCAGCATCGGGTTATACCGTATCAACGGCCAATAACCGCTGGCACTTGCCAAATCCTGCTGCTTTAAACCGTTTTGCATGGGGATGCCGTGCGCAATACAATGACTGTAAGCCAAAATCAATGACGGTCCCGGATAAGCTTCGGCTTCACGCAGGGCCAGCAGCGTTTGCTGCGGATTGGCGCCCATGGCGACACGAGCCACATACACATTGCCGTAAGAGATGGCCTGCAAGGCAATATCCTTTTTAGCGACGCTTTTACCGCCCGCCGCGAATTTCGCCACCGCACCCAAGGGCGTCGCCTTGGACATTTGCCCGCCGGTGTTGGAATAAACTTCGGTATCCAGCACCAGTACATTGACATCGCGGCCGCTGGCCAGAATATGATCGAGACCGCCGGAACCTATATCGTAAGCCCAACCGTCACCGCCGATAAGCCAGATACTGCGCCGTACCAGATGATCGGCCACGGACAACAGATCGCGCGCCGACTCGGAATCGAGTTGCAACAGCAAAGCTTTCAATTCCGCCACGCGCTCACGCTGCCTCAAGATTTGCACCTCGGTTTTTTGCGGCGCGGTGAGCATTTGCGCAATGAAATCCGCCCCCAATTCCGGCTCGAATTCACGCGCCAGTTGCATGGCCAGTGCCCGGTGTTTGTCCGCCGTCAAACGAAATCCCAGGCCGAATTCGGCATTGTCTTCAAATAACGAATTCGACCAGGCAGGCCCCCGGCCTTGTTGATTTTTAGTCCACGGCGTAGTCGGCAGATTACCGCCGTAAATCGACGAACAGCCGGTGGCGTTGGCGACGATCAGACGGTCGCCGAATAACTGCGACACCAGTTTGATATAAGGCGTCTCGCCGCAACCGGCACAAGCGCCCGAAAATTCGAACAAAGGCTCAAGAAACTGCGCGCCGCGCACCGACGAAAAATCCACCCGCGCCCGGTCGTTGACCGGCAGGGTTTCAAAAAATGCGATATTTTCCTTTTCCGTCGCCATCAACGGTTCCCGGGCTTTCATGTTGATTGCCTTGACGCCGCTTTGTTTCAGGCTGAGCGCGGGGCATACCGTGACGCACAGATTACAGCCGGTGCAGTCTTCAAGATAGATTTGCAGCGTGTAGCGCGTTTCAGGAAAGCCACGGGCGCTGATTGGCGCCGATTTGAACGCGGCCGGTGCGGTATCCAGCGCGCTTTGATGATAAAATCTGGCGCGAATCACCGAATGCGGGCAGACGTAACTGCAATTGCCGCATTGTATGCACAATTCCGGTTTCCATTCGGGCACAAACTCGGAAACATTGCGTTTTTCCCACGCTGTGGTGCCGGAAGGATAAGTACCGTCAACGGGTAACTGGCTGACGGCCAGTTCATCGCCCTGGCCCGCCATCATCCTGGCCGTGACTTCCTGCACGAAAGCCGGTGCCTGTGCCGGAACAATCGGCGGCATGGTCACGGTGCCGCTGGCCTGCAACGGCACTTTGACCTGATACAGGTGCGCCAGGGTTTGATCGACGGCAGCGTAATTTTTCAGAACGATTTCTTCGCCTTTTTTGCTGTAGGTTTTTTTGATGGCCGCTTTTATTTTGGCGATGGCCTGAGCTTTGGGCAGGACGCCGGAGAGGGCGAAAAAACAGGTCTGCAAAATGGTGTTTACCCGCCCGCCCATGCCGGTGTCGCGCGCTACGGATGCGGCATCGATGACATAAAACGACAAGCGTTTTTCGATGATTCGCTCCTGCACATAACGGGGCAGACGCGCCCAAACTTCATCGGCGCTATAAGGGCTGTTCAACAAAAACACCGAAGCTTTGGCCGCTTGCGCCAGAATATCGGTCTTGAACAGAAAATTGAATTGATGGCAGCCGATAAATTGGGCCTTTTGCACCAGATACGGCGCATGGATGGGTTCGGAGCCAAAACGCAAATGCGAGACGGTTTGCGAGCCCGATTTTTTCGAGTCGTAAACAAAATAGCCCTGGGCATAAAAACCCGGTAATTCACCGATGATTTTGATGGTGTTTTTATTGGCCCCGACCGTGCCATCGGCGCCGAGACCGTAAAACAACGCGGCGATGACATTGTCGGGTTCGATACTGAAGCCGGGATCATAAGCCAGACTGGTATTCGACACGTCATCCTGAATACCGATGGTGAAACGCTGTTTCGGCCGCACCCGGCCCAATTCGTCGAAAATGCCCTTGACCATGGCCGGCGTAAACTCCTTGGAAGACAGGCCGTAACGCCCGCCGGTGATCTTTGGCAAACTACCGCGCCTGCCGTCGCTGAAAGCTTCGGACAAAGTCATCACGACATCGTGCAACAAAGGCTCGCCGGTCGCCCCCGGCGATTTGCAGCGATCGAGCACTGCCACAGCGCGGGCGCTGGCGGGCAGTGCATCGAGAAAAGCCGCTTGTGCGAAAGGCAGATACAGGCGGACATGAACGACGCCGACTTTCTCGCCTTGCTGGAGCAAAGCTAAAACGGTTTGTTTCACCGTTTCGGTGGCCGAAGCCATGATTACGATGACTTTTTCGGCGTCCTGCGCGCCGGTATATTCAAACAATCGGTAATGGCGTCCGGTAATTTCGGCAAAGCTGTCCATGGTTTGCTGTACGATGGCAGGCGTCCTTTCGTAGAACGGGTTGACCGTTTCCCGTGCCTGAAAATACACATCCGGATTTTGTGCCGTGCCGCGAATGAACGGATGGTCGGGACTCAAGCCACGCTCACGATGCGCCCTGACATTATCGTTATCGATCATGGCCCGGATTTGCGCATCGGACAGCAACTCGATTTTGTTGACTTCGTGCGAAGTGCGAAAACCGTCGAAAAAATGCAGGAACGGCACCCGTGCCGCCAGCGTCGCCGCTTGTGCGATCAAGGCCATGTCGTGGGCTTCCTGAACCGAACTGGAGCCGAGCAGCGCAAAGCCGGTATCGCGCACGGCCATGACATCGCCATGATCGCCGAATATCGACAAGCCCTGGGCCGCCAATGAGCGGGCAGCGACATGAAACACCGTGGCGGTCAACTCCCCGGCAATTTTATACATATTCGGCAACATCAGCAGCAAACCCTGGGATGCCGTGAACGTCGTCGTCAACGCCCCGGTCTGCAAGGCGCCGTGCACAGCTCCGGCGGCGCCGCCCTCGCTTTGCATTTCCATAATCGCAGGAATGTTGCCCCAGATATTGTTTACACCCTCCGTAGCCCACTGATCGGCCCATTCGGCCATCGCCGATGACGGTGTGATGGGATAAATGGCGCAAACTTCATTGATGCGGTAAGCCACATAGGCCACGGCTTCATTGCCATCGACAGTGACGATTTGAGATTCGGACATTGTTTTAAGCTCCCGGTTCCACAATCATTTCAATGGCGTGACATGGACATTGTTCGTAACAGACGGCGCAACCGGTGCATAACGCGTAATCGTATCGATAACGTTTGCCCGGCCCGAGCTTTATGATGGCCTGTTCGGGACAGGCGCCGTAGCAACCATCGCATTCGAAACAGTTGCCGCACGAAAAGCAGCGTTGCGCTTCGAAAGTCACATCGGCGGCATTCAAACCACTGACGATTTCGCTGAAATTTTCGCGCCGTTGCGCCAACGACAAATGGTACTGGCTTTTTTGCTCGGCATCGGTGTTGTACCAGATATGCAGTTGTTCATAGCTGACCAGGTCGTGTTTGGGAGCGGGGCTGTAGCGCTCATTGCGCAGCCACGCATCGATATGGCGCGCGGCTTTTTTGCCGTGACCGACCGCCACGGTCACGGTGCGCTCGCTCGGCACCATGTCGCCACCGGCAAAAATACCCGGCGCGCCGGTCTGCATCCCGGTATCGACCATGACCGTGCCGTCAGCTTTGAATTCGATGTCCGGCACGGCATGCAAAAAACCGGTATCGGTATCCTGGCCAATCGCCAGTATCAAGGCATCGGCTTCCAGCGTTTCATAACGCCCGGTGGCGACCGCACGGCCGGTATCGTCCAACTCCATGACTTCGACTTTCAGCGAACTGTCATCGATGGCTTTAATGGAACGCAACCAGTTGATTTTGACGCCCTCCTCTATCGCTTCATCGGCTTCAAAAGCATGGGCGGGCATGTGTTCGCGGTCGCGCCGGTAAATAATCAGAGCTTCTTCGGCGCCCAGGCGTTTGGCGGTGCGGGCCGCATCCATCGCGGTATTGCCGCCGCCGTAAA
Organism: Gammaproteobacteria bacterium HGW-Gammaproteobacteria-3; assembly: GCA_002843155.1. Taxonomy (GTDB): domain Bacteria; phylum Pseudomonadota; class Gammaproteobacteria; order Methylococcales; family Methylomonadaceae; genus PGZD01. The sequence goes on from PGZD01000013.1 coordinate 37,750, forward strand.
CGGCCACCCGGCGGCCCAGTTTCGGGGCTGTGCCGGATGCCGCCTGACGCAGAAAAGTCACGGCATCGAGCATTTTTGAAGCATCCCGCGCCGGTATGTCGATGCGCTTGCTCAAATGGGCTCCGACCGCGACAAAAACCGCGTCAAAATGGCCTTGCTGCTTATCGGCCAGTAAATTATCGACTTTGCGGTTCAATACAATTTCCACGCCCAAAGCTTCGATTCTTTTGATTTCGCCATCGAGCTCCCGGCGCGGCAGCCGGTAAGCCGGTATGCCAAAGCGCATCATGCCGCCGGCAATCGGCCCCGCTTCATAAATAACAACCTGATGACCTAAACGCGCCAAATGATAAGCCGCCGACAAACCACTGGGTCCTGCGCCGATAACCAACACGCGCTTGCCGCTGGCAGGGCGTACCGGTTGAATTTGCCAGTTTTGCGCCAGCGCCATGTCGCCGAGAAAGCGTTCGACCGCATGGATACTGACGGCGCCGTCGAGTTGTTCACGGTTGCATTGGCTTTCGCAAGGATGATAGCAGACGCGGCCATGCACGGCGGGCATCGGGTTGTCCTGCATCAAGACTTGCCAGGCTTGCTGGTATTGACCGGCTTGAACTAGGGCCAGCCAGGCCTGAATGTTTTCACCGGCAGGACAGGCGTTATTGCAAGGCGGGAGCAAGTCCTGATAAACCGGACGCTGACTGCGCACCGGCCCGGTTCCGAGATCGTGGCTCAGTAAATCCGCCGGACGGGTAATATCAATGGTTGTTTTTGTCATCGTGTCACCTTCGGGCGTTGGCGGGACAGAAAAAAGCAACGCTAGGTTATCAGATTATGGGCTTTTTGGGGAGAAACGATACTATTGCGGCAGTCAATGTCCGGATATATTTTTAGTACCTATTCAGTCCTTAGATGCGGTTCCTATTGTCACCCCATCCTGCGGCCCTGACGGTTTATGTCATGCTCGACGCAAGTGGATTACAGAAAAGATTACAGGGTAGATTTAAGTGTAAAGGTATTCCTGAATCCGCGACTTAAAAAGCCGGAAAAACACCTAACCTAATGATTTAAAATGCTTATTATGGGATAATGCCGCCATTCCACCCTTCACCCAGCGAGTGATTATGGATAGTTTTGATGAAACGTAGTTTTTGCAGCGAGGTTCATTGGCTTTGGCGTAGAATGGTCAGGATTTTTTGGCGCCCGGTTTGCTGGATATTTCGCAGTCTATGCTGACGCGGTAGATAGTCTCGCCCAGATGCAGGGCCGTCAATGAGCCGCCCCACAGACATCCCGAGTCGATGCAATAGCAATTGTGGCCTTTGTAATAGCCCAGGGTGGACCAATGCCCGAAAACGATACGGACATCGGCGTTTTTACGGTTGGGTAGCATAAACCAGGGTTTGAGGCCTTTGGGTTGAGAGCCGATAGCACCGCTGTGATTGAAGTCCATGCGACCGTTATCATCGCAGTAACGCATTCGGGTAAAGCAGTTGACGATAAAGCGCTGGCGCTCGACGCCGGTCAGGTTGGGCGACCAGATATTGGGTTTGTTGCCATACATTCTTTTCAGAAAAACCCGGTAATCCGGGCTTTTTAATACCGTTTCAACGTCGCGTGCCATGGATTGGGCGGTAACGAGATCCCACTGGGGCGGCAGGCCCGCATGAACCAGGCAGAAATCATTCTGGTAATGCAGTAACGGGCGCTGCCTGAGCCAGTCCAGCAATTCGTCCCGATCCGGCGCTTCGAGCACCTGACTCAACGAGTCTTTTTTGCGTTCGGCTCTGACGGCGTGGGCTGTGGCCAGCAAATGTAAATCATGATTGCCCAGCACGGTAATGGCGGCATCGCCCAGCGATTTTACGAAACGCAGGGTTTCCAGCGATTTGGGGCCGCGATTGACCAGATCGCCGGCAAACCAGATCTGGTCGCTGTGTTCATCGAATTTCAGTGCATCGAGCAAGCGCAACAAGTCGTCATAACAGCCCTGAATATCGCCAATGGCATAAATAGACATGTTAATGCAGAATTCTGGGGATGGATAAAGTGAATTTGGGGATGGTTGCTTTGAATTGATCGCCCTCATCGGAGCGCAGCGTGTATTTGCCCTGCATGACGCCGACCGGAGTTTCGATCATTGCGCCGCTGGTGTAGCGAAAAGTTTCGCCGGGTTTGAGATAAGGTTTCTCACCGATGACGCCCTCGCCACTGACTTCCTGTACCTTGCCGTTGGCATCGGTAATCTGCCAATGTCTGGATAAAAGAGTCGCGGGCACTTCGCCGGTATTGGTAATGCTGATGCAATAGGCAAAAACATAGCGATTTTGGTCCGGTGAAGATTGCGCCTCGATAAAATGCGGCGTGGCCTCAACTAAAATTTTATTTTTTTCACTCATAAATCGATGCTATAAAGTTATGTTGTTTTTATGTAAGGCAGTTTTCAGCGGCAACCTGCTCGCAGCCATGCATGATATATTAATGCCTTGTATTTCATCGTAACTCATTGCCAAAGGCAAGCAACAATTAATCCGGAAAATGAAAAAATTAAGCGTATTGTTATTTCTGATGGCGCCGTGTTGGGCTCATGCTGAAACCATCGACGATTTATTTTTGGCGGCCATCATGGGCCAAAATGCACGGATAGAAACACTGCTGGCTCAAGGTCTCGATGTCAACGGGCAGACAGCCGCCGGGCGCACGGCTTTGATGGGGGCCAGCTACAAGGGCAATGTGCGCACGTTAAAAACCCTGTTGGCCTACGGCGCCGATGTCAATATTGCCGATAATCTGGGTACGACAGCACTGATGGATGCCTTGGTGTTTGGTGACGAGGACATTGTGACGCTATTGATTGCCCAGGGCGCCGATGTCAATGCCCTGGATAAACAGAATGTCAGCGTGTTGGGCCGGGCTAAAAAAATCGGTCGTGCGCGGATTATAAAAATTCTGGAACAGGCCGGTGCGGTTGATGAAGAGCCGCTTGAAGAGCCGTCTGCGACCGATGAAGCACCGGCGAAAGGCGATCCTGATCCTGAAAAAGATAAGGCGGCAGCGGACCAGACTAAAGCACCGACCGAAACACAACCTGAGCAACAAAAAAACTGATAAAGGCGTTTATCGCCCTATTCTAAATTGAGTTAAGGACAAAGTAGTGCATATTCATATTCTCGGTATTTGCGGAACTTTCATGGGCGGCTTGGCGCTGATTGCAAAAGAGCTGGGGCATCAGGTCAGCGGTTCGGATCAGAATGTCTATCCGCCCATGAGCACGCAACTGGAGCAGCAGGGCATAACGTTGATGGCCGGTTACCGGCCGGAAAATCTCGCTGGCAAGCCGGATCTGGTTATCATTGGTAATGCGCTGTCGCGGGGCAATGTGGAAGTCGAAGCGGTACTCAATCAAGGCTTGCGCTATGCCTCCGGGCCGCAGTGGTTGGCCGAACAGGTGTTGCAGGATCGCTGGGTACTGGCCGTCGCAGGTACCCACGGCAAAACCACGACCACGGCCATGTTGAGCTGGGTTCTGGAGTGTCAGGGCTTTAAGCCGGGATTTTTGATCGGCGGCGTTCCATTGGATTTTGGTGTTTCCGCACGCCTCGGCGAGTCGTCATTTTTTGTCATCGAAGCCGATGAATACGATAGCGCTTTTTTCGACAAGCGATCCAAATTCGTGCACTACCGGCCCCGGACGGCCATTCTGAATAATCTGGAATATGACCACGCGGACATCTTTCCCGATCTGGACACCATCAAAAAACAATTTCATCATCTGGTCAGAACCGTACCGGGCGAAGGCTTGATTATCGCGCCGGAAGCGGACGCCAACATCAACGAAGTGCTGGCCATGGGCTGCTGGACGCCGGTTGAACAAACCTCGATCGGAAACTCAGGTAGCTGGAGTGCGGATCTGCTCAAAGCGGACGGCAGTCAATTCAATGTAAGCTTCAAAGGCGAGCGGCAAGGTCTTGTCGATTGGTCTCTGACTGGCGTTCATAATGTTTACAACGCCCTGTCGGCGATAGCGGCGGCACGGCATGTCGGCATCGCGGGCGCGGATGCGGTGGCCGCATTGGCCCGGTTCAAAAACGTCAAACGGCGCATGGAAGTCATTGTGCGTACCGCCGACGTAACGGTGTATGACGATTTTGCGCATCACCCGACCGCCATTCAAATGACTCTGGATGGACTTCGGAAACAAGTGGGGCCGGAGCGTATCGTCGCCATCGTCGAACCAAGATCCAATACCATGCGGATGGGTATACACACTGAATCCCTGGCGCAATCTTTGAATCCGGCCGACCTGGCCATTATTTTTCAACCGGAAAACCTGGATTGGGACTTGTCCGGCCTTAAGCAATACGCAGGCAATATTGAGATTTGCAAAACGCTGGATCAGATTGTCGCCCGGCTGCAACGGGAAAGCAGTTACGGCGGCCATTTCGTATTGATGAGCAATGGCGGCTTCGGCGGTATTTATCAACGGTTGCAACAGGAATTAGGTTAACCGGGCAAAGCGGCAACGCTTTTCCATCCACGCTACCGGGTTTGGATAAAATGATAAGGAACAGGCATAAATTAATTTGCCCAATTACCATGAAGGACATGAAGACTTCAATCCTTCATGTTCTTCATGGTTTAAAAATAAAACCTGCTCTATTTCATGCACATTCCTAGACGGGTTTTATTGGGGATTTTCAGATGAAATTAAAATCATGGAGCAATCGGCTATATCAGTGACGATGATTACCTGAGATCAATAGAGGGCATGGTCGAAAGCATAAAAGAGTCCAGAAATGAATCCATTGAAAAAGGCGTAAAACTGGATGATTTGGACTGGTAATGTATACCCTTGTATTCATGACGCAAGCCCAAAAAGACGCCAAAAACTTATACTTCGCGCGGGCTTAAAAATAACGCAATGAAATTAATCAACATTATCAGTGAAAATCCAATGCAATACCCGCCGGAATTTGAATGCTTAAAAGGCGACATGAGTGGTCTTATCAGTCGGCGTATCAATAAACAGCACCGTCTTGTCTACGAGGTTTTCGAACAACAAAAACTAATAAAAGTACATCGGATGTGGAGCCATTACGAGTAATGGAACAAGGCTCATGAACAGACTATATTAATTGCAAGGATTATTTTTTCAAAGCCGGTCAGACAATACTTTTCCATCCACGTTACCGGGTTTGAATTTCTAAGATTAATCAACGGCGTATCGAGCGGGAGTTGAATATGATGATCAGAGCTTGGCTGGTTTTTCTCGTGAGCGCAGGCTTAACGTTAGCTCATGCCGCTCCCCTTTCGCCTGAACAGGTTCCCGAAGCGCTCCAGCCCTGGATAGGCTGGGTGTTGCAGGATGTCCAGGAGCGCGATTGCCCGTTTCTTTATAACAGTTACGAACACAAGCGCTGCGCCTGGCCGACGCAATTGGCTCTGTCTTTATACGAAAAACAAGGCCGCTTTACGATAAGCTGGCAAGTCTATCGGGAAAGTTGGGTCAGTGTTCCGGGTAGTGTCGGGCATTGGCCGCAAAATGTCACGGTTAATCAAAAACCGGCGCAGGTACTCGAAAAAAACAAGCAACCCGGCATCAAATTGGGCCCCGGCCATTATCAGATTTCAGGCGATTTTAGCTGGGACAGTCTACCCGAAAATTTAACGGTTCCAGCCGATACCGGCCTTATCAGTTTAAAAATCAATGATAAAAACATTCCTTCGCCAAGATTCAAGCAAGACCGGCTCTGGCTGAAAACCGGCGACAACGGCGGTAAAACAGCTGAAAACAATCAAAACAGCCTGACCCTTCAGGTGTTTCGTAAAATTATCGATGACGTGCCTTTGCAAGTTGAAACGCTGCTACAACTCGAAGTATCCGGCGTACAGCGGGAGCTGAAACTGGCTCAACCCTTGCTCGAAGGTTTTCTGCCCTTGCGTATAGCCAGTCCGTTGCCGGCAAGACTCGAACCTGATGGTCAGTTACTGGTTCAGGTGCGCCCCGGACGCTGGCAGATTCAAATCGATGCGCGCAGTGTCAAACAACTTTCCTCCATCCCGCTGGCAAAAACATCCCGGGATTGGACGGATCATGAAATATGGGTGTTTGCAGCCCAGCCAGCCTTGCGTGTGGTTGAAATTGAGAACCTTGCCGTACTCGACCCCAGCCAGACCAATTTACCGGCATCCTGGAAAAGTCTTCCGGCTTATAGCATTCGCCCGGGAGAAAGCCTCGGTTTCAAAGTCATCAGTCGGGGCGCGCCTCAAATGCAGGCTAACCAATTGAATCTGCACCGGACCTTGTGGCTGGATTTCAATGGCGGCGGCTATACCGTCAACGACACCATTACCGGCCTGTTGACACAAGGCTGGCGCCTGGAAGTCACGCCCCCGATGCAGTTAGGCAAAGCCAGTCTGGACGGCGCCAATCAATTAGTGACGCGTCTTGCCGGGAGTTCCAGGCAGGGCGTCGAAGTCAGGACGGGAGTCATCAATCTGGCGGCCGACAGCCGCATTGCCGGCGCCATCGACACCATCAGCGCGGTCGGTTGGCATCAGAATTTTCATCGGGTCGAGGCCGAATTGAATCTGCCGCCGGGCTGGCGTCTGCTGGCGGCCACCGGTGTCGATAATGTGCCCGATAGCTGGCTGGCGCGCTGGACTTTACTGGATCTGTTTGTGGTGTTGATCGCCGCGCTGGCAGTCGGGCGGCTCTGGAATATTTATTGGGGTGTCATGGCGCTGATGACTTTGGCGCTGAGTTGGCATGAGCCGGGCGCGCCGCAGTTTGTCTGGCTCAATATTCTGGCGGCGACCGCGCTGCTCAGGGTCTTGCCGACCGGCGCTTTCAAGATTTTCGTTGTCTGGTATCGCAATGCCGCCTGGTTGGGCTTGATTGTTATCGCCATTCCGTTCATGGTCGCCCAGGTTCGTATAGGGCTTTATCCGCAATTGGAAAAACCCTGGCAAGCCCTGCAAACACCTGCCTATAAACAACCTGCATCGTCCCCCAGCACGATGACGGCGGAGTCGAAAATGATGATGCCGCAACAAGCTTTGTCAAAAGCACGCAGGGCAGGCGATGAAGTGGCGCAAACCGCGCGCGCTTATCCCGATGAGGCCGTGAATTTTAAGCGGGTCGATCCCAATGCCCACATTCAGACCGGCCCGGGATTGCCGCAGTGGCGCTGGCATAAAATCCAGTTGTCCTGGAACGGTTCGGTGGATGCCGATCAACCGTTGCGATTGTGGTATCTCCCGCCGACCGTGACCTTGCTGCTTAATTTCCTCCGCGTTTTGTTGATTGCAGGACTGGCCTTGTTGTTGTTCGGACCGAGAGGGAACTGGTTGAAGGGTAAAACAATCCTGACCGGTCTCTCAGGGTTTTTACTGATTCCGATGTTACTCTGGCCGGGGCATGAGGCGTTGGCCGATTTTCCCGATCAGGCATTGTTGGATGAATTAAAAACCCGGTTGCTGGAAGCCCCGGATTGTTTGCCCGGATGCGCAGAGATTCCCCGAATGCGGATGTCGCTGACCGATGAGTCCATCGATATTGAACTGCAAATTCACAATCAGGAGACCGTTGCCGTACCGTTACCGGCCGATTACGAACAATGGTTTCCCCAGCAAGTGTCGATCGACGGTGTGTCCGCACCCGCGTTGTACAGCGCGAACAATGGCTTGTGGCTCAATCTGGAGCCGGGACTGCATCAGGTGACGATGCACGGCACTCCGCCCCGGTCAAGCAAGTTCGTGCTGCCGCTGCCGCTTAAACCGATGCAGGTTACTATTGACAGTAACGGTTGGGAGGTGTCCGGCGTCCATGAAAACGGTAGCACCGATCAACAGTTGCAATTTCGTAAAACAGCCACAGCCGCAACGCAATCAGCGCAAAAGCGGCTGGAACCGGGCGTTTTGCCGCCTTTTGTCAGAATAGAGCGGACGTTGCAGTTGGGGCTTGACTGGCGCATTGTCACCCGGGTCGTGCGTGTCTCACCGCCCGGCAGCGCGATTGTTCTGGATTTTCCCTTGTTGCCCGACGAATCGGTCATCAGCGCCGGTGTCAGAGTTGAAGACAAAAAAGTGAAAATAAGCATGACACCCGGGCAAACCGTCATGCACTGGCAGTCGCTACTGGAGAAAACCGAAGTAATCAAATTTATGGCAAGCGATACCGAGCAATGGACGGAAGTCTGGCAAGCGGATATAGCGCCGCTCTGGCATGTCGAAACCGAAGGGCTCACGATGCTCCATCAAAACCGGCAGGGTGCCTGGCTGCCGCAATGGCGCCCCTGGCCGGGCGAGTCGGTCACTTTTAACATCACGCGACCGGAGCCGGTAGCAGGACAGACCTTAACGATAGAGAACAGCCGCCTGACGCTGGTACCCGGCCAGCGTTCCCGCCAGACGGAATTGGCTATTACCCTGAATAGTTCACAAGGCGGTCAGCATACTCTGACGCTGCCCGAACAGGCACGGCTGGAGTCGGTTGAAATCGACGGTGTCAGTCAGCCGGTACGGCAACAGGGCCGGTCGGTAACCCTGCCCATTCACCCCGGCACGCAACAATTTCAATTAAACTGGCAGGAAGCTGTGGCATTGGCCGGCATCATCAAAACGCCCCGCGTCGATTTAGGCCGTGACAGCGTCAATACCAGTCTGAGCATCAAACTGGGTCAAGACCGTTGGCTGCTGTGGACCGCAGGTCCCTCTTTCGGCCCTGCCGTGCTGCTGTGGGGCATAGTGATCGTTATTGTCATGCTGGCGTGGGCTTTGGGAAAAGCGCCGGTTACCCCGTTGAAAAGTCGGCATTGGTTGTTATTGTTAATCGGGCTGAGTCAAATACCGGTCGCCTCGGCGTTTGTTGTGGTCGCCTGGCTGATGCTGTTGGGTGTCCGGGCCGCAAAACCACCGGAAAGGCGTGGTTACTTCAATGCCTTGCAGGTGCTGCTCGGCGTATTGACCCTGATTTCACTGATGCTCCTGTTTTGGGCGGTGCAGCAAGGTTTGCTGGGCTCCCCGCAAATGCAGATCAGTGGCAACCAATCGCAGGCCTACCAGTTGAACTGGTATCAGGACAGAAGCGCCGCGCTGTTGCCCGAAGCACTGGCAGTATCGGTGCCGTTGATGGTTTACCGGTTGTTGATGCTGGCCTGGTCGTTATGGCTGGCGATTTCATTGCTGAATTGGTTGAAATGGGGCTGGACAAGTTTTTCAACGCAGGGCTTATGGAAGAACAAACCCTTGATTGAAAAAACTTCCGGTTTGACAGACCGCGATCAATAAAGCCTCTGTTGCGGCTGGCCGGGTGGATAAAAAAGCTCGCAGGATGCGGACCTACGGTGGCGCGCTCTATGTAGAAACCCGATTTATCGGGCGATGGGGCAGTAGGCAAAATTGATTGCGTCAGGGCTTTGGGGCGTGGCCGGTAGCTGTTGTTCGCAGGGGCAGCGGCGGCTTATCTTCAATGTCCGAAGGTCTGGTCTTCGCTCGTCGCCCGATAAATCGGGCGCCTACAGGTCACGCATAAAAAAACCGCCCGGGGGGTTCAGAAATCAATCGAATCTGACCCCTTTGATTCTATAATCTTACGAAACTTGATAGTTACCCAGGCACAACAGCTCATGCGCTTAACAAAAAACGAAATTAACCCAACTTCGTCACCTAATAACGAAGTTCCCCGCCATTTCAATCAGTTAAAAATTTTAACTACTGTCGGTTGGCACTACAGATTTTTTGCTGTT
>PGZD01000084.1 GCA_002843155.1 Gammaproteobacteria bacterium HGW-Gammaproteobacteria-3
AAGCGTCCTATTCGAATTTAGTTTGGTCTTCAAGTAACCGTAATTATACTCCTGTAGGGCGCTTTATTCTTTATTTATCAAAGTATTGCTGTATTTTTTTAACTCCGAAACTTTAGTAATAAAATGCTGCGCTTCTTGTATATTCCGACCCAATGGTTTTTCTTTCAACATAGGGCGTTTAAACGCCAGTAGATCGCTCCATATCTCTTCATAACAATGATGTGGCAAAGCCAAAATTAAACCATCAAGGTGTTGCCCTTGTAATTGATCTAAAGACTCGACAACGGTGATGTCTGAATAATCTACGCTAACTTTCTGCCGTATTGCTGGCTCGGTATCATAGCCAGCTATTATTTCTACTTGCTCATAATATTTTTGGGCACGTAAATACTCTCCCCCTTGATATATCCGGGTTTAAAATCTCCGCAGAGTATTAATTTTCACAAATTGTCTTTGGGCAAATCGACATGCAACGCCTGACTTTTCTCCATGATTTCCTGACGTATTTGTTTACGCAATACTGCTGCATCATAGAGTCTTTTTTCCACTTCAGTCTCTAAAAGCAAAGGCGGTACCGGCACCGGCTTGCCGCTCTCATCAACCGCTACCATGGTAAAATAGGACGAATTGGTATGTCTTTTTTCCTGCGTGCGTAAATTTTCTGCTACCACTTTAATGCCGATTTCCATTGACGTTCGTCCGACATAATTGACATGGCCCGACAAGGTCACAAGCTCGCCCACCTGAATTTTTTCCTTGAAAAAAACCTGATCCAGCGAAGCGGTAACGACATAGCTTCTACTGTAGCGCGCGGCGCAAGCATAGGCTACTTGATCGAGTAATTTTAACAACGAACCGCCGTGCACCACACCTGAAAAATTGGCCATATCGGGTGTCATCAGCACCGACATTTGCAAGGTTTTATCCTGTTTTTGGGTTTTATTCACTGTTTTTCCATTTTTGAGTTTTCTGTCCGCGTCATTTTGTGATAAAAAATAAGGGTGACTATCGTTTTTTAATGGGAAAGAGAAACTGACCTTTCTTTGTATCTTTAGTACAGTAAAGTTTCTGGGTTCGTTCAGGGCTTGCAAAGACCTTATCCATTAAAAATCCGCCTCGCTGCAAAAAGTCACGGGTCAGGGCTGGCCGTTCAGCAATCTTTATGGCGAGAAGCATGGGCGTTCTATTTGGGTACTAAGCACGAAGGAACGTTCAGCGGGGAGAAGCTTGCCGCCTAAGCGGCAAGGATTAGGTGTATCTGTCTGGAATTGAGATAATCAGGCGTTTTTCCCTTTCACACGGTAATGAATTTGCTTCTATTGGCTTCGATCATGGCCACCATCATCGCCAGCACCACAATCATCGAATCGAAAGCGGTAATGATCAATGAAAAAATCGAGGTGCTGACAATCATGGTGGAAATTTGCGGCAAGTCTGCATTATGCACAAAGCTTACCGCCGTCATCCCGGTATAATGCATGCCGCACACCGCCACGCCCATCACCAGGGCGCTGGCCGTTATTTGCCACATCAATTTGACATGGGTGGCCAGCCACAGCGCGACAATAGACGCCGCCACCGCAATGCCGATCGACAGGGCAATGATGGCCCAGTTCCATTCAACATCGGCCTGTACGCGCATGGCCAACATGCCGGTGTAATGCATGGCGGCAACGCCTAAACCGACAACGATGCCCGCCAGAACCAGTTTGAAGTATCTAAACTCACCCGTGCTCATCAGCGCCAGACCGATATAAACCACGACCATCCCCACCAGTAAAGACAGTGCGGTGAGCCACCAGTTGTAGTTTACAGGCATGGCCTCGATATGAAACGCCAACATGCCGATAAAATGCATGGACCAAATGCCGACGCCGCCCAGACACAGCGAAGCTAAAATAATCAGACCTTTACGGTCGTCGGCGGGTCGCAGCAGCGCGTTGCGGGTGATGACCAAAGCCATCAGGGAACCGATCACCGCCACAATATACGACAGAATAACCAGAGTAATATTATAGTCAGCCATTTTTATCTCCCGTTTATGAATATCAAATTAAAGCTCCGCCTTTATCAAAGGGGAAGCGGGGCCGTTGCCACAGCGTAAGTCAGTGGCCACAACCACCGCTTTAGCCGGATTCCTGCATAATGTCTAATACTCGGAAACAAGGTGGGTAATCAATGTTTCGTCAAATTGAAAACTGTCGTCCTTGGGTTTGTTGGGTCTGTTATCAGGCAAAGTGAATACGCCGACTGATTGCACCAGATCGTGGGACAGGGTTTCCAGCTTAGCGGTCAATTTCGCCTGGGCTTGCAATTGTCCGTGAGTTTGCTCCGAGCCTTGTTGAATTTGTTGCGCACGCTCCAGCAGTCGCCGGGAGGTTTTGGACTGGGCCGTCGAATTCGCGGCGATGCGTTGTACCAATTGTACGAGCTCGGCAGTGGTGTCGCGGGTTTCGCGCATTTCTTCACCGGCCTGTTCGGCCAGGGCGGTTCCGTTGACAACCTGGCTGATGGCGTTATTCATGGTGATAACGGTATCGGCGGTTTCCACCTGGATATTGTTGACCAGGGCGGAAATTTGTGCGGTGGCCTGACGGGCGTTTTCCGCAAGCTTTTGTACTTCGCCGGCAACCACGGCAAAGCCTTTGCCCGCTTCACCGGCGGAGGCGGCGTGCATGGAGGCGTTCAATGCCAGGATATGGGTGCGTTCGGCGATGCCGTTAATAATGGCAACCACGCTGCCGATTTCTTGCGAGCGTTCGCCGAGGCGTTTAATCCGTTTTTCCGTTTCGCGGATGGTGTCGCGGATTGCAGTAATGCCTTGCACTGTGCCCAATACCGTCTCTTGCGCCTTGTCGGTGTTTTCGATGGCTTTTTGCGCCGCCGTGTTGCAGGTCAATGCCAGGCGGACAACATCGAGCATGGTTTTGGCGGCGTCGTTAAGTTCGACGGTGGCCTGTTCCACTTCGTAGCGTTCCTGTGCGGCAATGGTGATGACGGCATCGGATTGCATTTTTACCTGTTGCGATACCTCTGACACATCGCCTGCGACCTCTACAACCCGGTGCAATACCTTGACGGTTTCCTCGGCGAGCAAATTCAAGGCATCGCCGAGCGGTCCGGTAACGTCTTCGGCTACCGGCGCTTTCGCGGTCAGATCTCTTTGCGCGAGTCGCGCCACGGCTTGCAGCAGTTCGATAATGGAGTTGTTGAGCACCTCGTTTTCGTGTTGAATTTTGGCGCTGACCGCTTCGCGCTGGTCCACCATCATGTCGAATTGGCGTCCCAGGGCGCTGATTTCGTCAAAACTTTGCATATTGGCGCGGGCTTGGGTGTCGCCTTGGGCAATCTTGTCCACGACCGTCATGAGATGTTTTACCGGCATGACAATCGATCCGATAATGAAAGCCAGGAACGCGCCCAATGCGAGCATCACGAGCAGGATAGTCGCGGCAAAGCCCAAGTCGCCGACAGTGCGGAACTCGACCAGTGAATTCTCCGCATCTTCGACTATCGCGGTTTTGGCTTGTGCGAGCCGAGCCAGCAAAGGTTTTACTTTATCGAAAGCGGCTTGCGCCGATTGGGCGGCGGCTTTTAGCGCCTGGTCGCCGACAACGAAGGCTTCGAAATCTTTTTGATATTGCGCCATTAATGCGGTGATTGTATTTTGTACTTCGGGCGGGAGCCGGGCTTCGCCGAGAGCTGCGGCGAAAGTTTTGCGTTCGGCCGCCATTTTTTCAAGATAAACCAGATCGCCGCGCTGCATGTAGTCTTTTTCACGGCGGCGCATTTGCAGCATCGATACTTTCAAGGGCAACGCCTTTTGTTCCGTCACCAGCGCTTCCACTTCATGTACGGCGTCACGCAATGTTCCATGTAATCCGAGATTCTCGTCAAGGCCCATCTGAACCATAAGCTCCGTGGTTTGTTTAAATAAATCCGCGTAAACATTCCAGTTTTTAAGTGTTTCATCGAGCGTGGGGCGAAGGTTTTCAGGCGCCGACTTGCGCGCTTCATCGAGTGTTTTGAAGAGATTTTTCTGGACGGCGGCGTATTGGTCCAGATAACGCTTGTCTTTGGTCAGATAAAAATCTTTTTCATACAGGCGCAATTGCAAACTGTCGGTTTCGAGTTCGGCGAGTAGATCGCCGAAGTGGGTGGTTTTGCGCACGGTGGCTTCGAATTGATCCCCGGCAAAACGTAATGTGGCGTAACCTGCGGCAATAAACAGTAAACCGCCCATGGCTACCACGCCGAGCAGGGCCAGTTTTTGCACGAGGGTCAACCGGCTCAAGTCGAAAAACTTAGTGGGCGATTGCATGGTTCATTCTCCAAAATAAATAACGTAAATCAATGTTTCCAGAAAAATCGGACAGGCCGGTCTGTCCAAAGCGCATAGCGCTTATCGGCTTTATTATGCAACCTGGTTGCCCCGGTCTTGCGTCTGTTCCAGTAAATGCTGCATTTCAAGCAACAGCTCCTGATCGGACACGGGTTTGGTGAAGTAGGCGTCGATACCGGCATCTTCGGCCATCAGCCGGTGTTTCTGGGTGCTCCTCGACGTGATCATGATAACCGGCAGCCTGCTGTTCCGATTGTTTTGGGTGCGGATATGCGCGGTCAGTTCGATACCGTTCATGCGCGGCATTTCAAGGTCGGTCAGTAGCAAATCGGGTTTGTTCAGCGCAAGCAGTTCGGCCGCTTCGATACCGTCACGAGCCGTCAGTACCTTGAATCCCGCATCCTCCAATAATTGTTCCAAAGCCCGTCGTTGACTCAAGGAATCGTCCACTACCATGACTGTCGGCAGGGTGGTTTCCAGTTTTGCTTGGATCATGGGCTGTGCATGAAAAGAGTCAAGCGCCCGGGTTGGCGCACGCAGTAATTCCGGTAGATCGAGCACTGGTGTTACGGTGCCGTCACCCAGGATGGTTGCGCCGATGAAACCCGGAATTTTGCCGATATACCGGCCCAGACTTTTGATGACGACATCCTGGCTATCGATAAGCGCGTCTACCTGTACAGCGGTGGTTTGTCCTTGTGTTTTAACCAGCAATACCGCGCCATAAGGACGTTGCGACCGACGTTGCTCAGGAATATGAAGCAGGTCGTCGAGCTTTACCGAAGCATGGCAAACTCCTTCAAGCCGCAGTTGTTCCAGACCCTCTTCGGTAATAGCCTCAGCTTCGCCGGCATGATAAATTTGCACGATACCTTTGTTGGCGACGGCAAGTCGATAACCACCGGTGTCGATCAGCAGGGCGTGAGTCAAACTGAGAGGCAGCGGGATTGTCATCGTTACCGTTAAACCCTTGCCTGTTTCCGAATTCAATATCAAGCTTCCGCCTTGGGCGATGATCTGGGCATGCACCGCATCCATGCCGACGCCGCGCCCCGATGTTTGGCTGGTCACGCTGCGGGTGGAAAAATTCGGGCGCAGCAGCAGTTGTTGCAATTGTTCTTCCGATATGGCCTGATCAGGTTGCAATTCCCCGCGTTTAAGGGCTGTCGCCCGAATGGCGGCATAATCCAGACCGTGTCCGTCATCGGTACAGCACACTTTGATATTGTTGCCTTCACGTTCAAACTCCAGAACGATGGCGCCGATCTGCGGCTTGCCCAGGAGCAAGCGTTGCTCTTCAGATTCAATGCCATGATCGACGGCATTGCGCAACAGGTGCATGATAGGGTCGATCAGGGCATTGAGGGTATCGGCGTCGATCAGGATGTTTTCACCCAGCAAGGTCAGTTCGCTGAGTTTGCCGGTCAAGCGGCAGGCTTGCCTGAAACTTCTTTGCAGACGGGGAGCGATGGTGGCGATAGCTACCAGACGCGTTTGCATCACTTCTTCCTGAGTTTCGATGGCTAAACGTTGCTGGTCATCCAGAACTTCGCTCAGGACGGTCAGCTCTTTATTGATATCCAGACTGATTTCCCGGGCATCGAGCGCCGCTTCAGCCATGCGCCGACTGGCGGTATGGAGTTCGTTATATTGATCCATTTCCAGGGTATCGAAGCCTTGGTCGGAGGTGTCAATGGCGCGCCCTGTCAAATCCTTGAGATCGATCAATTGCTCCAGTTCGTCCGCTAATTGCTGCAACAGCGTGAATTGCCGTTGCATAGCCTGCACTTGAGTTCTCATGCGGCGCGAATTCGAAAGTGCCTGACTGTTGACGATAATGCTTTCACCGGATAGCCTGAACAGGTTTTCGATATGTTCACTGGCTACCCGTATCCGTGGTTTTTGGGATTCCAGCGGTGCCGGGTTTTTTGAAGTTTCAGGTGTCCGGGTAACGTTTGTCCGCGCTGCGGACTGCGTGGCATCGGTATCCAGGGCTGACAGGCCTTGCCGGTCGATGCGGTTCGCCCAGTCGAGAATATCCTGGAGTACGGCTCTGGCGTCATCGGGTGGCGGGCTAAAGTTTGACAATGACTCGCTCATGGCTTCCAGGCAATCGGCGGCATTGATCAGAGCGCCGGTCAAGGCGCGGCCGGGCGGTTTTCGCGCTTTGGCGCAAGCAATCAGAATGTCTTCAAGCTGGTGAGTCAAGTGGGCAATGCCTTTGACGCCGACGGTATTGGCGGAACCTTTGAGCGTGTGCGCGACGCGTTGGGCCAATTCGATATCCCGATTGTCACCGCCAAATTGCAACCGTTGCACGGCTTCGGAAAACTGTAGAGTATGCCCCGGCAGTTCATGTAGCAGCAGCTCCAATAGTTCCGGGTTGACATCATCCGGCAAAATCAGGCTTACATCGTCGTCGCTGGCGGTTTGCGCCCGTGCGGGTTCGGATTGTGCGCCCACAGTTGTGCTTGTCGTGCGCATTTGCGCCAGAATGCTCCGGACTTCTTCATCCGGCAGCGGGAAAATCCAGCCATCGGGGTGTGCATCGGTCAAGCCGGTTAAAATCTTTTGCCCTGCGTCGGCCTCATTGAAAGTGGATAAATACTGTGTGACCCGGTTCAGCCAGATCAGCAAAAGATCAAGGCGCGCACTGTTGAAGCTGTCAAGGTGTTCAACAAAGTGTTGTATATTGTTGCCGACATGGACGCAAATTGCCGCCAGCCCTTCAAACCCTGCCGTAACCGAAGCATTGACTAAACGCTCCAGTTCGTCCTGAGCTTGCTGTAAGCCGGTGCCGACCGAGTTTTTGTCGTCGGCGATAATGGAATGCAGATAAGTTCGAACTCGTTCGGATTCGAGCAACAACAGGTCTACCAGTTCTTGAGCAACAGGCGATACCGGTACAGAAGCGGGGTCAGTGCCGGATTCGGTTTCTTGTTCAGGGCGGGCGGCAACCGTCGCGGTGTTATCGTCAGTCGGCGGTAACTGAGCTTCGAAGCAGGGGGGTTCGGTAACGAGCTGTTCCTGCAACAGAGCGAATTCATCTTCGGTCAGCGGTATTTTCAATTGCGGATGACGAAGAAATTCGATGAGCGCCTGGGTGCCGTGCAGGGGTTGGTGGCGGTAGCCGTTTATCAGTTCGTGCCAGGTGGACAGTAGCGTCAGCAAATCGGCTGCTTCGGCGGCAGAGGGATTTTCCTGTAACGCTTCGGCCAGTAACAGATTGACATCTTGAAGTCCATACAGGCCCTCACTTGCCGCTTGGTCGGCAAGCTGCTGTATCCGGCCCAACTGTTCTTCTATGGCGGCGCCGGTAGCGTTTTCTGCCGGTAAAGGCGGTGGTGTCGTATTCATGTCGCCATTCCTTCCGTGGCATGATGATGCTGCCCTAAGGCCAGAAATAAGTCGTTAAAAATAATATCCAGCCATAGTTGGCCGTCTTGCCGATAACCGCAGACAGCAAAATCTTGCAGCGTTTGCGGTAATGCGGGCAGCTCATGAAGCGGTGACAAGGTTGCACGATCTTTAATTTCGGGGAAACCGTCTATCCACAGCGCCATGGCTTCATGACCGCGTCCGATGGCGAACAATTTACGTTTGCCATGATGGGCCAGCGATTCTTCCAGGACAATGTGTAAATCAAAGACCGGCACCAGATTGCCGCGTACATTCAGAATGCCGCTGATCCATGAATGGACGTTAGGCAGCTTGTTGACCGCTATTTTATCCAGCACTTCGCAGTGTTTATCCGCAGGCACCAAAAAGCCCTGACTGCCGATACGAATAGCGAAAACGGATTCTACCCGGGTTTCCTCAGCCGTTTCGGGTTGAGGCAGTATCGGAATGTCGGCATCGGGAAAAGCCCCCGTTTTGAATGGGTATGTTTGCATTGATCGTCACTCGGCAGCGTTGAAAAGCCATGAATCAGAGCATTTCCAGTTTGTCTGTGATTTGTCTGGATTCATAAGGTTTGCTGATCAAATCCTTGCCGCCCTGCATCTGGGCCCAAACGCGGTCGGCCTTTTGATGCTTGCTGCTGACGAAAATAACCGGGATGTGTTTGGTTTCAGGATCGTCGCGCAAGGTGCGGCAAGCGGCATAGCCGTCCATTCCGGGCATTACGATGTCCAGAAAAATGACATCGGGTTGTTCCGCTTTGGCTTTTTTAACGGCTTCTTCACCGTCACTGGCGGTAATCACGGTGCACTGGGTAGCTCCCAGCGCATTTTTCAGATTCATCAGATCGACTTGAGAATCGTCGCAGATTAAAATTTTTTGTATGGCCATGGTGGCACCTCAGGTTTTGGGTCAAAGATCAGGAAATGATGCGGATGGGTGGTTCAGGGTGTTTTTTGTTGCTCCAGCCAGGTCAATACTCTGGTGCCGAGCTTTTGAAACGCTTCTGCCTGCACCGGTTTGGTCAGATAAGTCGTGCAACCGGCTATGACGCCTTTTACTTCGTCTAAAGGCGATGTTTTGCCTGACACCATGATAATAGGCGTTTTTTTGTAGGCCGGTTTTTTACGCAGATGGGTACAGGTTTCGTAACCGTCGATTCCCGGCATCATGACATCCAGAAAAATGAGGTCGTATTGCTGCATTTCCGCTTTTTCCAGTGCGCTTTCACCGTTGTCGGCAAAATCGATCGAGGCTATTTGCGGCAAGGTGGCCAGATTGAGTTCCAGTGATTTCTGGATAGCGCTGCTGTCATCGACCACCAGGGCGCGATAGCCGTTGATAGGGGCGGCCGGCATCGTTGCCGTCCCGGTTGTTTGCACAAACGGGGCCGGCATTTCTTCAGGATAATCAGTATTCGGTTCAATGTGTCCGGGTATTGAAACTTTGTCCAATGTCGTTAAAACTCTGGCGGCAAACAACAGGCCGCGGATATGATGGTTTGTGGCTTCGGCCAAGGGTCCCCGGCTGACCGCAACGACCTGGATGTGCGGGTGACTGGCCAATAGCTCCGCTTTTTCCTGTAAGGCGGCGGGGTTGTCATAATTGACCATCAAAATGTCGCTCTCTTGTTTATTGGCGGAGTTTGCAGCGATATATTTGCGCCGGTCCGGCCGGGTAAGCTGAAAAAAACGCATGAATTTGTCTTCATCCGCAGCCTCAAACCCTGACAACGCGATTTGCACTGAAGAGCGGTTATGATGACTCGGGTTTTCTGACCGTAATTCATTTTGTATCATGGCTGTCTACCTTGTCGAGTAAATAACCTGTTGGCGACAGGTGGTTTCAAAAAAATGCTTTTTCAAGCATATAGCCATCGCTGTTTTTTTTTTGTGATCAGGTGCTCAATTCATCAATTGATAATAATTGTTACTGCGATTACATTTTTATGAACGACTAATCGTTCCTGGAACGTTGTACAGAAAACCATTAAAGCCAAGGGAGTTCACCCAGGGCGAAAAAGAAGAACAAGAAATAGCCGAGTCCTGCAACCGACTTACGCGTGACGTTGAAGTTGTTGTTGAGCTGTTTTTTGCCCAGAATCGACGCCTTGATGTCGTCGAGGTGCAGCACCAGTTGCGTGGTGGATAGCGGGTCGGTCTGGGACAGGGCGTCATCGACGCCGCCGAAATGCCCTTCGAGCAACAAACCTTTCACATCATCGCCGGTGGGTCTTTTTTTCTAACATTGGCCATAATTCACCTTTATCGGTTACGGTTAAATGAGATCCGGCAGGTTGGGAATCAGCTCTTGCGCCAACAGCATCATGGTGTCCCTGGCGCTGTTGCCGTTGCTTTTGGTGTCTATGCGGTGCACAGGAGCTTTTTGGGTGGCGGCCTCGCGGTAAACCACGGCGCTGGGGATGACGGTATGCAGGATGGTGATGGCGCCTTTGCTGAGCGTGAAAGCGGCTTTACGCAGCTCGTCGGCGATCAGTTTGGCGTCGATGATGCGATCCATTTTATAGATGACGCCGCGCAAGGGGCCGATAGGGGCGCCGAACCGGGCCATCGGTTCGAGTCGCTTGATTATGGCGACGGTGCCGCGCACGAATTCACGGGCGGAGAGGATTTCCGGCGAAATAGGGGAGAGCATGAAGTCGGCGGCGGTCACGGCGGCGTCTTGCAGAGGCCCGGCCGCGCCCTGGGTGTCGATAAGCACGAAATCGTACTGATCGTCGAGGTAACCGAGAATGTATTTCAACCGCACCCGGCCGTCCGGGGCGTCGCGAATCCAGTCGCGCAGCTTGCCGTCCGGATCGTCCGAGAGGACGATATCCAGGTTATCGATAGCGGTCTTGCTGATAGCGTCGTGTGCGGCGAAATCGATCAGAAAATGCTTCAGGCCGAATTGCGCGCGTTGTGCGATGGGGTAATAACTGGAGAGGGTGGGTTGCGGGCGGCATCGACCAGTAACACGCAATAGCCGGAATCGGCCAGGATGCCGCCGAGGTTGGCGGTCAGGGTGGTTTTGCCGACGCCGCCCTTGGTGATCACGTTGGCCTTGAGGCCGGGATTTGATTGGAGCTGGTGATGGGACTCGAACCCGCGACCGGCTGATTACAAATCAGCTGCTCTACCAACTGAGCTACACCAGCGATGTTGATTTCTCATTATACATTTATTTTATTTCCGCGCAACACTTTTTCATCTGCGTGTAATTTAGGGTTGAAGTTACCTGATTAGGTCGAGTAGACCGGTTTCTATCGACAAATAACATCGCACTTGCCCTGCTTTTCTGGAACGTCACGCTGCACGAGGTTACTACGTGATTGCAAATAGTTTGAGCATCTCATCAGAGGAGGCGCGGATAAAGTTTTTTCAATTTTATCCGCGCATCCTCAGTGGTAAATCGCCATTCCATAGGACGGGCGATAGTGTTTCTTTTTTCTTGCCACGCAGAAATTTCTTTTTTTAAAGTTTC
>PGZD01000085.1 GCA_002843155.1 Gammaproteobacteria bacterium HGW-Gammaproteobacteria-3
GCCATCATGCCCAGGTTTCTCATCGCTGCGGCGAACACGCCACCCATGCCAGGGCGGTTGCTCAAATTAGCTGAGGCTTATGGGTAATCAGGTAAGTTTTTAATCGGAAAAGAAAACTTACCATTAATGCCGTCCCGATTGGTAGTTTAGTTGCAATTTTCCACAAGGGCCGTGCATCAGTGGCTGAGTGTAAAACATTTTTGTTTATCCGGCATGATTTTTTCATTAAAAGCCTCATGGACAGTCGCATATAAGGCTATAATCCAAAAAAATTGAATAAAATAACGCCAGCGACAGTCATGAAAATTCTCCATATCCTCGACCACTCCATCCCTTTGCACAGCGGCTATACTTTCAGAACCCGGGCGATATTGGAGCAGCAACGCAAATATGACTGGGAAACTTTTCAGCTTACGTCCGCCAAGCATTCGGTGGCCAAGGCGGCTTATGAAACAGTCGATGGTTTCGGCTTTTACCGAACACCCATGCCCTCGGGCTTTATTGCGAAACTGCCGCTGCTGAACCAGTGGGCGATTGTGCAATCACTATCAAAACGTCTGGATGAAATCATACCCGAAATAAAACCCGATATTCTGCACGCTCATTCACCGGCTTTAAATGGCCTGGCGGCACTGCGCGCGGGAAAAAAATATAATATCCCCGTGGTTTATGAATGCCGGGCTTTTTGGGAGGATGCCGCAGTGGATCACGGTACGACCCGTGAAGGGAGTTTGCGCTATCGTCTGAGCCATGCCCTGGAATCCCATGTGTTTAAACAGGCCGATGCCGTGACCACGATTTGTAAAGGCTTGTGCAAGGATATAATAGGCCGGGGCATTGCCGAAAACAAAGTGACGGTTATCGCCAATGCGGTGGATATCGATAAATTCAGTTATGGCGCGGCGGCGGCTCCGTCATTACGCCAGGAATTGGGCTTGACCGATAAAGTCGTGCTGGGTTTTATCGGGTCTTTTTATGCTTATGAGGGCATTCCCTTGTTGCTGGAAGCCCTGCCTGCAATTTTGGCCGAAATACCGGCGGTGAGTTTGTTACTGGTCGGCGGCGGGCCGCAGGAAGCATCGATCAGGCAAAGAACCGGACAGTTGGGTCTGGATAATCAGGTTGTATTTGCCGGACGCGTGCCGCATGAGCGGGTGCAGGATTATTACAATCAAGTCGATATCTTTGTATATCCAAGGCTTTCAATGCGCCTGACCGAGCTGGTCACGCCGCTGAAACCTCTGGAAGCAATGGCGCAAGGCCGTTTGGTCGTCGCTTCCGATGTCGGTGGACACAAGGAATTGATAGAGCATGGACAGACCGGCTATCTGTTCAAGGCGGGCGATGCCGACAGTCTGGCGCGGACGGTCATCGAGTTATTGCAAAACTGTAACACCTGGGCTTTCTTGCGAAAAAATGGCCGTCAGTTTGTCGAAAAGGAACGGAACTGGCAAAAAAGCGTCGGCTGTTATCGACAGGTTTATACCAACTTGATCGATTAACACAATGTCTCAAAATGAAAAGGTTTTGAATATTGGTCTGATTGGCCCATTGCCGCCGCCTTTCGGGGGCATGGCCAATCAGACCAAACAGTTGCAGCAACTGTTACTGGATGAGGGGATACCTGTGACAATGGTGCAAACCAATGCGCCTTATCCCCACGAGACAATCGGGAAGATCAGGGGAGTAAGAGCGCTAGGCCGGATGCTGCCGTATTTGCTGAGTGTGTGGAAAACGACCTCTCGGGTGGATGTTTTGCATGTCATGGCAAATTCCGGCTGGTCCTGGCAGTTATTCGCGGCGCCTGTTATCTGGATAGCATGGCTTAAAAAAAAGCCGGTTATCATAAATTATCGTGGCGGCGAAGCTGAAAATTATTTTAAAAAATCCATACGCCGGGTTCGCCCTTCGATGAATAAAGCCGCAATTATTGTGGTTCCCTCGGGCTACTTGAAAAAAGTTTTTGCAGATTTTGGTTTTGTAACTGAAGTTATTCCAAATATCATTAATCTGGAACGCTTTCTTCCAAAAAACAATAAACATTTCAATAAAGACGCGCCGCACCTGATTATAACGCGTAATCTGGAGGCGATTTATGGCATTAAAATAGCGCTTGAAGCCATTGCATCATTAAAACAGCAGTATCCTGAAATAAAGTTGTCAATCGCAGGAAGCGGCCCACAGAAAGAAGAATTACAACAACTGACGCAGCAACTGGGAATTGCGGAAAATGTCATTTTTACCGGAAAATTGGCGCCGGAAACCATTGCCGAACTTTATCAGTCCGCAGATATTATGCTGAATCCGACCACGGTCGATAATATGCCCAATTCGGTGCTGGAAGCGCTGGCAAGTGGTGTGCCCGTGGTTTCCACTGATGTCGGTGGTATCCCTTATATCGTCAAGGACGGTGTAACCGCGTTGCTGACAAAAGTTGATGATGCGTTTTTCATGGCGGCCCAAATAAACAGATTGCTCAATGATACTGCCTTGTATGAGACATTGGTTGTCAATGGTCTGCAAGAGGTTCAGCAATATGCCTGGTCACACGTAAAGTATCAATGGCTTGGCCTGTATCGTTCTTTTGTAGAGCCATCCTGACAAAATAGCGTTCAAGAAAAACGAAAATGTGAACGCGTAAAGTATAATTCACGCTGATTTTTTGAGGACAAATGAAGGTTAAAACATGGGCTTTATAGCGGGTTGGGTTGGCACAGAGGTCAATGATCAGGACAATGCGCGCTTGTGCGCCGAGATTCTGAATAGCGCTGGCGGGCAAAGCCTTGAGCGCTGTGCAAAAAAAATAACGCCGTTTATTGTGTGCATAGCGCCTGAAGATCAAGTCATCGAGACGGAGGGCTGGCTTTATGCCGTTTCCGATCGTCATTGCGGTCAAAAATCCCGATTAACAGAAAATGCTTCAAGATTTGAACGTGAAGGTGAATCTTGCCTGTCCTCTTTACTGGACAAAGGCGTGTTGTTGTTTGCCGATAGTAAACAGCAGAAACTGGTTTTGGCGATAGACCCTATCGGACAGACGAATCTTTATTACGCCCAAACCCAAAACGGCCTGGTATTCGGTTCCACGGCGGACAGCGTAATCGCGCATCCTGAAGTTAGCGACGAACTTGCCCCGCAAGCGATTTACGACTATGTCTATTTTCACCATTGCCCCAGCCCGAACACTATTTACCGGCAGGTTAAAAAACTCGAAGGCGGTCAGGTGCTGGTATATCAGGCCGGAAAAGTCGATACCCGTTATTATTGGCAGCCCGAATTTTCCGAGCAGGCACTGCCCATAGCAGAGGCAGGATCATTGTTGCAGGAGAAAATTCGCGGTGCCGTCAAGGCTTTGTCGGAGTCTTCCGAAAACACCGGTGCTTTTTTAAGCGGCGGCCTCGATAGCTCGACCGTCGCGGGTGTTTTGGCTGAAGTGTTCCCGGACGCGGCCAGAACTTTTACCATCGGTTTCCCGGTCGAAGCTTACAACGAAGTACATTACGCGCGCATCGCCTCCAGGTATTTTAATACCCGGGCGCATGAATATTATGTCACCCCGGAAGATACCGTAGCCGCTATCCCGAAAATTGCCGCTTTCTATGACGAGCCTTTCGGCAATTCATCGGCGCTGGCCGCTTACTACTGCGCTAAAATGGCCAAAGAAAACGGCATTGGCGTGTTACTGGCAGGAGATGGCGGCGATGAATTATTTGCCGGAAACGAGCGTTACGCCCGGCAATTGCTGTTCGATAACTATTATAAAATTCCTGCCTTGGCCAGAAACATGCTGAAAAAAGGGCTGTATAATAGCCCGGAAGCGTTACTCAAAAATAAATTTTTGTTCAAGGCCAAGCGTTTCGTCGAGCAGGCTGAAGTGCCGCTGCCCGACCGCTTACAGGATTATAATTTTTTGAACCGGCATCCTGCCGACGAGATTTTTACGGCAGATTTTTTGCAGGCCATCGATACCGGACAACCGCTACAGAGTTTGCGCGACTGCTATAACAGGCCCCAAAAAGCTTCGGCGCTTAATCGTATGTTACACATGGACTGGAAAACCACGCTGCATGACAATGACCTGGTCAAAGTCAATAAAATGTGCGCCATGGCAGGTGTGGACGTGCGTTATCCCTTGTTGCATCGGGACATTATCGATCTATCGTGCAACATTCCTTCGGGCGATAAATTGAAAGGACAGCAGTTACGCTGGTTTTATAAGCAGGCGATGCGGGGATTTTTGCCTGAAGCCATTCTTGATAAATCCAAACACGGTTTTGGACTGCCTTTCGGAATCTGGTTGCAAAATCATCAGCCGCTGAAAGATCTGGCCTATGACAGCATCAATGCGCTGAAAAGGCGCGGTTATTTCCGGGGCGATTTTTTAAGCCATGCCATCACGATGCACCAAAGTGTCCATGCCGCTTATTATGGTGAATTGATCTGGATACTGATGATGCTGGAGCTTTGGTTGCAGGCGAAAAATTTGTGATTATTTAACTCAGGAAAACAAGATAGCCATGAACAGAAAAGGCATTATTCTGGCCGGCGGCAGCGGTACGCGCCTCTATCCCATTACGCAAACGATTTCCAAGCAGCTATTGCCGATTTACGACAAGCCGATGATTTATTATCCGCTATCGACATTGATGCTGGCAGGCATACGCGATATTTTGATTATTTCCACGCCCCAGGACACGCCCCGTTTCGAGCAATTATTAAAGGATGGCTCGCAGTGGGGACTTAATCTGTCTTATGCCGTACAAGCTTCGCCGGACGGTCTGGCGCAAGCTTTTACCATTGGCCGGGAATTTATCGGCAACGACGACGTCACGCTGATTTTGGGAGACAATATCTTTCATGGTCACGAATTTTCCAGTTTGTTGACCAAGACCGCGAAGCAGCCCCATGGCGCCACGGTTTTCGCTTATCAGGTGACCGACCCCGAACGCTATGGCGTAGTTGAATTCGATGTTGAAGGCCGGGCTATCAGCCTGGAAGAAAAACCGGTTCGGCCAAAATCCAATTATGCCGTTACCGGGCTTTATTTTTACGACAATACCGTGGTCGATATTGCCGCCGGATTAAAACCTTCGGCGCGGGGCGAGTTGGAAATAACCGATGTCAACAGGCATTATTTACAGCAAGGCTTGCTGGATGTATCGGTCATGAGCAGGGGTTATGCCTGGCTCGATACCGGCACCCATGAATCTTTGCTGGAAGCTGCGCAATTTGTCGAAGTGCTGGAACGACGGCAGGGCTTGAAAATCTGTTGCCCCGAAGAAATTGCCTGGCGCATGAAATATATCGACAATGCGCAACTGGAAACATTGGCCCGGACGCTGGCCAAAAATGGCTACGGCCAATATTTGTTCAGGCTGCTCAAGTCATAAATGCCGCACAAAAAATTACTCTCAAATAATCTACACTATGAAGGCAATAGCTACAACAATACCCGATGTGCTGATCCTGGAGCCCAAGGTTTTCGGTGATGACCGGGGCTTTTTCTTCGAAAGTTTCAACGAACAGGTTTTCAGGTCATTGACCGGCGTGGATGCGGTCTTTGTTCAGGACAATCATTCCCGCTCGGTCAAAAATGTGCTGCGCGGACTGCATTATCAGATTAATCAACCGCAAGGCAAACTGGTGCGGGTGGTGGCCGGTGAAGTGTACGATGTCGCGGTTGATCTGCGCAGGTCTTCCCCGACTTTCGGGCAATGGGTGGGTGATTATTTATCGGCGGCCAATAAAAAACAGCTTTGGGTACCGGCTGGTTTCGCCCACGGTTTTCTGGTGCTGAGTGACAACGCCGAGTTTCTTTACAAAACGACCGATTATTATGCGCCGGAATATGAGCGTTGCATTATCTGGAATGATGCGGACTTGAACATTGCCTGGCCTACGGATGAAAAACCGGCTTTATCGGCAAAAGACAAAACCGGATCAGCCTTCAATCAGGCGGAAGTGTTCTTATGAAAGCAAAATCAATCCCTGTCATTTTATTGATTGGCAAGCAGGGTCAGGTCGGCTGGGAACTGCACAGGACGTTGATGAGCTTGGGGCTTGTTGTCGCTTTGGGCCGTAAAGATCTGGATTTGGCCGATGCCCATCAGATCAGGCAGGTGCTGGGGCAGATAAAGCCTGATGTTATCGTCAACGCCGTCGCTTACACAGCCGTGGACAAAGCTGAAAGTGAAACCGCACTGGCGATGCAAATCAATGGCGTCGCCCCTGGAATTTTAGCCGAGGAAGCCAAAAAGACCGGCGCGCTGTTGCTGCATTATTCCACTGATTATGTGTTCGACGGCACAAAAAACCAGCCTTATATTGAAACCGATGCCCCCCATCCCGTCAACCAGTACGGACACGGCAAGCTCGCGGGTGAGCAAGCCATACAGGCCGTTACCTGCGACTACCTGATTTTGCGCACGACCTGGGTTTATGCCGACAGAGGGCAAAACTTTCTGAGAACCGTGCTGCGGCTGGCAGCGGAGCGCGAAGAACTCAGCATCGTCGCCGATCAAATCGGCGCGCCGACCTGGGCGCGGACCATCGCCGAAGCGACCGCGCACATTGTCAGGCAAGCACAAGGCGAGCGGCAAAAGGGATGCTTCGAGTCGGGCCTTTATCATCTGAGCTCGGCCGGTCAAACCAGTTGGTTCGGTTTTGCCGAAAAAATTATAGCCGACGCACGCACAGCTCCCGGCTCGCAAAAACTGAAAGTCCGACTGGTGCATCCGATAACCACGGCGCAATATCCACTGCCCGCGAGCAGACCCAAAAATTCACTGTTAGCGAATGACGCTTTGTGTGCGCGTTTCGGGCTGATCATGCCGACCTGGGAACATGCCCTGGCCTTGTGCATGGATACAATCTGACACCTAAGCCATCTTTTTTAAGCATTTATCTTTTAAAAAACGTAATTATTCAGCCGCTGATCAACTAGGATCAAACAGTTTGCTTTTTGCTTTTTATTGTAAACGAGGAATTTAAACGCTGGCTCATTACTAAAACTCATAAGCAATTCCACCTCAATAGTGGCCGCTTTCAAATAGTTTGGCAGATGTGCCTCATGCACAGGCTCAAGGCACTGGACAGCTTTGAGTTCCACCGATACCTAAGGAACGTGTATTTTATAACTTGTGCAACTGACTTGTCTTTTTGTCCGTCTTCTGCGTTGCCTACAGGCATGTAGGGAAGGGGCGTGAGCCAATTTAGGTGCTGGGCAAAAATCTTAGCGTCAGTTGCCCAAGTTATTTCATGCCCATTCCTAAGCTTCGGCAACCCTATCTGCCCTGAAATTACCGATAAGGCTTACTCGAAAGTAAACATTGGCTTTACCGTATTCATTCAGAAGCGACGGATTGCTTTGGTTTATTACAACCGATAGCGGCGGGATAAGAAATGGACGCCAGGATGGCTTTCTCGTAAAATGAAAGGTTTATTGGCTCGTTTGTTGTTTGGCAAGCCGCTGATTCTCCCTGTCCGCATTCAAAACACCTGGCGTCAGTTTTACCCATCTGTCCGGAGCTTCGATGTCTTTGCAAATTATCACTGAGTTACTCGATAAACAGAAGCTCGTGGAGCGGATGCTGCGTAATCAGACTATGCACCATCAAGAGCTGGTGGAGTCGGTAACGCACAAACAGCATTTGACTGAATTGCGCGGCGTTCTCGGACGTTTGTCGCCCGGCGATATTGCTGAAATTCTGGACGCTTTGACGCTGGAAGACGCGCGTCTGTTGTGGGCCCAGGTCAGCCCGGCGGTTGAAGAGGATATTTTATGGAATCTGCCGGAATCGGTGCGCGGACCTTTGGTCGGCGAGCGGCAGCCGCAATTCAGCCAAGGCTTGATCAATGCCTACGAACTGGTTGATGGGCGGATTCGAGTGACGCAACTGGGCGGTTACCAAGACTTGGTAGCCGCCAAACCGATTTGGCTGGATTTATTCGCTATTTCCGATTCCGAGCGGCGCGCCATCGGGCGTCATTACCGATTGAATTTACCTAATCCCGATGAGCTGACCGATATAGAAGTCAGTGCGCGGTTTTATATTGCCGAAAATGACGAAATTCATCTGCACTCCAATTTTTTGTTGAATCGTGGCGCTACCCCGCACAGTATTCCGGTCGCTTTTATTATCAATACCGATATTTTATTCACGCTGCGCAACGAGGAACTGCCGGTTTTTCGTCTGCAACGTCTGCGTGCCCGTAATCAGGCGGGCAGTGTTACCGATTGCAAGGATGTATTGCTCGACCTTTACGATGCGGATGTGGAATATTCCGCCGATGCTATGGAAGACGGTTACATTACTTTGCGCCAGGCCGGGCAAAAAGTGCTGAGCGAAACCATGACCGATGCCGAGGCGACGCGTATTCTGGCCGATATTGCCAGCGAAGAAGACTTGAACGGGCTGATTCAGGGCAATATGCTCAATGCCCAGCGCGCCATGTCCTTTTTGATACGCAACCGGTTGTTATCGAAACGGCAATTGGTCGCCGCCAATCAAATTTTGCGCGACATCGAGTCGATAAACAAGCACACGGCTTTTCTGCTGGAAAAGATCAATTTTCTGATGGATGCCACGGTGGGTTTTATCAATGTCAACCAAAACCGGCATATTTCACAATTGACAATCATCAATATTGTTTTCATGCCGCTTAACTTACTGGCCGGCATGGGCGGTATGTCCGAATATACCATGATGACCGAAGCTGTCCCCTGGCCTTTAGCTTACAGTCTTCTGGTGGTCGGCATGTTGTTGACCGGATGGTTGACCTTTGTCGTGTTGCAGCATTTTGAAAAGAAAAGAAAACCGACAAAACCTGGTTGACAGGGTTTTTACGCTCAAATCAAGACCGGTAAACAAGTGATAGCCAAGTCATACCTTTCCCGGTCCCGGTCCCAGCATACGCCCCGCACTTTTTTCAAATTATCAAGGAGATTTTATTTATGTTGTTACCCCTGGCGATGATCATTGCCGGTCTGGTTTTGCTGGTATGGAGCGCCGACCGCTTTGTCGAAGGCGCATCGGCGGTTGCGTTCTACGCGGGAATGTCGCCGTTGCTGATCGGCATGGTAATCGTCGGTTTCGGCACATCGGCGCCGGAAATGACGGTTTCGGTCATAGCGGCCGTGCAGGGCAATCCAGGCTTGGCCTTGGGTAACGCCTACGGTTCCAATATTGCCAATATCGCGTTGATTTTGGGCGTGGTGGCCTTGATTGCCCCTGTTACCGTGCATTCCCAAGTGATCAGAAAAGAGCTGCCGGTGCTTGTTGGTGTTACCTTGTTTGCCTTCTGGCAGCTTCGGGATGGCGCCTTGACGCGTTGGGACGCGGTTTTTCTATTGGTGGTTTTCTTAGGCGTCATGGGTTGGACTATTTACCAAGGCTTGTCTAGCAAGAGCGATGAGTTGGGACAGGAAATAAGCGAGGAATTGCAGACGCATCCTATGACATTGTTCAAGGCGTTGTTTGGGCTTGTGGTGGGTTTGCTGCTGCTGATCGCCAGTTCGAGAATGTTGGTTTGGGGGGCGGTCAGCATCGCCCAGAGTCTGGGCGTCAGTGATCTGATCATCGGCTTGACGATTGTCGCAGTTGGCACTTCCCTGCCGGAATTGGCGTCGTCGATTATCGCCGTGCGCAAGGGTGAAAGCGATATAGCCATCGGAAATGTCATCGGCTCCAATCTGTTCAATACCACCGCCGTGGTCGGTCTGGCGGGTGTCATCGAGCCTATGAACATCCCGGCTGAAATATTGATCCGCGACTGGCCGATGACAGCGCTGTTGACGGCGGTTCTTTTTGTGATGGGGTATTCCCGCCAGGGCGAAGGCCGCATCAGCCGAATCGAAGGTGCTTTGCTGCTGATGGCTTTCAGCGGCTATACCGGGTATTTAATGTATCAAATACTGGAGGCTTGATGTCGTTACTTCGATTGTTCCT
Organism: Gammaproteobacteria bacterium HGW-Gammaproteobacteria-3; assembly: GCA_002843155.1. Taxonomy (GTDB): domain Bacteria; phylum Pseudomonadota; class Gammaproteobacteria; order Methylococcales; family Methylomonadaceae; genus PGZD01. The sequence continues at coordinate 9,948 of PGZD01000085.1, forward strand.
TTTGATGGGGGCAGCACTGCTGGTCGGCGCCTGTTCCGATCAGAGCCTGCAAAAATTTGCCGGTTATGCTCAGGGCACGACTTACCATATCAGTTATTGGTCGGCCGAACCGGTCGATCATAAAACCATTCAACTGGGCGTTATCAAGGAATTCGGCGCCATCGACAAACTGCTTTCCAATTACCGTGAGGATTCGGTGATAGAAGCGTTCAATAAGGCCGAAGCCCGTCAAAGCCAGGCAACCGACCCGGTTATCGTGAGCCTGGTTAAAACCGCTAAAAAAGTGTATCAGGCCAGCGCGGGCTGTTACGACTTGACCATCAAGCCATTGTTTGACTTGTGGGGATTTAGCGGCGAGACGCCGGCCTTGGTGGATGTCAAAGCGATCGATTTGGCCTTAGCGCGGGTTGGCATGGATAAGCTGGAGATAATCGATGCGACGCATTTAAGAAAAATGCGGACGGATGTCATTATCGATGTGTCATCCATCGCGCAAGGTTATAGTGTGGAAAGGATCGCTCAGATATTGGAGCAAAACGGAATTTCGAATTATCTGGTTGAAATCGGTGGCGAGCTGAAAACGCGGGGTCACAAACCCGATGGTCAGGCCTGGCGCATTGCCGTGGAAAGGCCCCTGCCGGGGCAGCAGACGCTGCATAAAATTATTACGTTGCCGAAAGATGAAGCCGCCGCAGTGATGACTTCGGGGACTTACCGGCATTATTTTGATGTCGATGGAAAACGTTACAGCCATATTCTGGATGCCCGCAACGGACGTCCGGTCAGCCATGATCTGGTTTCGGTTACGGTGATTCATCCCGATCCGGTGCTGGCCGATGCCTGGTCCACGGCTTTGTTGTGCTTAGGACCTCAACAAGGTCTGGCCGCCGCCAACAACAACGCTTTGGCCGCGCTTTTTATCGAACAACAAGGTGATGACCTGATCGAATCCCAAAGCGATGCCTTGAAAGCCGCAAAGACCTTGGTCATAAAGTAGCTATGATTATTCAGTTTGGCTGAACAGGAGACCGTCGTTCAAACCGTGCGGCAGATGCCGATTTGCCTTAACCCAACTTCGTCACCTAATAACGAAGTTCCCCGCCATTTCAATCAGTTAAAAATTTTAACTACTATCGGTTGGCACTACAGATTTTTTGCTGTT
>PGZD01000135.1 GCA_002843155.1 Gammaproteobacteria bacterium HGW-Gammaproteobacteria-3
AAAGAGCCATTGATTTTAAACATCTTTTTTTGCGAAATATCACCAAAAAACTGAATATCAATGACTTAGAGGGGTTTTGGTGACGAAGTTAGGTTAACACTGTGCAGTTGATGGAGATTTTTCATGCCCATGGTGGAGGTGACGGTCATAAATCGTCCGAGTCCGGAGGCCGCAGAATGGGAGGCATGGGAATGGGCATGCGCCACGGCGGTGAGAGCGCCGAGGGTGGTCATAAGATGGGTGGCATGGGTGGCATGGGTGGTATGGGTGGTATGGGTGGTATGGGTGGCGGCATGGGCACGATGATGTCGATGGCGCATCCGATTCACCTTCATGGCCAATATTTTCAGATTCTCAGCCGCACCATCGGCATGGGCGAAGGCGACGATTACGCCACGGTCAATGAGGGTTTCATCGAAGACGGCTGGAAAGATACCGTACTCGTGATGCCTGGCGAGCGGGTGAAAATCATTAAACCGTTCCAGGATTTCAAAGGCTTGTTCATGTATCACTGTCACAATCTGGAGCATGAAGACATGGGCATGATGCGTGATTTTTCCGTGGAATAAACGTTAGAGCAGAATCGATCCAAATTACCGATAAAAGACAAACCGATCTCCCCGGGAACACTGTTGTTTTAAGAGCGCCTCTTTGGATCAACCGATCAGGAGAAAAAAGAATGCCTACCAAAATAGAAAAAATTGAGATTGAAGGCATGCAGTGCGTGGGGTGCGAAGATATTCTCAAGCAGACACTCGATGGGCTAACAGGTGTCGAGAGAGTAGACGCCAGTTATAGCGCGCAAACTGTGGAGGTGGTGTACGACAATACCAAAACCCACCGGGCAGATTTTGAACAGGCGATTATCGCCCAAGGCTATGGCATTAAAAAAGCCCGGGCATCCGGCGGCGCCCTGTTTGTGTTTAAGCGTTTCGCGCTATTTTTACTGTTATTGCTTGTGGTTGGCGGCGTAGCATTTTGGGGCAAAAGCCAAATGCCGGGTGTTATGCAGCTAATCAATCCACAAATGAGTTATGCCGTGTTGCTGGGTATTGGCTTTCTGACCGGTTTTCACTGCATAGGGATGTGCGGTGGCTTTGTGGTCGCTTATACCGATCATGCGAAATCAAAAGCCCGACAGTTACTTGCGCATGTGAGTTATGCCTTTGGCAAAACCTTATCCTACACAGTGCTCGGCGCGGGTTTCGGTTTACTGGGTGCGACTATCGCCATTACTCCGCAAATTCGCGGTGCCGTGGCCTTGGCTGCGAGCGTATTTTTACTGATTTACGGCCTGAAAATGCTCAATGTGTTTAGGTTTTTGCGGCGCTTTACCTTGCGTATGCCCAAGACTGTCAATCGGGCGGTTGCCGACGAATTACGCAAACCGCCTCGCAGCGCGTTGCGCACCGGATTATTGACCGGGTTACTGTGTAATGGTCAACAAAAACCGGACACCTGTTTAGGCAGCGTTTCTATGAAATTCCCGCTCGAATTCGAGCGGGGACAAATAGCCCAATGTTGAGTGT
>PGZD01000014.1 GCA_002843155.1 Gammaproteobacteria bacterium HGW-Gammaproteobacteria-3
AAAGAGCCATTGATTTTAAACATCTTTTTTTGCGAAATATCACCAAAAAACTGAATATCAATGACTTAGAGGGGTTTTGGTGACGAAGTTAGGTTAACAGCACTAATGGCTTGTGTGCCAATTGGGTAAGCTCCTTGGTTTTGACCCCCAAACCTGCATTGAACAACAATAGCGATAGCATCAGTGGGGGGAAGAAAATGGCAATTTTATTTTGAAACAAAACGATGCTACCCAACTCAACTTCACGAATCCAAATACCGAATCCTGGCAGTAAGGCGGCGATAAAATAGGAAGTGATAATTATCCAAATGAAATGCCGATGGATAGTGTGTGTGAGTGCTTCGACCCAATGCTTTGCTGGAATCATGATTGAATATTTTTTAAGAGTTAACTGTTTAGTTGTTTAGTCCCACAATTAATGACTCGGTTCAGGATAAAGAGGGCGGCTAAGGCCGACTTGAAAGAAATTGCGAAATTCACCGAGAAAACCTGAGGCCGGGAACAGCGAAACAAGTACCTGACTGAGTTTGATCAGGCCTTTCCCCAATGGGTCGAGAACAATGAACTCGGCAAAGCCTGTGAACATATTCGTGCCGGCTACCGAACTTTTCCGGTAGCAAGTCATATCATCTTCTACAAAATAGGTGACCGACATAGCGTGGATGTTATTCGCGTGCTTCATAAACGTATGAATGTATCGTCATGTCTTTTTCGGGCATAACAATGCTGTCCGCGCCCAATACATTTTGACGCATGTTGCTTTGAGCCTGAAATATTCATCAAGGCATGGCCGGACGGGTCAAATCATTATTCACGCCGTTATTATCCGCATTGACATCGATGCCACCGGCCGACAAGGGTTTATCAAGGCCGCTGTATTGCAAAACACCGAACGGTTGAATCTGCTCGTCGGCGGGCAATTGCCCGCGTTCCCAGCCGCCACCGAGTGCGCGCACCAGGGCGACTGAATTTTTCAGCAAATCGGTCTTGATCTGAACCGCATCGACACTCGCTGTGAGCGTGGCGACCTGGGCATAAATGAGTTCAAGACTGGAAGCCAGCCCTCCCTGATAGAGATCCATGGTCAGATTCTGTGCTTTCAGGGTAGCTTCAACTGCAGCACTCTGACGCTCGGCCGCAGCGGTCAATCGGTTGGTCAGGCTCAAACCGTTCTCCACCTCGCGAAAAGCATTGAGTATCGTCGAACGGTACTGGTCTTCGGTTTCGCGGTAAGCGGACCAGGATTGCTGTAATTGGGCCCGGCGAAAGCCGCCCTGGAAAATCGGCAGTGAAACCGCCGTGCCGAAAGACCAGAAACTTTCGGCCGCTTTGAACAGATCAAAGCTGTTATTTTCGTAACCGCCCCCTAAGCTAAACGACACATTTGGGTAAAACGCGGCGCGGGCGATGCCGATGCCACGGTTCGCCTGCGCCATCCGGCGTTCCATGGCGGCGATGTCCGGACGGCGTTCGAGCAAGGTCGATGGGAGTGTGCGTGGAATCGAAAAATGCGGCAGTTTCAGCGTTGCTACCGGATCGATTTTGAAACTGGCCGGAGCCTGGTTGACCAGAATCGCGATAGCATGTTCCACGACCTGGCGCTCACCCTGAATCTGAGCCAGTTTGGTTTCGGTTGTGTACAACAGGGATTCGACCCGGGCAACGTCCAAGGCCGAGGCGATGGCGCCTTCGAAACGGGCATTGACCAGCTCCAGCGACTTTTGATAAAGCGCGACGGAACGTTGGTAGATGGCGCTCTGCGCATCCAGACCCCGGAGCATGAAATAGTTTGCGGCGAGTTCCGCTTGCAGGCTGAGACGGGCATTGCCGAAGTCGGCGGCGCGCTCTTCGGCCCGGTAAATCTCGGCGCGGGTAGCATTGCGGATTGACGACCAGAAGTCAGGCTCCCAGGAAGCGATACCGCCGAGGCTCACTTGCGCATCATGGATTTGTGAACCGGGCGCGTGAAAAAGGCTGTTTTCCGATTGCTTGTTTTTCGATGCGCCAAATTCGATGCCTGCATGGGGAATCAGGTTCGAGCGTACTTTCATCATTTCGTCCCGCGCCTGGACAAAGCGCTCGGCGGCGGCTTGTAAATCCGGATTGGCCGCCGTGGCCTGTTGTTCCAGCGTGTTCAACAAGGGATCATTGAACAGTTGCCACCAGTCCGGGCGTAATTCATTATCGGCAGGTTCCGCCTTGACAAAAGGACTCGCTCCGCGCCAGGAATCGGGGATAACGAAATGATCCGGCTGATAATCGGGCGCCAGATCGACGGCCGGGCCATTGATGCAAGCCGATAAATTGAGCGCCAGCAGTAAAACGCCATAACGGCGTGACACTCGCCATTGAGGGTGTGATTTTTTGCTCATCATGCGGAAGGGCCGTGTTTTGTGGTAGACATTTCGTTCGTTACCGGCACCGGCCCGGTGGAGAGGTCATAGCCGGGCGCCGGCGTCACGATCCTGACCGGGTCGTTTTCGAGTAAAGCGGCGCTGGGATGATCGATAATACGGTCGGTAGCGGCGATGCCTTCGGTCACTTCAAACGCCGCGTCGAGAATTTTACTCACAGTGATGTTCTTGAAATGAATACGATCATCTTTGCCCACCACGGCGACTTGCATGCCTTCTTCCTGAAACACGATGGCACTGGACGGAATGACCAGCGCATCGTGGTCAATCGGTACCGTCAACTGTACGGTGGCGTAGGAACCGGGCCAAAGCATATTATCTTCATTGTCGATGGTGAATTCGGTGACGGCGGTGCGGGTGCTGATATCGAAACCACCGGCGACGGTCAGAAATTGGGCGGTGAAAGGGCGGTTGGGAAATTGCGGCACCGTCACATCAGCGGTCAGGCCGGGCTGAAGGAAAGCGCCGAACGATTCCGGTACGTTGACAAAAAGGCGCATTCTATGGGTGTCGGCGACCGTGAAAAGATTGCTGATTGCGCCCGGCGAACTGATCGTGCCTTCTTTGTTGACGTAGTCGCCGACGTTGATGTTGCGCTCGGTGACCACGCCGTCATAAGGCGCCACAATGGTTTTGAAGTGAATCAACGCTTCGAAATTTTTGACATTCTGTTCCGACGCCTTGACGCGTGCCTGCTGGGTTTTCGCCTCCGCGACTTTCACCGAAATCGACTGCTCCGATACCGCATGTTTTTCACGAAGTGCCAGATAGCGTTTTGCGGTCAGTTCGGCCAGCGCGTATTTGGCGCGTTCCGTGTCCAGGTCGGCCTTGGCTTGTCGGTATTGCGCGTCAAGCGCCGGTGCGTTGATTTTGGCGAGCACCTCGCCTTGTTTCACTTGGGCGCCGTAATCTTTGAGCCACACCGCTACATAACCTGAGACCTGGGCGTAGATCGGCGCCTGAAACCAGGCTTGAATATTGCCGGGAAGGGTGATGGTTTGATTCGGCTCTACCGTTTTGGCGTGGATAATGGCCACGGTCGGGACGGCATTGGCGAGCGTTTCGTCACGCAACAAGGCGGCGTTGACCTTGCTTTGGTAAACGCGATAGCCCATAAAAAAAACAACCGCCAGAATCAAGGTAAAAATCAGCACCTTTCCGCGTGGGAAATGCGTATTATGTAAAGGTTTCATATCAAATCCTCTGTTGTTGACCCGCGCTGCGACGGCTATAGATGATGGCGTACACACAGGGCACGAAAAATACAGTGAATACCGTTGCGACCAACAACCCGCCCATGACCGCACGTCCGAGCGGCGCATTCTGGGAATTGCCTATCGACATGGGCAACATGCCGATAATCATGGCGGCGGCGGTCATGAGCACCGGGCGAAAGCGGGCAACACCGGCTTCGATGGCGGCCAGCACGGCATCGCCGTGCATTTCCAAACGTTCGCGCGCATAGGCCACGACCAGAATCGAATTGGCGGTCGCCGTACCCATGGTCATGATGGCGCCGGTCAAAGCCGGTGTGGAAATGTTGGTGCCGGTCAAAAACAATACCCAGGCTATGCCGGCCAAGGCGCCGGGCAAGGCGGTAATGATGATGAAAGGGTCGAGCCAGGATTGAAAATTGACCACGATCAACAGATAAATCAATACCACCGCCGCAAGCAGTCCGCCGATCATTTCAACATAGGTTTCACGCATGGTTTCCGCCTGGCCGTGAATGGCCAGTTCGGCGGTCTGCGGTAACGCATCCTCCATGCTGTGCGCGGCTACTTCGACATCCGCCAGCACGGCGCCGAGATCGCGTCCTTCAGGTGAAACATAAATGTCGAACAGTGGCATGATGTTGCCGTGAGTCACCACGCCCGGCGTTCCAACCGCTTTCAATCGGGCCGCATTGCCCAGCAATTTCGGATTCCCGTTCGAAGCGCCGCTATCGTTCCGGTCGATCGGAACGCTCAACAGATCGTTCAGGCTGGTAAGTTGGGCCTGCGGCGTATAGACATTGATCCGATACGACATGCCGGATGAGCGATCGAGCCAATATTGCTGATCGACCTGTTGACTGCCTGCGGTGGTCATCAACAGATTGTCGCCGAAGTCTTTCTGGGTAATATCGAGCCCCAATCCGAACGAGCGGTTGGCTTCGACGACCAGGGTCGGCGTGCGCATGGTCTGCTGAATGACCACATCAGCGGTGCCGGGAATATGCCGCAGTTTGTCGGCCAGCTTGCGGGCGAAGGCGTAATTGTCGTCCATGTCCGGGCCGTTGATTTGCACATCGATAGGCGCGGGCGAACCGAAATTGAGAATTTTCGCCGTCAGATCGGACGGCTGAAACGTGAACTCGGTGCCTGGATAGCGCTCTCTCAAACCTTTGCGCAGAATACGCCGATAATCCCATACCGGCGATTGCTCGTTGTTCAGGGAGATGGTCAAATCGCAATCCTGGGAGCCTATGGTCGGCGTCGGAATGAAGGCGAGATTATGCGGGCCGACCGGCAGTCCGCAATTACTGATCACGCCTTCAACTTGTCCGGGCAGCAATGTTGCGATGTCTTGGGCGACCCGTGAGGCGATGCGTCCGGCGACTTCGATGCGCGTACCCAGAGGCGCCCGCATGTGCATTTGCAAAGTTCCGGATTTGATTTCCGGAAAGAAGTCGCGGCCGTTGAAATAAAACAAAGCCAAAGAAGCCAGGGCCAGTGCCAGCGCAATGCCGACAAAGCGTCCGCGCCGGGCGACCGATTGTTCGAGCAAGGCTTGGTAGCGATCACGAAATCGGTTGAACCCGTGTTCGAACCGTTGCTGGAAGCGGCCGAAAACATTTCGGGAGCGTTCGGCCTCATACTCGGGATCGGGTAATGACTCGGCAAAATGGGTGCCGCCGATATTGGCCAGGGCCTCTTCCTCGGCTTCGCGGTTGGTCAGCTCGTAGATGACTTCGGCTTCCGCGTCGTCTTCAGGATGATCGGGGTGCGGGTGCGCCTTGGGTGCGTTGTGATCGATCAACAGATACTTCGCCATGGTTGGCAACAGTGTGAACGACAACACAAAAGAGGCCAGCATCGCGAAAATAATCGCCTCCGCCATCGGCATGAACAACCAACCGGATACGCCGCTCAATTCGAACAGCGGAAACCAGACGATGGCGATGGCTAAAGTGGCGACAAAAGTCGGCAGCACGATCTGATTGGCGGCGTCGATGATCGCCGTTTCCAGCGGTTTGCCCATGGCGATGTGGGTGTCGATATTCTCGATCATCACGGTGGCGTTATCGACCAGAACGCCAACCGACAGCGCCAGCCCGCCCAGGGTCATGACATTGATCGATTCGCCGATGAGGTGCAGTACAGTGAGTGAGACCATGATGGACAGCGGAATGGTCGCGGCGATGATGACCGTCGGCCGCCAGGAGCCTAACAGCAACAGTACGATCAAGCCGACCAGCGCGGCGGCGGTCAGCATTTCGTGCACGACATCGGAAATCGAGTCCTTTACGAAAGTTGAGGCGTCATTGATGAGTTTGACTTGCACATCTTTCGGCACGACTTTTTCAATACGAGGAATCATCTTTTTGACGCCATCGACCACCGCGAGCGTCGAAGCTTCACTGCTTTTCATCACCACAATCATGACGGATTGTTTGCCATCAACCAGTACCGAGTTGGTTTGTACCCGACCGGCGAGACCGACATCGGCCACGTCATGCAAATAAATATAGGCATTGCCCTCCCGTTTGATCGGGATATTGTTGAAATCTTCGAGTTTCAGCACCGATGCGTTGGTCAGTACGATCCAGTCGGTTGAATTGATTTTTTGGTCACCGCCCGGCAGTACCAGATTCTGTTCACTGACGGCCTTATGCACATCGGCCGGTGTCAGGTGACGAGCCAGTAATTTCTGCTGGTCGAGATTGATCATGATCTGCATATCCTGGCCACCATAAGGATGCGGCAGAATAGCGCCTTCCACGGTGACCAGCAACGGGCGGATGCGCATGATGGCGAGATTGTAAAGTTCCGCCGGTGTCAGCGTATCGGACGTGATTTGCAGCGTCGCTACCGGCACCGATGACGGCGCCAGTTTCATGATCATCGGCGGCGAAATATCCGGTGGCAAGGCTTTGACCACGGTTTGCGCGATGGCCGCAATATCGGCTTCGGCGGCGGCGTGATCGACGTCGTCCTGCAAGAAGATATTGATGATGCTGCTGCCAAAATAGGAATGGCTTTTTATAGATTTGATACCTTCCACTGTCGAAGTCAAAAAGCGCTCGAAAATATAGGTGATGCGACCCTCGACATCTTTTGGCAACAAGCCGTCATAAGCCCAGACCACGGAAGTCACGGGGATTTTGATATACGGAAACACGTCGGTCGGCGATTTGAGCAACGATTGAATTCCGAATATCACGATCAATATCGAAAGAACGACGAAGGTGTAAGGCCTTCTGAGAGCGATAACGACAAGTCTGTTCATAAGCGTAACCTGACTGATGTGGTTTAATTTCGGTCATCGGGTCACCGGTTCCGCAACAAGCGTTAATAAACTTATTGAGCAGAATTTAAGCAACTGGACAACTAAACGATAAGCAATGTACATGCCAATTATTATCACCTTGGTAAATCATAGAGTTGTGTTAAAACAGAGATGATTCAGGAGGAATCAAGGGTGTTGTGGGGGGGGGTTATGGTTGAAATCCACAATTCAACGTTAGAAAACGGTTGTTTTCAACGATGGGTAAAGAATAGCGCGAAGGCAGCCGCAGGATTAACCCCCGTCTCTCTACGCCCCTTCGGGATCTCGCATCGTTGGCACGATAATCGCGGCATGGATTGCAGGTCATAGTCTAACAGGCTGTAAATGACTTATTCTTCGTGACACTTTAGGAGTAAAATGATGAAAAACCACATCCATAACATGGCCAGCTATATCGCCTTGATACTTATCTCCGCTTTGCCGTTGTCCATCGATGCCTATGCGGAAGCGGAACAAACTTCCAAAACGGCGCCGATGGAAGTCAGCTTAGATGATGATGTGCTTGAAACAACCGGCGTTAAAAAACAAGAAGAGTAGCGGGCAATGCGAAACCAGGGGTTGTTTCGATGAATCAGCCCCTGCAAAGTACGCGCCACCTTCGATCCGGTTTGACCTGTGTAGAAGTCAAGCAACGCAGAAGGCGGACAAAAAGACCCGTTAGATACCTCATCTATAAATACAGGTTCTTTGGCTTGGCTATAAGAATTGTCTGAATCACCGGGAGAGAGACATGAATACGCAAAAATTATGGCAACAAACCAAACGGATGATCGGCAAAGGTTTGGTGGCGGTACGGCGCGATATTTATATTTTTACCGCATTGATTTTTTTATCGATATTGGGGGTGGGCATTGCCGATGCCCTGGAGCAGCTCGCTCATTGGTATTGGGTGGGGATGGTGCCGGTGTTTTTCGGTGCCTGCCTGTATCTTGAGTGGCAGACCATCAAACATTCCGGTGTTCCGCTTAGCGAAATTTTATGGGTACAAATTCAGCATTGGCTGGGTGTGGCGGTCGCATTTTATCTGACTTTCGTATTGCGCGAAATTGGTAGCCTGAACAATCAAACCACCGGTCTGGATTTACTGCTGGTGCTGGCATTGGGTACTTATCTGGCCGGTATTGCCACGGGTTGGCTGTTCCGGTTGTTGGGCATTTTTTTAGGTATATGCCTGATTCTGGTGGCCTATATGGAACATTATGTCGCGGTCTTGATTGCCTCCGGGGTAGCTATGCTGGTGCTATATCATTATCTGGAAAAATCGGTGGATGTCTTCATCAATGAAAATGAACCAAAATAATGTTTTTGCGGCGGTTAACCCCTCTTTAAGTTACGCAATGTTATATGCCCAATTCAGCCAGTGCAGACCAAAGCAATCCGACCCGCGAATGACTAATAAAAAAGCGCTATCAGAACGCGACATCTGCGCCAAGTTCATCACGCCTGCGCTGGAGCAGGCAGGTTGGGACATGCAGAAGCAAGTCCGGGAGGAGGTGGGCTTCACCGATGGCCTATCTATGTCAAGGGTAATCTGACCACCCGTGGCAAGCGCAAGCGGGCGGATTACATTATCTGTGAACGCGGATACTAATAGCAATGGACATCGAGCAAATCAAAACATTTTTAAGTGTCGCCGCCAATGGCAGCTTTCAGGAGGCGGCCAAGCGGCTGTATGTCACACAATCGACGGTGAGCACCCGCATCCAACGATTGGAGATTTATCTGCGAACGCCACTGTTCGTGCGTAACCGTTCAGGTGCGCAATTGACATTGCAAGGCCGCCGCTTTTTGCGTCATGCCAAAACATTGTTATTGACATTGGAACAAGCCCGCCACGATATTGGCTTGCCCGACCGATTTCGCGCCAGCATCACCTTAGGCGCGCGTATCGCGTTATGGGAGGAGGCCTTGTTGCCGAGATGGATTGGAGAAATACGGAGGCTATCGCCGGATGTTTCCATACACTGCGATATTGGTTTTGAGGAAGATTTAATGCGCTGTCTGATCGAAGGCACTTTGGACATTGGCCTGATGTATACGCCGCAGCACAGTCCGGGTCTTCAGGTCGAGCACCTGTTCGATGAAACCCTGGTGTTGCTGAGCACCGAACCGGATCAGCTCTGGCCGAACGATGATTATATTTATGTCGATTGGGGGCCGGCTTTTTATGCCCAGCACAGCAACAACTATCCAAATCTCGAACGTCCCGCGCAAGTGGTCAATATCGGCTGGCTCGGGGTGCAGTTGATTATCCGCAATGGTGGTTCGTGTTTTTTGCCTATTCGAATGGCCGAAACGTTTATTCAGGCTCAGAAACTCCATATCGTTCCCGATAGTCTGCAATTCAAGTTACCGGCCTATATGGTTTACCCACGGGACAACGATTCGAGTATTTTGCCGCCGGTGCTCGATATACTGCGTGCCCTGGCGACGGTTGAACGGCAAAAACAGTATTCCCTGGGTTAGCAGGGGTTTGGAAAGATTTTAAAAGGCAGGACTGACCGGGTTAAATATCGATGGTCTGGCCGACTTGCGGCAGCGTCGCATCCCAGTTCAACCGATGGAAGCAGGTGCGTAGCGAGTTTGCGGCGGAAATTTCGCCATGCACCAGATACAGGCGTGGTTTGGGGGCTTCAAAAGCCGACGCCCAATCCAGTAATTGACTTTGGTCGGCATGGGCGCTCAAGCCGCCTACGGTATGAATGTTCGCTTGTACGGCTATTTTCGCGCCCAGCAGCTTGATGTTTTTGTTGCCGTCCACGAGCATCCGTCCCAGTGTGCCTTCGGCTTGGTAACCGACAAACACGATATGGGCGTCACGGCGCCAGAGATTATATTTGAGATGATGGCGAATCCTGCCGCCGGTACACATGCCGCTGCCGGCAATGATAATAGCGCCGCCGGTTATTTGGTTCAGGCGCATCGAATCCTCGGTGGACTCGCAATAATTGAGGTTCGGCAACCAGGCTTGCCAGCCTTTTTCAATCACCTGCCTGAAGGCCGGGTCGTCACGATTGAAAAGATCGATGTTGTCGTCATAAATATCGCTGGCCCGAATCGCCATGGGGCTGTCCAGAAATACTTGTTGTTGGGGCAGGTGGCCTTCCTGATAAAGTTTGCCCAACCAATAGATTAAATCCTGAGTGCGGCCCACGGCAAACGAGGGGATAATCACATTACCGCCATTGGCCTGGGCGGCTTTGAGAATAGCTCGTAACTCAGTCAGGGTCGAATCCATCGGTTTATGGTCGCGGTCGCCGTAAGTCGATTCCAGCAATAATACATCGGCGTTTTTAAGAGTTTGGGGGTCACGCAGCAGTGGCGAACATTGGTTGCCTAAATCACCGGAAAATACCAGCGTTTTGGTACTGTCAGGGTTTTTGATTTGCAGGTTGACGATAGCGGAGCCAAGGATGTGCCCGGCTTCATAAAAAGTCAGTGTCAAGCCGGGTAATATCTCAGTGGATTGATTGTAGTTTAGGCTTTTTCGCAACTTGAGGAGTTGTTCGACATCTTCCAGCGTGTAGAGAGGCTGCAAAAGTTTCTTTCCCGCGCGCTGGCGCTTTTTGTTTTCCCATTCGGTGTCGCGCATTTGCAGCGAAGCGGCATCGCTGAGCATTAAATCGAGCAGATGATAACTGCCCGCAGTCAGGAAAACAGTACCCCTGAAGCCATCCTTGTATAATTTTGGCAGACGCCCTGAATGATCGAGATGCGCATGTGAAAGGATGACGGCGTCAAGGATCGCAGGATCAAAAGGAAAGGGCGCCTGGTTTTGTTGTTCCGTTTCTCGGCGACCCTGAAACAGGCCGCAATCAAGCAGTATCCGCTGCGTAGCGGTTTCAAGCAGATAGCAGGAACCCGTGACCTGACCGGTCGCGCCCCAGAATGTCAACTTGCTCATGGCGCTCTCTTGTAATGTTGAGTTACGAAAACCAGGTCATTAAAAGTCCAATACAGCTAAGAAAATCAGGCTTTGAGGCGTTCGATTATGCGTTTGTATGCCTGGCCTATTTCATCGCCGATGACACGGGTCGCCGACACTAATTCTTCGGTCGTTTCCTGGGTGTCATTCTTGATTTCTTCGGCTTTGCTTTTGAACTCTGCGAATTTTTCTTCCGCCTTTTCCCATTCATCTTTTGCCTCCATGCCGGCGAGGTGTATTTTTACTTTGATTTCATCGCGTTGGTGTTTAATTTTATCGGTCAATGATTCGAGTTCTTTTAAAAATTCCATGTCAATCTCCTTAGGTTTAACGTGTATTGAAAATACGGGATTGTGCCGCGATTTTTAAAACGTATATTTCTAAATAATAGTCTTGTCGGCCTCTGTAAAGCAAGCCAAATAAACGAAGAGTCTGTTTATACTGTCAAATAGCCTTTGAACTGACCGTTTTGGTTAAAACATCATGGTACAGGCGGATGCGGTTGATATATTGCACCGGTTCCTTGCCACGGGCATAACCGTATTTTAAGTTTTTAAAATAGCGCCTTTGCGCCAGTAACGGCAGAACCTGTTTAATATCGGCCCATACGTTGGGATTTTTACCGCTTTTCCGAGCCAATGCGCGCGCATCCAATAAGTGGGCGTAGCCAATGTTATAAGCGGCCAGGGCGAACCAGATGCGGTCTTCTTCGGCGACTTCCTTCGGGATTTTGCGCAGCAGTTGTTGCAGATATTTAGCGCCGCCGATGATGCTTTGTTTGGGGTTGAGGCGGTTTTGGACGCCCACTGTTTTGGCGGTGTCTTCGGTCAGCATCATCAGGCCGCGCACACCGGTAGGGCTTGCGGCCAGAGGATCCCAATGCGACTCTTGATAGGCCTGGGTTGCCAGTAAAGTCCAGGGGATTTTGTAAGTGTTGGCGACTTGTTTGAAAAACGCTTTATATTTTGGCAGACGTTTTTTAACGCGTTGCAAAAAAACCGAGGTATCGTAATAATCGAAAATCTCGGCATGGCCGTAATAGCGTTCATTAATCGCCGTGAACGTCGAATCGCTTTTGATTTGCTTGAACCAGGTCTCGATGTATTGTTCAAGATGCGAGGCGTTGCCCGGTAAAGCCCAGGCCAGTTTCTCTTCCGACAAGGTATAAGCTTTGATCAAGTCAGGGTGATGAATACGGTTGATCGCCATGATATTGGATGCTACCAGTGTGCAATCGACTTCGCCTTGCGCCACTTTTTTCAGCACTTGCTCGGTTGAAAGGTCACGGGTTGTTTGCCAGCTCAATGCCGGTAGTTCGGCTTGTAATTCGGTAAGTTTTTCGTCGTTACGGCTGTCGGCAATGACCAATAACGAATATTTTGGCAAATCCCGGTTGGTTTTGGGTAGTTTGATATGGCGGTTACATGCGACCAACTGGTTGACGGTTTTATAGCTGGGGCCGAATTGAAAATATTCCGCTTCCTGCTCGGTCCGGGTCAGCCCGGCAGCGGCAATATGGCCTTCGCCGGCCGCCAGCGCGGCCATGACTTCCGAATTGGTGTTATAGACTTTATATTCGACTTCGATTTTGAGTGATTCGGCCAATTGTCGCGTCAGTTCATATTCGAAACCTTGTTCCTTGTCGTTTTCATGAAAATAGGTGGTCGGCGCATTGCGGGTCAAGACAATCAATTTGCCCTTGTTACGGATGTCTTCCAGCACTGAGTTGATAGGCTGTGTCCAGTTTTCGCTCAGATTAGCGTCACAGCCCGGTAATTGCGCGAATAGCGGGATAAATAAGGCATGATGTATTTTCATGTTTTAACCTTTTATATTTTTAAGCTCAATCGGTGTCTAACTGATATTTGACATCAATACGTTGGCTGTCTCCGGCCTGCGTTTGCAAGCTGAAATGTTTAGTCAATTGCTGTTTTAAAAGGACAGCGTAGTTATTGGAAAAAAATCCGAGTGACAAACCGACATACAGATTCGGTGTAATATACTTGCCGAGTTTAACCGTTGAGCTTTCCACGGTTCCGGTGTCTTCGACCTGAAATTCGTCGATGCCCATCTGATCGCTCAGCCACGACAGTTGTCCCGCGCCATAGCTGAAAGCGGCGCTGGCGAGGGCATTGGATTGAGAGGTACCGACCCGTTGCAGAGAATGCCCGGTCAAAAGATAGGTCAGCGCCTCGGATTCGGGCAACGCGGGTTGGGTCGATACTTTGGTTTCAGGCGCATTCAAAGGGCCGGTAACGGTCAACAAGGCCGTTACATCTTCGTCGATGGCCTTGCGGCTCGCTTCTATGTTCAGCCAGGGGTTGTCTACGGGGCCGTTAAATAAAAACTCACCTTTCGTCAGTTTCAGCTCCTGTCCATAAGCCTGGTATTTGGCATCACTCATAGCCACTCTGCCTTGCATACGCTGTTTTTCCAGGCTGCCAGTATAGCGCAGTTTTCCGCCAAGTCGCGTGATTAATCCGTAACCGGAAAAATGAACCTTATTGCCCAATAGGATATTGAGATCGGATAATACCTGGAAGGAGGCTTTTTTACTGGAGTCTGGTTTTTCGTCGCCGACAATTTCTTCATCTGCACTGGGTGCGATTGCATTTTTCGGGATTTCGGTTATTTTCAGCGTGGCACGGTCAATCGTAACATCGCCGCTGACCGTCGTATTATTGCCTTGTTGAGTAATTTTCAAGTTCGGGGACAGGGCGATTTCAGCTTGCGGCAGTTTCGCGACTTCAAAGTTTTTCCCGGTGATCAGCATGTGAACCGGAAAGCCGTGTGCTTCGCTCAAATCCAGGTCACCGTTTAAATTCACTTCACCTTTGCCGGAAGTGGCATGGCCGCTCAGGGTCAGTTGTCCGGGCTGGTTTTTGTCTCCTTGTATTTGTACTGCGATATTTTTGAGGGCGATGCCGGTTTTGGGCACTGTCATGCCCGCTTCACTCAGGCGCACTACGCCGCTGACCTGCGGCTGTTGGCTATCCCCCGAAATGACGAGATCCGCGTTCAGTTTACCCCGTAGGCGGTCAATGTCGGGCATTAAAGCATCGACAAGAGATAGATCGGTGATGGTACTTTGAATGGCGCCCGATAAGGGAACAGGCTGCCGGTTTCGTTGTGGGCCGATTTTAAGTTGTGCATTAAAAAAATCGGATTCATTCAGCGAGCTATGAATAGTCGCCGTTAAACGTTCGTTTTGATAATCAGCATCGAGCCGGGTTGCGGAAAAGGGCAGAACTAAAGGCTCGTCATTTTCACGGACTATGGATGCCTGTGCCTTGGGGATGTCGATTTGCATTTGGGCGCTCAACTCCTGGCCGTGTTTAGACGCTTGAACTTGCGCATTCAGGCGGCCTGTGATCGATAAATCCTCGGGTAGCCAGGCCTTGAGCAAGTCCAGGTTCATGTCCGTAACACTAATGTCTCCTTGTAGTCTTTTGTCCATATCACCGTTAACACTCAGACAAACCGAGGCTCTGTCCTGGATCAGGCAGTTATTGGGTAATTCGATAGTGGTGACGCCGGATTGTTGAGCAACAGTCAGCGGCCAGGATTTTGCCAGTTGCCATCGGTGCAATTGTTGGTGCTCCAGCGTCAAAGACTGGATGAGACCCGTCCAACGCTTGTTTTTGAAAGCGCCGCTTATATCCCAGTCCATTTTGACTGTGTTTGCATCGATATGTGATTCAAACCGGTGTCGGCTTAAAGAACCCGAGCCTTGCAGGGATACATGCTCGATAGTCTGTCCCGCTGCGTGCCAGCCGTATCCCTGAAGATTCAGGGTTGATGGCTTGGTGAGGGCTTCGGCATAATCGACGCTCAGTTTTAGATGCTGTAGCGCATAATCCTCAAAACTCAGGCGCTTGGCTACCAGTTCCAAAGCGAGCACAGGGTTTTGGTAATTGCCTTGGATAGAGCCTTGGCCTTTGACCGAACCGGCCAGGCCGGGCCAGACCGTGGCTAGTTTCGGCGCATCGATAGTGAATCTAAGTTGGCTTTGTTTCGGCGTTAACCGGCCATTGACGCTTAATCGATTGCTTGCCGATTGTACCGATAAGTGGGTTATCCGCACCTGCTCCCCATCCAGGGCCAGTTTGCCCCGGGCATTTATCGGATAGCCGTGCAGGCTGCCGTCAAGCCGTTCGATGACGAGCGTTCCGTTGCGTTGTCCGGCGCTTATCCGGCCTGTCGCATCCGCTTTTATATTCAAGGAACCGGGTGCCGCTTTGATAAAGTCTCCGGGATTTATTTGCTGCGCGGCTACTTTTAAAGCAAAGTCTATGCCATCTGGCCAGGACACGCGACCGGTCAACGTGATGTAGCCCTGCTTGGGGCTTAGTGTGAGTTCGTTAAGGGAAAATGTCCGGGTATTGCCTTGCCCTGATAATTTCAGGGTAAAAGGGACTAATTGTTCAGCCGCCAGCGTGCTGTCAAGATCGATCCGGTAATTGTCCTGTGTGCCGCTAAGATTAAAATGGCCGGTCTGGCTGCTGATTTGGGCCGGCGTTGACAACGGCCATTGCAGTTTTTGCCAGTTTCCGGAAACATTAAACGTAGGCTGTGTCGCCACTGAGCGCACTGTAGCGTTAAGTTTCAGCATAACGCCGCCCTGCACAACAGCACTCAGGTCAAGCTTTTCGAGGTTGCCTGCAAGTGTTGTATTAGCCTTGATTTCAGGCGTGTCCGGCAGCCGTAATAACCAATCGAATTGGGCCTTCATCGGAAAGGACTGATGCAGTTGCACTTCACCTTGGCCTTGGATATCGAGTTGCGGCATTTGTACCGCCAGCCGCGTCAAATGAAGTTTTCGGTTTCGTAACTGCGCGGTTAATTGAATACGTTCGATAAGCGTTTCGGTACGGGTGTCTTGATAGTGCAAAGGCCCTAAATCGACGGCATCGATGATGATGGTTAAAGGTATTTCCGGTAGGGTAAAAGCCGTGCCGTCCGGAGTGGGTTCAGGTTCGGCAAGCGTTTCCAGAAAAACATGGTCTGCCGTGATGGCCTGAATATGCACCACGCCGGTCAATAAAGCCGAAGCTTCCCAGTTAAAGCTGAAACTGTCGAGAGTCAGGCGTTCAGTCGTACTTTGGTAGCGGACATTTTTTAACGTGAGCCGGTGCAGCAATGTGCCTTCAATTGTTTCGACCGATGTGCCCAGACTTTCAATACTTAAAATTTGTTGGATAAACCAGCGCGTACCCGCTTCGGTAGCGAGCATTGCGAAAAAAAACGCCGGTATAAGCGCAATGAAGACAAAAGGCAGGGTTAATTTCAGCCGCCATGACCTGGTCATAATTGCGCCCCGGCGGCAAAGTGAATCCGGAATGAAGAACCCGAATCATTCAGCGGTACGGCAAAATCGATGCGTATCGGCCCCACTGGTGATAGCCAGCGCGCGCCCACGCCCACGCCGGTTCTAAGTGAAAACTGGTCGAGATTGTAAGCGTTGCCGCTATCGACAAAAGCGGCAACGCCCCATTTTTCGCCGATGAATTTTTCATATTCCAGGCTGAAAACAGTCAGCATTTTGCCGCCGATGACTTCGTTTTTATCATCCGTAGGCCCGAGATTCTTGTAATCGTAACCCCGTATCGATTGGGTGCCGCCGGCAAAATAACGGTAAGTTTCAGGCAAATTTTTAAAATCATCGATTAAAGTGGCGCCGAGGTCTCCTCGGGTGATAAAGCGTCCGTAACCGGGCGCGGGGGTTATCCATTTTGCGCTGGCGCCGGCTTGCACAAAACTGGCATCGGAAACAATGGCTTTATGCGCTCCGGCGACTGAAAAACTCAGAAGATAACCTTGAGTGGGTCTTATCTGATTGTTGCTTTGCGTTTTTTGCCAGCGGTGCCCCGGAATTAACAGTGTCGAGCTTTTATCGATATCGCTGGAATGATAAATTTCGTGAGTCAAATCCAGGAACAGGATTTTCTGCCAGCCGTCAGCCGAGATTTTTTGCCGTTGTGCGGAAAGCTTGAACTGATCGGATTTGAAAGTATCCGGTTCTTCGTGCTTATAACCTAAGCCGAGACTGAAGCTGTCGGTGACAGGGTTTTGCAGCGGCACGATATAACGGCTGTCCACCGTCGATAGTACCGGTGACACATTCAAGGTAGTGACAAGCGAATGCCCCTGCCTGTTAATGCGCCGGTTGGTGTGGCCCGCGCTGAATACCGGGCCGTAGTTGGTATCAAAGCCCACTCCCAGCGTATAGCTGTGTTTTTTTTCAGGATACAGCACAATATCGAGCGGAATTCTGAGGTTTTCGATATTAGCTAAGCGCGGTTGCAGTTCCAGGGTTTTGAAATAAGCGCTGGCGGCCAGGCCGTTATAAATCGCCGCCAGTTTTTTACTGGAATAGTGTTCGTTCGGCTTGATGTTAATATAGCGCCGCACAAAGTCGGGATCTAAAATATCTTGCCGGATATGGACTTCGCCAAAATAAAATCGGGGCCCCGAAGCATAAATCAATTCGATGTTTGCGCTATTGGTCTCGGGGTCGATGCGCAGAAGCTTTCGACTGAATTTGGCGTTGATATAGCCGCGTTCCAGCGACAGCGAGTGCAAGCTTTGTTTGAGCGATTCATAAACGCCATGATTGAGGGTTTTGCCTGGCTTCAGGGGAAACGCCGCCAGTAATTTGATAAACGCAGGATCGTTTTGTGCCGCGCCGGTCACTTCAAGTTTTGCTTGTCTGATAATGACCGGCGGCCCGGCCTTGATATCAAAGTCGGCACGCCAGCAGTTTTCTGTAAAAACCAGTGTTTTAGTGACGACGGGATGATAATGACCCAAGGCTCGCAAAGCCATGCCGATTTCCTGATCGGCCTGGGCAAAAACTTTTTGTACTCGCCATTTGGGCGTGTCGCAACTTTCTTTATAGAGACTTAAAAAAGCCCGTACATTATCGGCTAGCGCGCCGTCAATACCCTTTATCGCGATTTCGGATTCAGCGGCTTGCGCCATGTCGGCAGTCAAAACACAAGCGGCCAGTAGTAATTTTTTCAGGTAGTGGAATGTCATCTCCTGATAAACAGCAATGGCTGTTTTGCGCCTATCAATGGGCTGTGATAATTATTCCGCCAGTGGAAAAACTTCAATCTCGGGTTCTTGCACAGGCGTTGCAGGCTTGGTTCTTTGACGATAGGTGTTTTCGCTTTCAGCCAGCAATTTTTTACCTTCAATGATCAGATTTTTGCCTTCACTGATCTGTTGATTACCTTTGTCGATCAGCTTCGTGCCTTCGTTGACGTTGTCACGGCCCTGGGCGATCATATCATTGCCGATTTCCACCAGCTTGTTGCCCTCATTCCACTTGACCCCGACATCCACCATCGAAGCGCCCTGATTGATCATAAAGTCACCCCGGGTCGGCTCCGCTGTTGTACAGCCAGACAGTTGTGAAAAAAAGCTGACGATGAGAATTAAAAACGGTGTATGTGTTGGCTTCATGGTGAATCCTGGATTTTTGAAGTGGATGTATACTCATCGTAGATCAAAATTCGGCCCTTCACCTAGCGTTAGGTGAGGGGCCTCCTTAAAGCGGTGCCCGAATTTGAAGTACGAAAGATGTTGATCGAAAAACGGGGGCGGCTGAGCATCGTTTCGGGCGAATCGCCGCTGTCTTATAGTGACTACTCTAACAATAACCCGACATTTTGTTAAGCTTCTGTATTTTTATTTTGGTAGAGGTGTTATCGCTCGTAGCGGCTTGTAGTGACAGACCAACAAAAGACTTGTATTATTTTGTCCCTTGCCGTCCCGCACGTTTATTCTCTGAACTTTCAATCAACCTATTACAGTGCCCAGCCAAATCAAGACTTCTGTTGTTGAATCGCCGTCCGTTCGATGTGTTTTCGGCGATATCTTCGGTGCCGACCTTCCTGCTCGCTGGCAAGCATTTTTAGCACGGCAAACAGTGCCGATAAGTGCGGTCAAAGGCGGCAATGATTTTTATTTTAATTACGCACAACTGCCCGAGCAAGCGCCCGATGGCGCCTCGAATCTGTTGGAACAGATGACCTGGGCGTTATTGACTCATCCGGACTATGATCAGGTTATCTGGCCGCTGTCAAATTCAATCGATAACTCGCGCCCTTTGTGTTTGGTGCCTTTGAAAAATCACGGTCGGCGCTCCGTTATGGCGTCAGGTTTCATAGGACTCAGCCGCAACGAGCCGCATGATTCTGGCAGGTCGCCCATACCGAAAACACTTTGCTTTTCACATGCCCTGATCGCCGGTAAAACGCAGCACACATCTGCGCGCCTGTCGTTATCGCGGCACTTAAAAAATAAATTATCGCCGGAACAAAAATCATTCCTGAAACGTAAAGCCGATGCCTTGCGTGAATTGATGACACCGCCCAAAATAACGCGTACTCAAGCGACCGAATACCCTCTTGCCCTGGCAAAGTCGTGGCATGCTGAATTCATTCGCCCCGATCTTGCCTTGAATCCCAAACTAACGGTTCATGAACCCCGCATTCCGGTCTTGATCGCCACGCATTGGCTGGAATTGGGCGGCGCTGAAAAATTTGCCGTGGACTTGGTCAAAGCGCTGCCGAAAGAGCGTTATGCTGTTTATGTGACGACTGATATTGCCTCGTTTAACCACTGGCAAACGGACATCATCGAACACGTCGAGGCTGTATTTCATTTACCCGGATTTTTGCCCGATCATGCCGTGCCGGTTTTTTATGAATACCTGATTCGCAGTCGGCACATCCGCTTACTGCATTTGCATCACGCCGCTCGCGCCTACGATGCGCTGCGCCATATCCGGCGCTTTCATCCCCGACTGCAAATTCTCGATTCATTGCATATCGTCGAATTACCGCCCAATGACGGCGGCTATGCAGAAGCTTCCGCGCGAAGGTTTGAAGCTTTTATCAATCATCATCATGTCATCAGCCAGTTTTTGAAAAATTTTTTAACACAACGCTGGCAGATTCAGGACAACAAAATTTCGGTCATTTATTTAAATGTTGATAGCCATTATTTTGATCCCGAGCGTGTGGCAAAAGGGCAAATCAGACACGCTTTAAATATTCCCGATCAGGCTTGTCTGGTGGGTTTTCTGGGGCGTTTCAGCGCCCAGAAACAGCCGCTGAAATTCATTGAAGCGGCGCAGTTATTACAGCAACGCTGGCAACAATCCGGGGCAACCCGGCCACTCGTGTTTTTAATGGTCGGCAGCGGCCTTTTGGAGTCGGAGATTAAACGCGCCATACGGCGCGCGCGCGGCACGACTATTCTGTTACACCCGCAACTACAGGATACTCGTCCGGTGTATCGGGATTGCGATGTATTGATGATGCCCTCGGCCAATGAAGGGCTCGCTTTAGTCAGCTATGAAGCCATGGCGATGCAAACACCGATTTTTTTTACCGATGTGGGGGCGCAAAGTGAGCTGTTGCCCGCTGAGTTTTTAATTGACAACAGTGCGCCTTTGGCAAAAAAATTCGCCGATGCCATGTGGCCTTATCTCATCGATGCCGAAAAAAGGCGTCACGCCGGTGTAACAATGCGCCGCCATATCTGCGAGCACCATACCCATGAGCAAACTATCAGTCAGTTATTGGCACTGTATGAACATTTATTGAGCCAGGCATAATGGAGCATTTCCGTAGGCGCTTTTTGCGTTGCAGTGAGCCTTTGTTAAAACGCTATCCCCGGCTTCGGCAATTTTTGCGAAGTCTTGCCCTGCGATACCGTCGGCGGGCTCTAAAACACCTGTCATATAAGCCTCTGATCAGCATACAGCTTGCTGTTTTCAGGGTAGATACGGCTGAACTCCAGGCTTGTCTGGAATCGGTCGCTAAACAAATCTATCCGCACTGGCAATTGTGTATTGTTGAAGACGGTTCGGGCCTCGCTGTTGTCAGGGACACGCTGCAAGCTTTTAAAAAACGCTTTCCAGGCAAAGTAAAATTAGTGTTGCGCGACGATAATCAAGGCATTACCGCAAGCAGTCAGGAGGCTTTCCGCTTGACTGACGGCGACTATGTGGCATTGCTCGATCATGACGATTATTTAGTGCCCGAAGCCTTATATGAGGTGGTCAAATTACTCAACCGGCATCCTGAAACGGACTGGATTTATTCGGATAATGACAAACTCGACAGTCAGGGGCGGCACTGTTGCCCGCATGTCAAACCGGACTGGTCGCCGGAGTTATTGCTGACCTATAACTATATTCTGCATTTGTCGGTTATCCGGCGCAGTTTAATAGAGCGGGCAGGGGGCTTTCGCGAGGGTTTTGAAGGGTCTCAGGATCATGATTTATATCTGCGTTTGGCGGAGCTGACCGGGCAGGTCAGGCATATTCCGCGCGTTTTGTACTCATGGCGCCAGTCTGCCGATTCGGTGGCTTTAAATCCGGCAAATAAACACTACGCCTTCGATGCGGCCTTACGCGCCTTGAACGACGCCCTGAAAAGACGCGGCGAGCGGGGGCAGGCCCAACATCCTGCGCACTCATGGCTTGGCAGCTATCAAATTATCCGGCATATAGAGACGCCCGATATCGATGTTATCGTTCTTGAAGCTGAGGGCGAGACAGCGCCGGTTTTAGACAAGCTCACAGCGCAAACAAGGGTAAACCTGACATCTGTGTCATGGCTTGAACCGGACGAGGGCGCGGGAAAGTGTTTGAACCGGCTGGTCAAGCAATGCCAATCGCCCTATGTGTTGTTACTGATGCCGACAATAGCATTGACGGATACAACGCTGTTACTCAAGTTGACCGCCAATTTGGCGCCGCAAGGCGTTGCTTTGAGCAGTGCCAAAGTTATCAATACTTATGCCGAAGTCGATCACTGCGGCCTCGCTTATCGGCGCGGCGTTTTTTGTTATCCCTTGCGCGGTTGGGATAAAACAGCCGATGGCATGGGTGCCTATGGCGGGCTGCCACGCAATATCTCATTGAGTTCAGCCGTAATCAATGTTTGCAAGACGGCGCAACTCCAGCCATTACTGGCCAGGCTCGGTAGCTATGAAACGGCAAACGCCTGGCTCGTTGCCCTGGCTTTAGAGTTACAAAAACAAAAACTACGGCTGGTCGTTGACGGCGGTCTTACCGTGTTATATACACCGGCTGCCGCTTATCAGGTGACTTTGTCGGCATCCGACAAAGCGCTGTTACAACGCGATTATGCCCATTTGTTCAGCACTGATGATCCCTTGTATCATCGGCAAATGCTTTGACATACCTCCAGATGGGCGTCAGCTTGGGCAAAATTCCAGCAAGATGACGTCATCGCCGATAATTTCAAGACGGCACGGGTACTGCCGCGCCAGCCATTGGAAAGTGTTTTTTGAATAAAAACTGATATGGGTCGGGTCGTTTTTGTAGTGCCAGTCGATAAACGCCTGTTTATCTCGGCTTAGCTTGGTCATGAGTCCGAGCCATCCGCCGGGTCGCAATAACGAAAACAAACGCCGGAACTCGCGTTCGGGGTTTACAAAATGCTCGGCCACTTCGGTGCAGCTTATAAAATCATAATAGGGCTGCAAAACTTCGGGCTGATTGGCGTAAAAAGGATCATACACGGACATGGAGAAGCCTTGTTCGGCGAACAGAGCGGCTAAAGCGGGGCCCGGACCGCAACCGTAATCCAAACCGCGACTACCCATTTTGAGGCGACCGGACAAGGGCAAAAACAGCCGGGACAGAAACTTTCGATAGTTTATGTCGTGTATTTCGTTCCGATGCTGGTCATAGACGGCTTTCTCCCGGCTCAAACTCAAATGCTGGGCGGGCGGGACAAAAATCAGTTCGCAGATGTCACAGCGGTAATAGTCGCGTTGCCGGTCAACATTATAATGAAAAATGGCTGAAGACCGGCAAAGCGGACAACTTGACGGCACCGATTGAAGGGGCCGTTGCCCGGCTGGCAGGTTTTTTGAAAACATTTGACGTAAAATCCGGGGGCTATGGAACAGGCCGCGCGCCAAAAAGCCGGGGCTATTGTCTTTTTATAATCGTTGCTGTCAGCTGTAAATAACGGCGGGATTGCCTTCGGATTCGACAATATCACCCAACGCATAAGCTGTTTCACCCAACTGCGCCAAGGTGGCCAGAGTTTTGGCTTCATCCTCGGGCGCTACACATAGCATCATGCCGATACCGCAATTAAAAGTGGTCAGCATATCTGCAGCCGTGACATTACCCTGCTGTTGCAACCACTTGAACGTTTCCGGAAACTCCCAGGCCTTGCGGTCAATATAGGCATCGACACCTTCGGGCAAAACCCGTGGCAGGTTTTCGGTAATGCCACCCCCGGTGATATGAGCCAGGGCATGGATAGGAACAGTTTCGATTAATTTCAGCAAGGATTTGACATAAATCCGGGTCGGTTCCAGCAAGGCTTTTCCCAAAGGTACGCCGTTTAAGCATTGCGTCAACGGCGTGTTATTTTGTCGGAGGATTTTGCGAATCAATGAATAACCGTTGGCATGTGGCCCGGATGAGGCGAGGCCGATGAGTTTATCGCCCGCCTTGACCTGTCTGCCGTCTATGATGTTGTCTTTTTCGACGATGCCGACGCAAAATCCGGCCAGATCGTATTCGCCGTCCGCATACATGCCCGGCATTTCCGCTGTTTCGCCGCCGACCAATGCGGCTCCGGCCAGTTCGCAGCCGCGTCCGATACCTTCGATAACGGCTGCGGCGGTGTCAACATCGAGTTTTCCGGTCGCGAAATAATCCAGAAAAAATAACGGCTCGGCGCCTTGGACGATTATATCGTTGACGCACATCGCGACCAAATCGATACCGATCGTATTATGAATGCCCAGTTCGATGGCCAGTTTCAATTTAGTGCCGACGCCATCGGTACCGGATACCAGAATGGGATTTCGATAGCGATCCAGCGGCAGTTCGAACAATGAACCGAAACCGCCTAAACCGGCCAGAACGCCGGCGGTTCTGGTTTTGGCGGCGATGGGTTTGATGCGTTCGACCAATTCATTTCCGGCTTCAATATCAACGCCGGCGCTTTTATAATTCAGGCTGTCTTTATTTTGTGCAGTCAAGGTGATGCTCTCTTGCGAAAAGTTAGATTGTCTATATTGTACAAGACAATGCGCTATTTGTGCGATCGATAAGACGCCCTCTTAAAGGTGAATGCGCTGGCTGTTATTGACTCTGAACGGCTTTTGAAGCGAATTATAATCAGTTGAATTACGCCGCAAAAAAAATTAAAGTGAGTAAATTTTGCTTTGCACAGTGGGCTGATAAATTGATTGCCCGGGGCCGTTCAGAAGTTGGAGTTTTTGAAAGGGATTTGTTGACTATAATAACTATAAGATAATGAGATTATGACTATAAAAAACACATTACAAATTACCGGTTTTCTGGCTGCATTGATGTTGGCTGATTCTGCCGTGGCTTATACTGACAAGGAGCCTGAGGAAATCTGTAAAGACCCTAAGTTCAAAGGTTTTAATCTGCCGATTTACAACGCCGCCGAAAAAAAAGAAGTGCCGCCCGAAGCCGAACTCAGCTTTACCGTGTCAGGGTGGACCAATCCCGAGACTTTGGTGGTGACGGCAAAAAATCAGCCTTTGGAATTATCGATAGAAAATAAAAATATTTTTTATCGGATCAAAGCCAAGCTGCCGCCTTCTCTCAACGGGAAGTTTGTCAGAATCAACGCCAGTGCCAGGGCTGTTTTAGGGTGCAAAGGCGAGGACGGGTGGTTGCTTAAAGTGGCTGACACTCAAGCGCCTGCCGAGGAAAAAACGCCGTCAGCCCAGGCTGTATCAAGCCCGGCCAAAACGGCTGAATAAGTATTCGAGCAGCTCTTGCCGTCAGGAATCATCGCTTTGATCGGCCAAATGCTTTAATACGGCAACCTGTTCTGCAAGCTCTTCCGGGTTATCGGCCCGAAGCGTTGCATGGGCTACTTTACGGCCTTTGCGCGGCGCTTTGTTGTATAAGTGCATATGCGCCTTGGGTATGGCAAGCACTTCTGCAAGTGAGGGCGTTCCGCCGATGAAATTCTGCATCGCGGCAAAGCCTCGTGTTGCCGTATCGCCCAAAGGCTGGTCGAGAATCGCGCGCAAATGATTTTCAAACTGGCTGGTTTCCGAGCCTTCTATGGTCCAATGCCCTGAGTTATGTACTCTGGGCGCAAATTCATTGGCGACCAAGTGACCGTTCAGGTCAAACAACTCCAGCGCCAGTATGCCGACGTAATCCAGCGCCTCCAGTAGCCGTGTGATAATAACTTCGGCTTCGGACTGGAGCGGGTCGTTTGCAGAGCTTTTCGCCAGACGCAGGATGCCGTTACGGTGTTGATTTTCGGACAAGGGATAATAAACAATCGCGCCCGAAACACTGCGCGCGGCAATAATCGAGACTTCCCGCTGAAACGCTACAAAACCTTCGACAATGGCGGGCGCGCCTTGCAGTTGCTCTAAGGCTCCGGCCAAATCTTCGGATGAGCGCGTCAGCGCCTGGCCCTTGCCGTCATAACCCAGGGTTCGGGTTTTCAGAATGGCAGGCCAGCCGATGTCGGATATGGCCCGCTCCAGTTCCGCCAAGCTGTTCACCGCAGCATAAGGCGCGGTCGCAATACCCAAATCGCGGAAAAAGTTTTTTTCCAGCAATCGGTCCTGGGCCACGGCCAGGGCTTTAGCGGGCGGATAAACGGGCGTCTGTTCGGCGATAAGGTCGATTATCTCTACCGGTACATTTTCGAATTCGTAAGTCACGACATCACAGCGCTGCGCCAGTTGCGCCAATAATGCCCGATCGGTATAAGCACCTTGCAAATGTTCGCCGACTTCAGCCGCGCAGGACTCAGGCGCAGGATCCAAAAAAATAAACTGCAAGCCCAAGGGTTTACCGGCCAAAGCCAGCATTCTGGCGAGCTGCCCTGCGCCCAACACACCAAT
Organism: Gammaproteobacteria bacterium HGW-Gammaproteobacteria-3; assembly: GCA_002843155.1. Lineage (GTDB taxonomy): Bacteria > Pseudomonadota > Gammaproteobacteria > Methylococcales > Methylomonadaceae > PGZD01. The sequence goes on from PGZD01000014.1 coordinate 25,807, forward strand.
AATCATAAATTCCGCTCCCGTGGGTCGGAATGCGCCAATACCGCTTCGGTTTGTCGTTGCCTGAAATCGTTTAACGCCTGCCGATACTGCGGGTATTTATTGCCGACGATGGCCGTAGCCAGTAACGCGGCATTGATGGCCCCGGCTTTGCCGATCGCCAACGTGCCGACCGGTATGCCGGCGGGCATTTGCACGATGGACAACAATGAATCCATGCCATTGAGCGCTTTTGACTGTACCGGCACGCCCAATACCGGCACCGGGGTTTTGGCGGCCACCATACCCGGCAAATGCGCGGCGCCGCCGGCGCCTGCTATGATCACTTCCAGGCCACGGCTTGCCGCTGTTTCGGCGTAACTGAACAGTTTGTCGGGGGTTCGGTGTGCGGACACCACGCTGACTTCATGGGGGACTCCCAGGTCTTCGAGTTTTTGTGCGGCAAATTGCAGGGTTTCCCAGTCAGATGTCGAACCCATGATAATACCAACCAAAAGGGTCATTCAATAGTCTCCGTTTTACCATTAATGCGGAATCAGCGCTTGAAGGCTGGCAATTGTACCTGTTATCCCGGTAGTTTAAAAATAGTTGCGGCTCGCACTGTTAAAATAAAGTTCATGATTCCAGTCAGGCTGGTTTAGTCATGAATTTCTTTTTTGGCGTTCATGGGCTATGCTTTCAATGCAAGATTTCAGAAAAATCAATGTCGTTAAAAATTATAACCGGTTCTCGAAAAGGCTCGGGAATTACTGACAATCAGTCTCAAAACTTCAATATAGCCAGTATGATCCCGTTTTTATCGACTCAGCCTGCACCGAATCTGCTTTATACCACTTCCTACGAACCTGTCTGGGTTATCATTTCCGTGCTGGTCGCCATACTGGCCGCCTACGCCGAGTTGAATGCATCCTCGCGCATTGCCCATCAATACAGTACCTTCGATAAACTGATCTGGATAGGTGTTTGCGCCTTCACCTTAGGCGTCGGTATCTGGGCCATGCATTTTATTGGCATGATAGCCCTGAAGCTGCCTTGCAGGATTTTTTACGACCCGCTCATTACCCTGGTCTCGATGCTTCCGGGCATTTTAGCCAGCGGTGTAGCCTTGGGTGTATTGTGGTGCCATGACCACAAACCTTCGTCACAAGGCTTAAGCGCCTTCTTGCTTGGCGGCGGCATTGGCGCCATGCATTATACCGGCATGGCGGCGATGCGCATGGAAGGTATGGTGCTCTACAATCCATACGGCTTTATACTATCGCTTGTTGTTGCCGTCGCCTTGTCTTTTTTCGCCCTGCATGTAAAAAACGCGATGGATTGCCGGAAAAACAGCTGTGATTCACTGATTGCTATTGTTTTAGGGTTGGCGGTGTCGGGCATGCACTACACCGCCATGGCCGCCACCTATTTTGTCAGAGGCGACAGCAATTCATTGCCGCCAAACGGTTTAACGCCGCATGCGCTGGCCACGCTGGTTACTCTGGCCACCGTTTTCCTGTCGCTGCTGCTTTTGATCATTGCCGCAGTCTCACGTAACCGGCAGATGACACAAGAGCTTAGAAACAGTGAAGAGCGCTGGAAATTCGCCCTGGAAGGGGCGGGCGATGGGGTATGGGACTGGAACCTGAAAACGGATGAGACATTATTTTCCAGGCGTTTTAATAACATAATCGGCTATGCCGACGGTGAATTCCCAAATAACGGCGGCGCCTGGTTTGAAGCGCTGCACCCGGATGACAAGGATAGAACGGTATCAGCACTACAGGAATATTTGGCGGGCAAAAAGCCGAATTATACGGTTGAATTTCGTATGCGCTGCAAGGATGGCGCCTGGAAATGGCTATTGTCCCGAGGCATGCTGGTGAGCCGTGATGCAGAGGATAAACCCTTGCGTATGATAGGCACCCATACCGATATTAGCGAGCGTAAGCAAAACGAACTGGAACTCAAAATCGCCGCCATCGCTTTTGAAGCGCAAGAAGGCATCATGATCACCGATGCCGACGTAGTGATTGTCCGGGTCAACCAGGCTTTCACCCAAATCACGGGCTTTAGCGCGCAGGAGGCGCTGGGTCAAACGCCGCGTTTTCTCAAATCCGGTCTCCAGGCGCCGCAGTTCTATTCCGCGTTATGGAAGACCCTTATTGATAAGGGAAGCTGGGCAGGCGAAATCTGGAACAAGAACAAGCAAGGCCACAATTATTTACAACATCTTGCCATTACTGCGGTAAAAGATACGGCAGGCTTCGTCAGCCACTATGTCGCGACGCTGTCGGACAGCACCATGAACAAGGCGGCGGCAGAAGAAATTCAGCGTCTGGCTTTTTATGACCCATTGACGGGTTTGCCTAACAGGCGTTTGCTGCAAGAGCGCTTGCAGCAAACGCTGATCGCCTGTAAACGCAGCGGTCAACAGGGCGCCTTGCTGTTTATCGACATGGATCATTTCAAAATACTCAATGACACGCTCGGTCATGACCAGGGCGATTTACTGTTGCAACAGGTTGCCGAACGCCTGCTTAGCTGTGTCCGCAGAGGCGATACCGTAGCCCGGCAAGGGGGCGATGAGTTTGTCGTCATTCTGGAAAATTTGAATTCTCAGACCCTTGAAGCGGCGGTGCAGGCTGAAACGGTTGGCGCCAAGATTTTATTCGCACTCAGCCGGCCGTATCAACTTGCCGGGCACGAATACTTCTGCACATCGAGTATCGGCGCGGTAGTGTTCAATGATGAGCCGGTTCGGGATGATCTATTTAAGCAAGTGGACATAGCCTTGTATCAAGCCAAGACTTCGGGACGCAATGTCTTGCGTTTTTTCAATCCCGACATGCAGGTGGCTATTAACGCCCGGATGGCGCTGGAGAAAGACTTGCGTCAGGCTTTGGCGGCTTACCAGTTCGAGCTGTTTTTTCAGCCGCAAATGAGTGACGGCTTATCTTTAACCGGCGCCGAAGTTTTGCTTCGTTGGCGCCATCCCAAGCGTGGCTTGGTATCACCCGTTGAATTTATCCCGCTGGCTGAGGAAACCGGGTTGATCGTGGCCATGGGTCAATGGGTGCTGGAACAGGCGTGTGCGCAAATCAAAAAGTGGGCGGACAGCGATACAACCTGCAATTTGCAACTGGCCGTCAACGTCAGCGCCAGCCAGTTCCGTCAGCCTGATTTTGTCGAACAAGTACGCCGGATATTGCAGGAGCAAGCCATCGATCCGAAACGGCTCAAGCTGGAGTTGACAGAGTCACTGGTTCTGGACAATGTCGATGACACCATCGGCAAAATGCACAGGTTAAAAGGCATCGGCGTGCGTTTTTCGATGGATGATTTCGGCACCGGTTATTCATCGCTGTCGAGCCTTAAAAAATTGCCGCTCGATCAGCTCAAGATCGATCAAAGTTTTATCCGTGATATTGCTTACGATGCCGATAGCGCCACGATTGTGCAGACGATTATCGCGATGGGCCTTAATCTGGGCATGGAAGTGATTGCCGAAGGTGTGGAAACTGAACAGCAATACGCATTCCTGAAACAGCATGGTTGCCTGGCTTATCAGGGTTACTTTTTCGGCAAACCCATGCCATTGGCAGAGTTTGAACGGTTCATACAAAATCATTGAGATTGTTTTTGGGTTATTCACTGCCCCGTAGGAACCCGATTTACCGGACTCCTACAGCAGTGAAAAGGTTTTTTTGGATTTCCAACGGCGGCCAAAACGCATGAACAAGATCTTGATTACCGGCGCGACCGGTCAAATAGGCTCCGAATTGACACCGCTATTACGGCAGCGCCATGGCGCGGACAATGTCATTGGCGTCGATCAACGCCCGCCACGCGACCCGGCGATTGCAGCAGGCGGGCCTTTCCATGAGCTGGATATCCGGGATGCGACAGCTCTGGAACGGATTGTCCGGGAAAACAAAATCGATACCGTGTTTCATCTGGCGGCGCTGTTGTCGGCCACCGCCGAGGCCGATCCGCAAATGGCCTGGGATATCAATATGAACGGCTTGCTCACCATCCTGGAAATAGCGCGTAAATATTGCTGCGCGGTGTTTTTCCCGAGTTCGATCGGCGCTTTCGGGCCGCAAACGCCGCCGGAAAACACGCCGCAGGATACCATCCAGCGCCCGGACACTATGTACGGCATTACCAAAGTTGTCGGCGAATTGCTCTGTGATTATTATCACAAACATTATGGCGTCGATACCCGAGGCTTGAGATTTCCGGGCCTGATTTCCTATAAAACGCCGCCGGGCGGCGGCACTACCGATTATGCCGTGGAAATGTTCCATGCCGCCGCCCGGGGGCACGGTTACTCTTGTTTTTTAAAACCCGATACCCGCCTCGATATGATGTATATGCCGGATGCTCTGGCTGCAATTTTGCAACTGATGGCGGCCGATCTCAATCATTTAAGCCACCATAACGCTTTTAATATTACCGCAATGAGCTTCACGCCCGAGCAATTGGCGGCGGCAATAAAAAAACACATTCCGGATTTTAGCGTGCATTACCGCATTGATCCAATCCGTCAGGCCATCGCCGACTCCTGGCCCCGGCATATGAACGACAGCGCCGCGCGTGAAGAATGGGGTTGGCATTCCGAATTTGACTTGGCGGCCATGGTCAGTGATATGCTTGAACACATCTCTTATCCGAAAAGGAGACAAGCATGACTTTGGCAAAACTCGAACCGCTGTTGACCGCTATTGTTAAAAACAAACAGGCGCAAGGACTGGCCAAAAGCGAAGAGAAAATCATCACGGGCTTTACGCCCGAAGGCAATGGTTCAGGGCCGCGCGTAGTGTTGAAAGGCTACCCGCAACGCCGGTTTTTACGTATGAACGCCAATGTCTATTTGGGATTGGGCGTACATCCCAAAGTTATTGAAGCGGAAATACGAGCCACGGAACAATTTGGCATAGGGCCTGGCGCGGTGCGTTTTATCAGCGGTACTTACCAGGCGCATGTGGATCTCGAAGCACAGTTGGCCGCATTTCACGGGCGCGAGGCCGGTTTGTTGTTCAGCGCCGCTTATGCCGCGATGATAGGCGTGTTACCGGCGCTGATTGATGAGCACACGGTAGTGATCAGCGATGCCTTGAATCATAATTGCATCATCAACGCGATACGTCTGGCCAAGCTTGCGGACAAAGCCGTCTATCCCCATGCCGATGTCGTCGCCCTGGAGCAGTTGCTGATAACGCATAAAGGCGGTGCTAAACGCGTCTGCGTGGTCACTGACGGCATTTTCAGTATGCGCGGCGACCATGCGCCCCTTGCGGCCATCAGCGCATGTTGCAAGCGGCACGAAGCCGACTATGAACAGGGAATCATCACCGTGATTGATGATTCCCACGGCGTCGGCGCAGTGGGAATTAATGGCCGAGGCAGCGAGGAAATCACCGGAGCCCGGGCCGATATTCTGATTGCGACACTGGGCAAAGCCTTGGGGGTTAATGGGGGTTATGTGGTTTCAAGCCGGGCGGTCATCGATTATCTGAAAGAATCGGCCGCATCCTATATTTATTCCAATCCGGTCACGCCGGGCGAAGCGGCGGCGGCGAGCGCGGCGCTAAGTCTTCTGGATAGCCCGGAAGGCCGGGCCTTGCTGGCGCATATCCGGCATTTGGCGGCAAGGCTCAGAAGCGGACTGACGCAAGCCGGTTTTACCACGCTGCCGGGCGAGCATCCCATCGTTCCTTTGTTAATCCGTGATACCGCCAAAACCGAAGCGCTGGTGCGGCATTTGTTTGATCATGACATTCTGGCGACCGGCTTGAATTATCCGGTCGTCGCCCAGGGCGAGCAGGAAATCAGGCTGCAAATTTCAGCCCTGCACACCGAACAGGATATCGATTATCTGCTGACCGTTTTAAAGCGTTTTGCTTAAGCGTACCGCGTCTCAATCGTTAAGACGGGATATATCGGGCTTTATTTTTCCGGTTTATTGACCAGTACCTTGTCATCAATAATAAGCTCTGAAATACCGCCTTGCGCCAGACGCAAAGTGCAGGAGGCTTTTTTGAACTTACCGCTTTCGCCTTCATATTTCAGCGTCAGATAAGTTTCTTTATCGCTTTGGGTGGAGGTGGGGAAGTACACTTGCTCGCCGGTTTCTTCCAGGATTGCTTTGGGACATTTTTGATTGGCCATGGTTTGCATGGATGAATAGGCCCTGATCATCGAAGCCGATTCCATTTCTTCCGTGGATTTTTGCTTATTGACCCCCACCATAATAAATCCGATCACAAAAACACCGATTACGGCCGCCATTAATTTTTGAGTTTCGCTCATCTCACTTCCTCATGGTTTTAATTTTATTGCGCGAGTTAACGCTTTTTATTGTTTTTATCCAGAATTCAGGATTCTAAGCGAATATTGCAATAACGGCAACGCCTGTCAACGCGTGTTGAGTGGAAATTAAAACTCAATACCTTGAGCCGCTTTAATACCCTGACTGAAAGCATGTTTTATCGGGCGCATTTCGGTCACGGTATCGGCTGCCGCAATCACCTCGGCGGCGGCATTGCGCCCGGTCAGCACCAGATGCAGCCAGGGCGGCTTGTCCCTGATAATAAAATCGGCAATTTCCTGGCCGGAAATCCAATTGTAACCGCAACAGTAATTAATTTCGTCCAGCACCACCAGATCATATTCCTGCGACAGTATTTTTTGCTTGCCGAACGCCCATATTTCGCGGCTGGTTTTTATGTCCTGCTCAGGATTTTTAGTATCCCAGGTAAAGCCGTCGCCCAAAGCGTGCCATTCGATAGTATCAAAGCGTTCGGCGGCTTTTTGCTCGCCCGTCCGCCATTGTCCTTTAATGAATTGAATGACACAGACTTTCATGCCCCAACCGGCCGCGCGAAATACCATCCCCAAAGCGCTGGAAGATTTACCTTTACCTTCGCCGGTGTGGACCAGGACAATGCCGCGCCGTTTCGTTCTTGATTTCATGGATTTATGCCGCAAAAAATTTTATCGTTTCGGCAATCTGCTGTTTTGCATCTTGCAATATTTGTAACGACATTTCCGCCGTTAAAAGTTGATGCTTGAGTTTTTGAAAAGCGGGCAAAGTACTGATCAAAGGTAAATCAGCGCCGCCTGAAGTGGCCAATAGATTATGAAATTTGGCCAATAGCACAATATCAGTGAGATTTAGTTCCGGCCCGGTGTTTTCAAACCAGTGGTTCGATTGAAGAGGAATATTCTTGAAGCCATCGGGAAAGTCCCATTTTTCAAGAATGACCGAGCCTAAAGGAGCTTGTAATTCATCAAGGCATTGATCGATGTCGGCAAAAGTGTAGCTGTCGGCCGACAAACCGTCGGCAAATTTCAATAAAGGCAGAGTCCCGATATTGTGCAACAGTCCTGCCAGCAGCGCTTGTTCCGGTGCGACCTGACCGTTAAGCCCCGCCAAAGTATGGCTTATGCTGGAAATTCTGACGCTTTGTATCCAGGTATTCTGAAAACGTTTTTTCAGCTCGGGCTGGGTACTTTTGAACAGGTTTTTCATGCTGATTGCGGTGACCAGATTACGCGTGGTTGTTAAACCTATGCGGTTAATGGCGCTATGGCAATTGGTGATGGGCTCGATAGTCCGATAAATCGGGCTATTAGCCACCTGAATCAGTTTGGCGGCAATGGCCGGATCCAGGTTGATGATTTTTATTAAATGGGCAATTCCCTGCTCCTGTTGTATTGCCCGGCGCAGTTTCAATGCGATATCCGGAAAACTGGGGATGGCCAGTTCTTGTTGCGTGCAGTGCTGGTAAAAGCGCTGGTAAAACGGGTTTTTTTGTAACGCGTCGCTGACTTGCCAGGTGTCATACAATGGATTGACTGTCGGACGATTGAATCTAAGAACATCCTGCGGTACATAAATGAGTGTGACGTGGGTTTTGGCAATCGCCGTCATAGGGTGAAATTGACCGGTAGCTAAAGGATACAGCGCTTTTAAGGTACCGGCGGTTATTTCCTGTCCCGAATTATTATGAGTTTCCATGAATACGCTGCCTTTGACAATATAGGCCAATGCGCCCACCTCGGAACCTCGGCTAAAAATGATCGATCCGGCGCTGAAGTTGGCGGTGCGGATGCTTAATTGCTGAATTTCCTCTTCCACCAGCAATTGCGCGATGGGCACTAAGCGTTTCAGAAAGGCAATGGGCAAAGTAATGGGCCGCGTTGCAACCAGCTTGTCGTTATTGTCGGGCGAATTGTCAATTTGGGTTTGCGCGAGTGACGTTGATGCAGCGCTTTTTTCCTTTTTCTTTAAAAAATTCCAGAACGCCATTTATCACTTCTCGTCTGATTAAGTAGAAAATATTTGTTTTGCTTGCGCGATTTTGACATGAGCGTCATGAATGATACGCAGTGAATTTTCCGGTGAGAGCAATACTTGTCCGAGCTTGCTGACGGCTGGAAGTGAAGTGATGGCGGGTAAATACGCCATGCCGGGCTTACCGATTTTGCTGTGAAATTTCGCCAGCATCACAATGTCGGTCAAGGTCAGATCATTGCCGTTGTGTCGATACCAGTCGTCGGCGTTGACAGGAATGCCGATCAGTTCTTCGGGAAAATTCCATTCATTCAGGATATAAGTGCCGACAGTGCCCTTGACATAGGGCATGGCTTGTATTATTTCCTGCTCGGTGTAGTAATCGGTGGGCAGTTTGGCCGCATAGTTTAAAAACGGCACCAAACCAATATCGCTGACCAGTCCCGCCAACAGTGCTTCTTCCGGCTTGGCTTTTTGAGTTTCGGCAGCCAGGGCGTAGCAGATACATGAAATATAGATACTGTGTTTCCAGACTTTATCCATGAGTTTTCTAATCATCGGAACATTGGCCTGAAAAATTTGCTTGAGGCTTAATGTCGTGATCAGATTTTGTGTAGCTCTCAAACCGATTCTGTTGACTGCATCAAAACAGGTCTTGACGGGATTTCTGGCCAGGTATAAAGGACAATTGGCCACTTGTATCAATTTTGCAGTCATGATGGGATCCAATTGAATGATATTGGCGGCGTCAGCAATACCAATATCCGACTGTATCGCTTTTCTCAATTTCAGAGCAATATCCGGCAAGGAGGGCACTTCCATATCTTCTTCAAGATAATACTGGGAAAAAGATTGCAATAAGCGACTGTCGGCAAGCTGTTTGGGAAATTTCAAGGTTGTTGAATCTTGAAAAGCCGGTGGCCGGGCAGTCATTATTGTTTGCGAGACGCGCAAAAGACAGACATCGGTTTTGGCGATGACCGTCAGCGTATGCTTAATGCCGCTGCAAAGCGGGAACTTTGCCTGGGGTGTGTCGGCATCCACTTCATACTTTTTTCCGGTGCTATCGGATACGACAACAATGCCTTGCAACAGATAATAGGCGCAATCGTTTTTTTCGCCTTCGGTAAACAGGGTCGAATTTGCCGGATAAACATCCGCTTTTCTGTCGGTCGCGAAAGCTTGTAATTTTTCCTCGCTCAAACTTCTGATCGGAATGAGTGTTTTGAGTCTATCGACAGTGATGGCCGGGGACGTAACGCCACTGCCTGTAGCGCTTTTGTTTCCTGTTTTGAAAAAATTTTTTAAGGACATGGCATTTCAGAAAATCACTGGGTTCAGACAGGAAGCTTGAGGACATGCACTTAAATCCATGTAACTACTCAGTCGCTCAGGTTTACCGGGATCAAAGGCGGCACATACCCTGTAGGAGCCCGATTCATCGGGCGACGGGTGCGCCCAGCACCTAAATTAGCTATGATTTTGAATCATAGCCAATGGCCTATGGAATTTAGGTGCTGGGCCAAACCTTGACGCGTAAAAGCCGGTCGCTTCGCTTAACAAGCAACCGGATGTTTTCCCGTTCGATAGAATATTAGCACACATCGTGCCTCGGTAATGTTTTTGCATTTTTATAGAGAAATCCGGGTACCCCATTAAATCTCTGTGACGACTTATATTAGCGTCGGCACATACGCTAACGCCATAAGCTTATTCCAGCAATTTGAAAAAACTTTTGGGCGCGCCGCATATTGGGCAGGCCCAATCATCGGGGATGTCCGCCCACAGTGTGCCGGGCGCCAGACCGCTATCGGGGTCGCCTTTGGCTTCGTCGTAGATATGTTCGCATTCTTGACAGTGGTATTTTTTATAGTCCGACATTTTTAGTCTCTGAGGTTGTAGTTTATTTTTTAGCTTTTAACAAGTTGTCCAGACCCGCGAAAGGGTTATGGGCGCCAGCGGCTTTATTATTGTCCCGGGTAGAGCCGGTACCGCTGTTGTAATGCGCGTGTTCATAACGGGCGTGTTCATTATCATGGCAGTACAAGCATAATAATTCCCAGTTACTGCCATCGGCCGGGTTGTTGTCGTGATTATGGTCGCGGTGATGGACGGTCAGTTCGCGCACATTGCCATGGTTGAATTCTCGGGCGCAGCGCCCACAAATCCAGGGATAAAGCTTGAGCGCTTGTTCGCGATAGCCTTTTTCACGCTCCGCTTTGCTGCGGTGGGCGTCTGCGACAATTTGATCCAGTTTGGTTTTATCCAGTGTTTTTTGAGTGGGCATGGGAGTTATCTCGTGACCGATGCAATAAAAGGCTTATATTATTGAATTAATGGTATCAGCAAGCAAGCCGTCGAGTTTGATGCTGGCGGTGGTATGGCTGATGCTGTCCGTGCTCCAGATGGTTTTGATACCCGCTACGCGGATATGGGCTTCGGCATCATCGCAGAACAGGGCGTGCGTCACCACCGCATAAATTTCACCGGCTCCCGCTTGGTGTAGCAGCCGGGCGGTATTGGCCAAAGTCCGGCCGGTGCTGGCCATATCGTCGATAATAATAACCGTTCTGCCTTGATATTCGCCGTGCGGTAAAGTGATGTCAACCTGCCGGTCGCCGCGCCTGATTTTTTCGGCAATGACGTAATCGAAGCCAATTTTTTGCGCAAGGCTTGCCACCCATTGTCTGGATTCGCTGTCAGGCCCCAGCAATACGGCGTTATCGAGTTGATTTTTGATAAATTGGCCAATGACGCCGCTTGCAGAAACGCTGATGGCGTTAGCTAGTGGAATGGCCTCATTCAATGTGCTGATGCGATGCAGATGCGGGTCTACCGTGATGACATCGTCAAACAACTCCGCCAATAAGCTGCCGATAATGCGTTGGCTGACCGCTTCGCCGGGCTGATTGGCAATATCCTGGCGCATATAGCACAGATAAGGCACGACCAGGGTGAGGCGTTGCGCGCCTAATTGCCGGGCTGTTTTGGCGCACAGCAGCAATTCGATCAGTTTGGTGTTGGGCTGATTCAGGCTACGGCAAATGATGACATGCTCGGGTAGTGAAGCCGGTAAGCGGACCAGGCTTTCATTGTCCGGAAAATGGTGCAGGCTGATTTGAACCAAAGGCACATCGAGTTTGGCTGCGAGGTTTTGGCTTTGGGGTAAATAATCGGGAAAAGTGAGTATTAACATAGTACGGTTATTTTAAAGGTCTACCATCGGTTTGAAAACAGGTCCTTCATTATCATCAATATTATAGCCATTGTTTTGCTCGGCAAGTTTTTTGGCGAATTTAAAATCAGCCGGAAATTGTGCATAAATACGGTACATAGGCTCACCCTGTTGAACCGGATCGCCCAGTTTTTTGAATAAATCGACCCCGGCTTTTTTATCCATCGGGGCGCCTGCGATACGGGCTATTTTGGCCACCTGTAAATTATCGATGTGGGTGACGATGCCGTCTTTATCGGCCAGGATTTCCTGGTATAAAGTGCTCGGCGCGAAGTCGATAACCCTCGCGCCCTGGGCTTCGATAATGCCGTTCATTTTAGCCAGCGCGCGGCCCGAATCGAGAATGTCCCGGGCAATGGCGTAACCCTGGCCTCCACGCACATCGGGGTCGAATTCGATGATTCTGCCCGCCAGTTGCAGCGCCTTCTGACGCAGGTCAAACGGCGCGTCAGGGCGGTTTTCCAGCACCTGCATGATGTCGCGCGCTTCCAGCGTAGGCCCTATGCCCCGGCCGATGGGCTGGCGCCCGTCGGTAATCATCACTTCCAGATGAATATCGAGGCGGTCGCCGACAAATTCGAATAATTTGCGCAGCGCCAGCGCTTGCCGCATGTGCCGGACTTTGGCGGTAGGCCCGACCGGAATATCGATCAGCAAATGCGTGGCCCCGGCCGCCAGTTTTTTTGACAGGATCGACGCCACCATCTGGCCTTGCGAGTCAATGCCCAAAGGCCGTTCCACCGAAATCAGCAAATCGTCCACCGGCGCCAGTTTGGCGGTGCCGCCCCAGGCCAGGCAGCCGCGCTCCTGAGCGACGATGGTATGTAAGTGTTCCGGCGATAAATTGACATCAGCGAGGATTTCCATGGTATCGGCGGTACCGGCCGGGGAGGTGATGGCGCGGCTTGAAGTTTTGGGTATCAGCATACCGTGGGCGGCAACGATGGGTACTACCAGCATCGAAGTACGGTTGCCGGGAATGCCGCCGATACAATGTTTATCGGCCACCAAAGCTTCATGCCAGTTCATGCGTTCACCGGAATCGAGCATGGCGCGGGTCAGATACAGCAATTCATCGCGATCGAGATTATTTTGCCCTGTGGCGACCAAAAATGCGGCCATTTCCATTTTGGAATAGCGGGTTTCGACAATGTCGCGGGTAATGTCGTGAAAATCATCCTGGTTCAAGCGCTCACCTTCGATTTTCCGGCGCACGGCATCCATCGAGGCGGGCGGCTCGGCATGATCGACGGTCACCAGCGCGCCTTCGGCGATATTGAATTGTCTGAAAGCCTGCTCGGACAGCCCTATTTCATCGGGCGCGACAATAGCCGGGTCATCGACCACATTCAGCACCGCCAGTACGCGCGAGCTGTTGGCGCAGACTTCGATTTTCGACAGCGCCTGAAAACCTTCTACCCGGTAAATCTCGCAGTCACGGTTTAAATAAGCGACATTTTCATGATAGGTATCGATGGCAATGCGGCGAATTTTCAGATTGTCGTTAGGCATGGTAAAACATAAAATCAACAAGATGCCCGATAATGCTTGTTGGCACCGTTGTTGTCAACTCAAAGCTGGGCGGGGCAAGGGATCATCCATAAGCCATAAAGAATTATGAATACACCGACACTCATCCAGGCATTGCTCAATCCACAGATTTATCCGGAACGGATCGATACAGTCGAACTGATTGAAACCCATATTTCCTGGGTACTGTTGGCCGGGCGCCATGCTTACAAAATCAAAAAACCGGTCGATTTCGGTTTTCTGGATTTTTCGACATTGGAAAAACGGCATTTTTATTGCCTTGAAGAAGTTCGTTTGAACCGGCGCCTGGCCGAGGTGCTGTATCTCGATGTTATCCCGATAACCGGTTCAGACCGCCTGCCACAGTTCGGCGGCCCGGGTACTGTCATCGAATATGCCGTCAAAATGCAGAGGTTCCAGCCCGGCCGGTTGTTGAGCGAATGCGCCGAAAAAGGCTTGCTCGGAACGAGTGAAATCGACCAAATTGCTGGACTCATGAGCCGGTTTCATCAGACTGCCGATGTCGCGGCCCCATCATCGCCTTACGGCAAAGCCGAAGATATAAAATATTGGGCCGAGGACAATTTTAACGCCGTCATTCCTTTGTTGAATAACGATAAAGCCTTGCAGCGCGTGCGCAGGATAGCGCAATGGAGCAGGAACGAAGGCCTGCAAAAAAGCGCGATAATGCGCAAACGCAAGCAACAAGGCTTTATCCGGGAAGGCCATGGCGATTTGCATTTGGCCAATATGACACTGATCGACGGTCGCGTCACCGTCTTCGATTGCCTGGAATTCAATCCGCAACTACGCTGGATCGATGTCATCAATGACCTGGCTTTTGTTATCATGGATCTGGCCTGTCGTAATCTGGCGCCTTACGGCTATCGGCTGCTCAATGGCTATCTGCAACAAACCGGCGATTACGCCGGGCTGGGTTTGCTGCGCTATTATCTGGTATACCGGGCCATGGTGCGGGCCAAAGTCGCCTTGTTGAGAGCGCGGCAAACAAGCGATAGCAGCGAATCGGGCTACGGTGAATATGCGGGCTATATCAGTCTTGCCGAGGATTACATACGCCCGCTTCGGCCTCGATTGATCATTACCCATGGCGTATCCGGTTCCGGTAAATCATTTTTTGCAGGCGCCTTGGCTGAAAGCTTGGGTGCCATACAGTTGAGATCGGATGTGGAACGCAAACGCCTGTTCGGTTTCAAACCGCTGGAGGACAGCCGGGCAAAAGGCATCGATATTTATACACCGGAAGCAGGGCGCAAAACGTTCCGGCGTCTGGCTGAATTGGCCGAATCGATCCTGGGTGCCGGTTTTACGGTCATTGTTGACGCCACTTTTATCAGAGCCGGGCAGCGGTCGGATTTTTACCGGATTGCGCAGGCTTGCAATGTACCTTTTTTGATTTTGGATTTCAGAGCCTCTGAACCGGAACTGCAAAGACGCCTTGCTGTGCGCCAGCGAAGCGGCAACGATGCCTCGGAGGCTACTGAAAACATCATGCGCCAGCAGTTGCAGGCCTTTGAGCCGTTGACCGATGAAGAGAAGAAGAGGGCGCTTACGGTCGATACCGAAAATGAAAAGGCGCTGGCATTGTTGCTGGCGGCTTTGGTGGAAAAGCGTGATGGCCAGGGAAATCACGAAGCGGAAAAAACCGCACGCTAAGGCGTCGTCAGCTTACGAAGCGGCTCTCTTGGCAAGTGTCGCAATCAAGGGACAGGAAACGTTCCCCTTGCGTGCATGGCAGGCGCGCACCAGTTCGGACAGCACGGCTTCCATACGCGCCAGATCGGCTATTTTTTCGCGTACGTCCTGAAGTTTGTGCTCGGCCAGACGGCTGGCCTCATCGCAATGCGCGCCATCGTCCAGGCTGAGCAATTCGGCGATTTCATTCAGACTAAAACCCAGTCGCTGGGCTGATTTCACAAACCGTACCCGCGTCACATCCGCCTCGCCATAGCGGCGAATACTGCCGTAAGGTTTGTCCGGCTCAGGCAATAAGCCTTTGCGCTGATAGAACCGGATGGTCTCCACATTGACCCCGGCCGCTCTGGCAAAAGCGCCAATGGTCAGATTCTCAAAAATGGTTTGCATACCGCTTGACTCCGTATATGACTACGGAAGTAAGCTTACGCTATTGTTTTCATTTTCGACAGGAGAAAGGCATGGCTGAATCACAAAACGGGCGCGGTGCGCTCTTCGCCGGCGGAGTGGCCGCCATTCTCGCCTCCACCTGCTGTCTGGGGCCGCTGGTGCTGATCACTCTGGGCTTCAGCGGTGCCTGGATCGGCAATCTGACCGTACTGGAACCGTACCGGCCGCTGTTCATCGGCGCGGCGCTGGTGGCCTTGTTTTTCGCCTGGCAGCGTATTTACCGACCGGCAACCGCCTGCAAGCCGGGCGAGGTCTGCGCCATTCCACAGGTGCGCGGCACCTACAAGCTTATTTTCTGGGTCGTATTCGCACTGGTAGTGGTTGCGCTTGGATTCCCTTACGTCCTTCCTTTGTTTTATTGACCGGAGATCATCATGAAAAAACTGTTTGCTTCCCTCACTCTCCTCGCCGTCGCTGCCCCGGTGTGGGCCGCCACCCAAACCGTCAAGCTGGCGGTACCGGGCATGACCTGCGCTGCCTGTCCGATCACGGTCAAGAAAGCGCTCTCCAGGGTCGAGGGCGTGAGTAAGATCGACGTGAATTTTGAGCGGCGCGAAGCCGTCGTCAGCTTCGACGATACCAAGACCCGTGTGCTGGATTTGACCCAGGCGACCGCAAACGCGGGCTATCCTTCGTCCGTGGAGAAATAACAATGAAAGACCCGAAAATGCTGATGAAAATCGCCATCATCGGCAGCGGCGGGGCGGCCATGGCGGCGGCGCTGAAAGCCGTCGAGCAAGGCGCAAAGGTCACGCTGATCGAGCGCGGCGCTATCGGCGGCACCTGCGTCAATATCGGCTGCGTACCGTCCAAAATCATGATTCGCGCCGCCCACATCGCCCACCTGCGCCGCGAAAGCCCGTTCGATGGCGGCATCGCGGCGACTGTACCAGCGATTGATCGCAGCAAGCTACTGTCCCAGCAACAGAACCGTGTCGATGAACTGCGTCACGCCAAATATGAAAACATCCTGGACAGCAATCCTGACATCACCGTGCTGCGCGGTGAAGCGCGCTTTAAGGATGTCCGAAGCCTGACCGTGCGGCTGAATGAGGGCGGCGAGCGCACGGTGAGCTTCGACCGCTGCCTGGTCGCCACCGGCGCCAGCGCGGCGGTGCCGCCGATTCCCGGCCTCAAGGACACACCGTACTGGACATCGACCGAGGCGTTGGTGAGCGACACCATTCCCGAACGCCTGGCCGTGATCGGCTCGTCGGTGGTGGCTGTGGAATTGGCGCAAGCTTTCGCCCGGCTGGGCAGCCGGGTCACGATCTTGGCGCGTCACACGCTGTTTTTCCGCGAAGACCCGGCCATCGGCAAAGCCATAACGGCCGTCTTTCGTAACGAGGGTATCACGGTGCTTGAACACACCCAAGCCAGCCGGGTCGCCCATGTGGACGGCGAATTCGTGCTGACCACAGGGCAGGGTAAATTGCGCGCCGACAAGCTGCTGATCGCCACCGGCCGCACACCGAACACGCATGGCCTCGCACTGGAAGCGGCGGGTGTCGCCGTCAATACGCAGGGGGCCATCGTCATCGACCAAGGTATGCGCACCAGTACGCCACATATCTATGCCGCCGGCGACTGCACCGATCAGCCGCAATTTGTCTATGTGGCGGCGGCTGCCGGCACCCGGGCGGCCATCAACATGACCGGCGGGGACGCAGCGCTCGATCTGAGCGCGATGCCTGCGGTGGTATTTACCGATCCGCAGGTCGCTACCGTAGGTTACAGCGAAGCACAAGCGCATCTCAAAGGCATCGAGACCGACAGCCGCACCTTGAGCCTGCACAACGTACCGCGAGCGCTCGCCAACTTCGACACACGCGGCTTCATCAAGCTGGTCGTCGAGGCAGGTAGTGGACGGCTCATCGGCGTACAGGCAGTGGCCCCGGATGCGGGCGAGCTGATCCAGACGGCGGTGCTCGCCATCCGTAACCGCATGACCGCACAGGAATTGGCCGATCAATTGTTTCCCTACCTGACCATGGTCGAGGGGCTGAAGCTCGCGGCGCAGACCTTCAGCAAGGACGTGAAACAGCTTTCGTGCTGCGCGGGATGAAGAAAAAAAGGAGTTTGTGGTATTCGATAAAGTGCAGCTCGCAGGTTGGGTTGCAAACAGTGCCCCCCAACGTTTTTCAGCTACGCAATCTGAGCCTTTTGTGACAGGCGGAATTGTTTAACCGGGAACGACATTGGCGGCAGTCAAGCCTTTGGGACCTGATTCAATGTCAAAAGTGACCGCCTGCCCCGGAGTCAAAGTTTTAAAACCGGCTCCCTGGATAACTGAATGGTGAACGAAGACATCTTCCGCGCCTTCCGAAGGCTCGATAAAACCAAAACCTTTAGTATTGTTGAACCACTTTACAGTGCCTGTTGCCATTTGAAAACTCCTAACTCACGACTTGAAAAACGATGCCCGATGCAAAATGATCAATCCGCGCCCAAACTCAAGAGCGGCGCTTGACCGGCGCTATTGTACTGTCTTTTTGCCGGTCATGTCATCCGCATATTTGATACAGTCCATCCAGTACCAGGGCATTGGGGCTGACCATGCCGAGCACGGTATGATTTTCCACGACCGGCGCCCTGACCAGGTCATAGCAGGCAAAAAGACGTGAGCACATACGAATGTCCATGTCGGGATGCACTTGTATGACCGGGCAGGTCATGATTTCGTAGACATTGACCCGGCTGGGCGATTTGTCTTTGGCCAGAACATGCCGGGCGATATCGCCGGAAGTGATCATGCCGTATTCATCCAGATCATGGCGCCTGTTGACCAGCAGCACAGAGGTCTGCTGCGCTTTCATCATTTTCAGAGCGTCACTGACGGTCGCGGCGCCCTCGATGGTGGCGAAGGTGGTTTTCATAATATCCCGGACGCGGATTGATTTTTGTTCGTTCATATTTTATCTTCCAGTTCATGGGTTAATTCTTCGACCTGATGCATCACGCCGATGGCGTCTTCCACGTCTATTTTAAAGGCGATGCCGGTGCCGGGTTTAAGGTCGAATTCGGCCGCTTTGGCAATTTTTTCAAGAATAGGCCGACTCAGATGCTCTTCGACCAGGAACAGCAGAACATCGCGCTGGGCTTCGAGATTCAAGCCAAAAAAGGTTTTGGATTTTTTCAGTCCTTCGCCGCGCGCCTGACTGATGACAGTCGCGCCTTTAGCGCCGTGATTACGCGCGGTTTCCAGCACCAGGTCGGTTTTATCATCTTCGACAAAAGCAATAATGAGTTTGAAATGCATATTTTTTCTCAGAACGTATTTTAAAAGCTACTACAAGGCTCGATTGCTGCGTTGCGCGGTACTCTTTAATCCTTAAGACAGGCTGCCCCGGTTGCGCCATACGGCTATCTGGGCATAGCCCAATACGGCAATAATGGGAAACAAACTGGCGAAGGCGATGAGTCCGAAGCCATCCAGCAGAGGGTTTCTCCCGGGTACTGTGGTGGCAAGGCCCAGTCCCAGTGCCGTGATCAGCGGTACGGTGACCGTCGAAGTGGTGACGCCGCCGGAATCATAAGCCAGACCGATGATCATTTTAGGCGCGAAAAAAGTTTGCACAATGACGATGATGTAACCAGCGATAATGTAATAATACAGCTCGGTTCCTGACACAATCCTGAACGCACCCAGGGCGATACCGAAAGCCACGCCCAAAGACACCGCGATACGCAGCCCCCAGGCACGGATGGCGCCGCCGGAAATGCTTTCAGCCTTAAGCGCCACAGCCAGCAAGGATGGTTCAGCCAGGGTTGTGGCAAAGCCGATGCTGGCGGCAAAAATATAAACCCATAAATACGCGTGCCAGGCTACGGTTTCGTCAGGCGCAATGCCGATAAATTCCGGCGCAGTCAGTTGTTCGGCCATTAATTTGCCCAGTGGAAACAGCGCCATTTCCAGTCCTTCCAGAAAGAAAGCGACACCGAGCAAGACATAAATAAAACCGGTAAAAGTTTTGCCGGGGTGAGGTAACGGCTTGCGTATTACCAGTAACTGAAAGCTTATGATAATAGCGACTATTGGCAGAATATCCCGTCCGGTGGCCAATAAGCTGCCTGAAAAATGTATCAGCCAGTCGATCATCGAAACATTCCATACACCATGACAAAAATCATCGGCGTCAAGGAAGCGAAGGCGATCAAACCGAAACCATCGATCATAGGATTACGGCCTTTAATGGCGGATGCCAGTCCAAGCCCCAGGGCGGTGACCAGTGGCACGGTAATGGTGGACGTTGTAACGCCTCCGGAATCGTAAGCAATACCAATTATTTCAGGTGGCGCGAAAGGTGTCAGCATGATGACGGCGATATAGCCGCCAATAATCAGATAATGCAGCGGCCAGCCGCGAATGATGCGCAGCACACCGATCACGATGGCAAAACCAACCGAGAGCGCTACCGTGATTCTAAGCCCCAAGGCGTAATCATTTTTCGCGCTTTCGCCCGCTTCGATGATGTTGCCTTTGCTGGCAATGGCGGCGGCTTCATCGGAGACGGCAATCAGCGCCGGTTCCGCGACAGTCGTGCCAAAGCCTAAGCAAAAAGCGAAAACCAGCAACCAGGCGACACTGCCTTTACGGGCAAACGCATGTGCCATTGCTTCACCGATAGGAAACAGGCTTTGCTCCAGGCCTTGTATAAAGAGTGTCAAACCCAAAATCACAAATACGGAACCTGCAATCATGCTGGAAACATCGGCGATGGCTTGACGGAACACCAGCGTCTGAAAAATGATCACGACAGCAAAAATCGGCGCCAGATCCAGGCAACTGCTGAATAATTGTCTGATGAAACGATTGGTGCGAAAAGACATTCAAGCTCCTTGAGTGGTTTTCAATTGTATAGCAAAGCCTTGAATGACGGAAATAAATGCTATCAGCTCATGCCTGCGACGAGCAATCAGAAGAAACGTCGGCAACGGCCGAATTACCGGTTCCGGATTCGACTGAGTCTTTGCCGGATGCTTTACACAGCCAGGACTCGGCAACGCCTCCAGCGACGGCCGGTGATACCGGCCAGCCCAAAAAAGCCGGACGCAGGATCGGTAG
>PGZD01000015.1 GCA_002843155.1 Gammaproteobacteria bacterium HGW-Gammaproteobacteria-3
AACAGCAAAAAATCCGTAGTGCCAACCGACAGTAGTTAAAATTTTTAACTGATTGAAATGGCGGGGAACTTCGTTATTAGGTGACGAAGTTGGGTTAGGTCTCCGGATGCTTCCGGGCAGAAGACTATGCCCCATGCCTATTGCCGAATATCCAGCTATCTGCAAACCATGGCCAACCGAGGCTATAATCCGCTCATCGCGATTCAAATTGCTCTGGCTGGGAATGCCTCTTCGATAGGGGGCGAATAGTTACCCGGACTCTTAAAATAAACCGGCAGGATAGGTTGCCCTGTTATGTTGCGGCCAGAATTCCACCCAACCTATGCGGTTGCTGAGGATGGCTGAGGATTATGGGTAATCAGGAAAAGCCAAACCTGTGGGTAAAAAGAAGTTGAGCGTAATGAGCCGAGGCTCATTACGCTCGGAAAAAAATGAATTACATTTGTTCGTTTGAATCCCTCGAACATCAATCTTTGCGTAGCTGATCCCGGATCGGCAGTTGCCGGATACGCTGGCCGGTCGCGGAAAAAATGGCGTTGCACAAAGCCGGTGCGATCGGCGGTACGCCGGGTTCGCCTATGCCGCCGAGCGGCGCATCGTATTCAGCCGTTGGCAGGAGATGTACCTTGATTTCGCGCGGCGCATCGTCCATGCGGGTCAATTGATAGGCATGAAAATTATCCTCCACCACAGCGCCGTTTTTAAAACTGATTTCGCCCAGCGTGGCCAGGCTGACGCCCATGATGCAGGCGCCTTCGAGTTGTGAACGTATGCGCTCAGGATTGACCTGCGGGCCGCAATCCACGGCGATATCGACGCAGGGTATGACAAGTTTGCCTTTTTTATCAACTGCGACTTCCACTACCACGGCGACATAGGTGACAAAACTGTAATGCGCGGCCAAACCCAGGCCGCAGCCTTTTGGCAGTTTTCGCCCCCAGCGGGCTTCATGCGTCACCGCCTCGATCACGCCCCGCAGCCGTCCGGTGTCCACCGGGTACCGTTCGGGTGATTCGCCCTGATTCCAGGTATCGCCCAGTGTGCGCGGATCGATACGCCGGGGCGGGCCGATCAGATCCAGCAGGAATTGCTTGTGATCGCGGCCTGCGGCGGCGGCCAGTTCCGCTACGAAAGATTGCACGGCAAAAGCATGAGGGATATTGGATACCGAACGAAACCAGCCGATACGCGTGTGCGATTCGGCCTCCGGATTTTCGATGCGCAGATTGGGAATGGCGAACGGTACGTTGATGACGCCCATGCCCAGTTCTACCGGCATTTGATGTTTGCTGTCGGGAGCGAAAGTGGCGCTGATACTGGGCGCTACCGTCCTATGCAGCCAGGCCTGTGTTTTACCTCGCTCATCCAGTCCCGCTTGCAGGCGCTCCACGGACACGGTATGAAAATAGGAATGGCGTAAATCATCTTCCCGCGTCCAGGTCAGTTTGACCGTCTGGCCGCGCATGGCCTGGGATAACAGCGCCGCTTCCAGCACATAATCCGGTTTGGATTTACGGCCGAATGCGCCGCCCAGCAGCGTCACGTTGACGGTGACCTTATCTTCCGGCAGATTCAGCCATTTGGCGACCCGCTCGCGCGTTAACTGCGGCGCCTGGGTACAGGTCCAGATTTCGCAATGGCCGTTGACAATACGCGCAGTTGCAGCCGGTGGCTCCATCGGCGCCTGAGCCAGATGCGGTGCGTAATATTCGGCTGTAATCGTGTTGGCGGCCGTTTTGAATGCACTATCAATATCGCCGTCGTTGCGCACTACTTTGCCGGGCTTGCGCGCCGCAGTTTCCATTTGGGCTTTGTAGGCTGCCGAGTCGTAGCTTGCGTGCGGGCCATCGTCCCATTCGATCTTCAGCGCCTTGCGTCCCTGTATGGCAGCCCAGGTATTACGGGCAATCACCGCAACGCCGCCCAGCGGATTAAAATCGGCTGGTAGCGGGCTGCTTTTGAGCTCTACCACCTTGAGCACGCCTGGAATTTTCAATGTCTCGCCGGCATCGTAACGCGCCACTTTACCGCCCAGTACACCAGGGCGCGCCACTACGGCATACAACATATCAGGCAGACGGGTGTCGATGCCGTATTGAGCTTGACCGGTGACAATGTTCAAGCCATCCACAATGCGCTGTTGCCCTTTACCTATGTAACGGAAATCCGCCGGATTTTTCAGACGCAGATTTTCCCGCGCGGGCACCGGCAGTTTCGCCGCCGCCTCGGCCAGTTCGCCATAGCTTAAAATTCTGCCGCTGGGCGTATGCAATACCCTGTGCAGTTCGGCCCGCACTTCGGCAACCGGCACCTGCCATTTTGCCGCTGCGGCGGTTTCCAGCATTTGCCGCGCCGCCGCCCCGGCACGGCGCATGGGCATAAAGAAATGCCGCATACTGCGCGAGCCATCGGTATCCTGATTACCGAAGCGCTCTTCGTCGCCGGGCGCCTGTTGTACTTTTACATACAGCCAGTTTGCTTCCAGTTCATCGGCTACCACCATGGGCAAACTGGTGCGGACGCCTTGCCCCATTTCCGAACGGTGGCAAACGATAGTGACCGTGCCGTTTTCTGCAATGGCGACAAATACCAGGGGATTGTCCACCCAGCCATGCGGCATGGCATCGGCGCCGTATTTTTGCGCTGCGGCACCGGCGGCTTCGTTGGCACGGGTCAATTCAGGAAATCCGGCAGCCAGGACAAAGCCGGTCAAGGCCATATTTTTCAGAAAAGTGCGGCGACTGACATTGACGATGCTCAGATTGTCGGCGTCTTCGGCGCTGTCAGCGATTGTCTGATATTCCGGTGTAGTGTTCATGACGACACCTCCGTAACCTCGGCGGCCTGCTTGATGGCGGCGCGGATGCGGGAATAGGCGCCGCATCGGCAAATATTGCGGCTCATGGCCTTATCGATATCGGCATCGGCAGGATGCGGGGTGTGTTTCAGCAATGCGGTGGCCGCCATCACCTGTCCGGGCTGGCAATAACCGCATTGGGGCACGCTCAGATTTAACCATGCCGCCTGCACTTTTTGCCCGGTTGCATCTTCGGCCATCGCTTCTATGGTGACGATGGTCTTGTTGGCCAGCGCTGAAACCGGTGTCACGCAGGCCAAGGTCGCCTCGCCATCGACATGCACCGTACACGCTCCGCACAGGGCAATGCCGCAGCCGAATTTGGTACCGGTCAGTCCCAGTTCATCCCGTAAAACCCAGAGCAAGGGAGTATCGGCAGGTAAATCGAAAGTACGGCGGATGCCGTTGATAGTGAGGGTAATCATCGGGCTTTCTCCCTTTGGACGACGGGTAATGCCAAATAGTACACGGGCTACCCTTAACCGTAAAGTCCAAACCAAAGCCTTTACTGTGAGCGGGTATTTTCTTCAGGCTAGGAGATAATCCAGAGCCAGACCGGCAAAAACCGCCATGCCGAACCAGTTGCTGTTAAGGAAAGCTTTGAAGCATTGGGCTTTGTCGCGATGAAAAATCAATGTCTGCTGATAAAGCGATAAAGCGGCGGCAACCGTCAAACCGGCATAGTAAGCCCAGCCCAGGTGCTGCATTTGTCCCACCAAAATCAGCAGCACCAGCATGACAAGCTGCAAAGCGCCGATAATTTCCCGATCGCGGTCGCCAAACAGAAGGGCGCTTGATTTGATGCCTATTTTTAAATCATCGTCCTTATCGACCATCGCATACAGAGTGTCATAAATCAACGCCCACAAAATAACGGCCAGATACAGGAGCCAGGCGACCGGCGGCACAGCATTTATTTGCGCGGCAAAGGCCATCGGCACACCCCAGCCGAAAGCGATCCCCAGATAGCCCTGTGGCAGATAGGTGTAGCGTTTCATAAAAGGATAGCTAGCGGCCAGAAACAGGCCGATAAACGACAGGGCGAAGGTCAGTGTATTCAATAACAAAACAAGGCCGAATGCCATTGCTGACAACACGGCAAATACCCCAAGCGCTTCTTTCGGGCTGACTTTGCCGGTAACCAAAGGCCGTTGTTTGGTGCGCTCGACATGCGGGTCGAAATCGCGGTCGGCATAGTCATTGATCACGCAACCGGCCGCGCGCATCAGCACCACACCGGCGATAAACACCGTCAGAACCAGTGAATTTGGCTTGCCGTCACCGGCCAGCCACAGCGCCCACAATACCGGCCAGAGCAGAATCAGCGTGCCGATGGGACGGTCAAAACGGGCCAGCAGCGCGTATTGGCGGATTCTCTCCAGAATGTAATCAATTTTCAAAAGGTTTACCTAAAGGATTTGTAATAAAGTTGAGCACGCAGGAAGCGCTGCAATGCGCTAACATGAGGCTATCATTTCAACGTATCTATTATTGCCCACATCGGCCGCAAGAAAAAGACTCGTTTGAACCGGCAGTGCGGAATGGGCGGATATGCGGCATAATAAACGCAGCTTTTACTTTAACAATCATTTTATGTACGACACGATTATCGTCGGCGCCGGTTTTGCCGGCGCGGTGCTGGCCGAAAGGCTGGCTTCCCAAAAACAGCAACGCGTGCTGGTGATTGACAAGCGCCGCCACACCGGCGGCAATTGCCATGACAGCTATGACGGGCACGGGGTTTTGGTCCACCGCTATGGCCCGCATCTGTTCCATACGTCCAACCGCGCGGTATTCCAGTATTTGAGCCAATTCACCGACTGGCATCACTATGAGCACAGTGTGCTGGCTTATATCGACGGGCAGAAAGTCCCCGTTCCTTTCAATCTGAACACTCTGTCCGCGCTGTTTCCGGCAAGCCTTGCGCAGTCGTTGGAAAACAAGTTGATCGGGCGTTATGGTTACGGTACAAAAGTGCCGATCTTGACGTTGCGCGCCGAGGACGACCCGGAGCTGAAATTTCTGGCCGATTTTATCTATGACAAAATGTTTGTCAATTACACGGCCAAGCAATGGGGCTGCAAACCTGAAGACATTGCCCCTGAAGTCACCGCGCGTGTGCCGGTGCATATTTCCCGCGATAACCGTTATTTTCAGGATGCTTATCAGGCTTTGCCTAAACACGGTTACAGCAAACTGTTTGACGCCCTGCTCGACCATCCTGCCATCAGCGTATTGCTCAATACCGATTATAAACAAGTGTTGACAATAGATTTCGAGCGCGAGGCTATGACCGCCTTCGGCGCGCCGTTTAACGGCAACCTGATTTATACTGGGCCGATCGATGAATTGTTCGGTTATCGTTTAGGTTCGCTGCCTTACCGTTCGCTACAATTTCAGTTCGAGCATTTCAACGAAGCTTTTTTTCAGGAAGCGACCACGGTCAATTATCCCAATAACCACGATTTTACCCGCATTACCGAGTTCAAGCGCGCCAGCGGGCAAAAAGTGGACGGCACCACAATTCTGAAAGAATTTCCGCAGGACTACGACCCACAGGACAGTACCAGAAACATTCCTTATTATCCGGTGTTTACCGACAACAATACCGCGCTGTATCGGCAGTATCGGGCGCTGGCCGAATCCTTCGGACGGCTGATTCTGGTGGGCCGACTGGCTGAATACCGCTATTATGATATGGATGATATTGTCGAGCGGGCCTTGCAGGTTTTCGCCGATGAGTTTGCCTGATGGCTGTGCGAAGTATACTTCGCGCTATAGAATGCGCGCAGGCGCAGGCGGCATAAAACCTTGTTTCACACCTCATCGCTTAAATCTACCGAACCCTACTTTGGAGCGGCAATAATGCGTAATATTACCCGACTGACCTGTTGGCTTTGTTTCGTTTTATTGGGCGCCTTTAGCCCTGCCGGCGTGGCGCCTGCGCCCACACTTAAAATTATCGGCGGAAAAAATGCCAAAGCGGGCGCCTGGCCCTGGATGACGGCTTTGGTTTTTCGCGGTAGTGATGCTTTTTTGGGGCAGTTTTGCGGCGGGACTCTGGTGGCCCCTGACTGGGTTTTGACCGCCGCCCACTGCGTCCATAAGCTTACGCCCGCTCAGCTTGATGCACTGGTTGGCCGTACCGATCTGGACGCTACGGACGGTGAGAGGATTGCTGTCATCGAGATCGTGATTCATCCCAATTTTAACCCCGGACCTCTTTATGACAACGATATTGCCTTACTCAAACTGCAACATCCAGCCGCTGTCGCGCCGGTACAGACGCTTGATCATTTCAGCGTACAGGACGACCCCGGAGAAACGGCCATTGTTTTAGGCTGGGGCGCTTTATCGGGTGCCAGCCCACCGTTTTTCCCGACCATTTTGCAACAAGTCCCTATACCCATTGCAGCGCCTGAGCAATGCGGCTTCGATATTATCGACACCATGCTGTGCGCAGGTTATAAAGGCAGTGACCGCGATACTTGCGCGGGTGACAGTGGCGGCCCTTTGCTTGTTTTCGATACTGAAAGCGGGATATGGCGGCAGGCGGGCATTACCAGTTTTGGTTTTGGCCCTTGCGGTACGGTCGGCATTTATACCCGTCTGGAACAATTCAAAACGTTTATTTCGGATACCCTTTGCAGACCCGAAGAAAAACCGCAAACACCCGAACTATCGTTATCGGTAGCCGATGGCATTGCCACCGCCACCTGGACTCAAGCCCCAAATGACGAAGGCTACAGGCTCAATTACGCACCTTATCCAGAACTCAACCCTATTTACAGTCTGGACATGAATCAAGCCAGAGAGATTTCCGTAGCGCTACAGCCAGGGGATGCTTTTTTTGTTGCGATAAGCGCCTATAAAGACAATTGCCGCAGTCAGTTTTCCACTGTCGAACATTTTACCGTGCCTTGAGAGGCGCGCATTTAAAAAACAACTTATGTCCACCGGCATCAAACTCAGCATCGTTTTTCTCAATTTCAACCGTGTCGATGAAACCCGCGTTACCACCGAACAATTGCGCGTCATGTGCGCAGGACGAGACGACATTGAAATCATCGCCGTCGATAACGGATCGACCGATGGCAGCGCTGACTATCTGAGCAGGCAGCCCGGCATTATATTCTTGCCGCTTCCCGATAACGGCGGTATCGCCGGTTACAACCCGGGCTTTGAACGCAGTACCGGTGAGTTTATTCTGGTGTTGGATGACGACTCCTGTCCCGCCGATTTAGCCTCGCTCGATAGCGCCATGGCGCATTTAACGGAACAAAGGGATGTTGGCCTGGTAGCGTTTTGCATCGAATCGCCCGATGGCCAATTGCAAACAAGCTGGCATTTGCCTGACGCGCAGAAGCCGGGGCCTTCGCCTTTTTTTATCGGCTGCGGTTTTATGATCCGGCGCGCTTTGTTCGAAACAACAGGCTGGTATCCGGGCTATTTTTTTCTGTACCAGAATGAAGTTGCGGTCAGTTTTGAAGTCCGCCTGCAAGGCTACCGGATTTTTTACGATCCCCGTTGCCGTGTTATTCATCGCGGCATTCCCAATAACCGCCCCGGTTGGCGTCGGGTGTTTTATCCGACCCGCAACACGCTGTGGCTGTTGCGGCGCTATTACCCGCAGCCGCTTGCCGCTTATTTGATCGCATCACGTCTCGTTATCGGCCTGGTGCGAGCGCTGGGTTTTAATCAGGTGGGGGCTTATTGGCGCGCCGTCAAGGAAGGTTTGCAGGCGCCGGTTCAACGCCATATTCTCCCGGCCGCGCTGCGCCGCGAATTTTTACCTTTCTTTCGCCAGAACAGTTTTTTTCATCAGCTTTTCAGAAAATTATGAAAATCGCAATTATCGGTACCGGCCATGTCGGTTCGTCATTGGCCTACGCTCTGGTTTTAAAAGGCTTGTGCGAGCATTTGGTGCTGGCCAATCGCAATGCCGACAAGGCGCGGGGCGATGCTCTGGATTTAGTGCATACCCTGGCTTTCTGTGAACGGCCGATGCAC
Organism: Gammaproteobacteria bacterium HGW-Gammaproteobacteria-3; assembly: GCA_002843155.1. Classification (GTDB taxonomy): domain Bacteria; phylum Pseudomonadota; class Gammaproteobacteria; order Methylococcales; family Methylomonadaceae; genus PGZD01. Next base: position 7,868 of record PGZD01000015.1, read on the forward strand.
ATTGAAGGCGGTGCTCTCGATAGTGCGAAAGCCTGTGACATTGTGATCGTAACCGTATCGGCGCCGATGCGCGCAGCGATGAAAAGCCGAATGGAGCTGGGTGCTGCCAATGTCGCCCTATTCAAGGAATTGATACCGGAACTGGCGGCCAATAATCCACAGGCCATTTTTTTGATCATCACCAATCCGGTGGATGTGATGACTTATCTGGCGACCCGGCTTTCCGGTTTCCCGGCCGCCAGGGTCATCGGCATCGGTACTTTGGTCGATTCAGCCCGCTTCAGATCGCTGCTGTCCGAAGCCGAACAGATTCATCCCGACGATCTGAGAGCTTATATCTTAGGTGAGCACGGACCCAATCAGTTTCCGGTCTTCAGTCAGGCTCAGGCGGGAGGTGAGCAGATCATGGACAATTCGGGGCATCGGCATTTATTCAACGAAGTCAGTAATGCCGGTTTCGAAGTTTATCAGCTCAAAGGCTATACCAATTATGCGATTGCCACGGCGGCAGCGCAGGTGATTCAAGCCATCGCCTACGATGATCACCGCACCATGCCTTTGAGTACCTGTTTCGATGAATGGCTGGGAATCAGCGATAATTGTTTCAGTATTCCGGTGGTGTTGGGCCGCAGTGGCGTCATCCGGCATCTGCATCCGGTGTTAAACCCTATTGAACAAGAGGCTCTGGAGTCTTCGGCGCAGCTCGTGAAGAAAAATATCGAAACCTTGATGCAACTTTTGTAGTTCTGCTTACCGGGCGGAATGCCGGTCCAGTTTCCGGTAACCGATGGCCTCGCTTAAATGCGCAATTTCTATCCTGTCGGAGCCTGCCAGGTCGGCAATGCTGCGGGCGACTTTGAGTATACGATGGTAGGCTCTGTGCGACAGACCGAATTGCTCCATCGCCTGCTCCAGTAATTGATGACCGGCTTCGGTCAAGTCGCAGTGCTGTTTGACTTCCTTGGCGCCGAGCGCGGCATTGGCCTGGCCTTGCCGGCTTAATGCCCGGGTGCGGGCGGCGACCACGCGTTTGCGGATATCGGCACTGCTTTCTTCGCCCTCAGTCGAACCTTTACGCAAAATTTCAAGAGAAATGCGCGACACTTCCAGATGCATGTCGATACGGTCTAATAACGGCCCTGAAATTCTGGCGCGATAGCGCGCGACCTGTTCCGAAGAACAGTGACAACGCCCGGAAGCATCGCCCAGATAACCGCAAGGGCACGGGTTCATCGCCGCAATCAACTGGAACCGGGCCGGAAAATCGGCTTGCCGGGTGGCGCGGGAAATGGTGATATGGCCGGTTTCCAAAGGTTCCCGCAGCACTTCCAATACTCTGCGGTCGAACTCGGGCAGCTCGTCCAGAAATAACGCGCCGTTGTGCGCCAGGGATATTTCGCCGGGCTTCGGATTACCGCCACCGCCCACCAGGGCGGCGGCGGAAGCGGTGTGGTGCGGCGCGCGGAAAGGCGGCTTCAGCCAGTTGGCGACATTCAGTCCCTGTTCGCTGATGGAGGCGATGGCCGCCGTTTCCTGAGCCTGATGTTCAGTCAGCGGCGGTAAAATCGTCGGCAGGCGCGATGCCAGCATCGATTTACCGGTGCCGGGCGGACCCAGCAGCAACAGATTATGATTGCCGGTAGCGGCGATTTCAAAAGCCCGTTTGACATGATACTGGCCGTGCACGTCGGCAAAATCATCCGTGTAGTCTACCGCGTGCGCGGCGTCCGGCTGAATTTCACAGGCAATGACGGCTTGACCGTTCAGGTGGGCGCAAACTTGCAGCAGGTGTTCAGCCGGAATAATCCGGATATTATCGATCAGGGCGGCTTCAGCGCTGTTCTCTTTGGGTAAAATCAACAGCCGTTGCTGGTTGCGGGTTTGTATCGCCACCGGCAGGACGCCGCGCACCGGGCGTAATTCACCACTCAGCGACAGCTCGCCGATACATTCGTACTGGCTTAACTGCTTTGCCGGTATCTGACCGGAAGCGGCCAGAATGCCTAAGGCAATCGCCAAATCGAAGCGGCCGCCTTCTTTGGGCAAGTCGGCCGGCGCCAGATTGACCGTGATGCGTTGCATCGGAAAGTCGAAATGGGAATTGACAATGGCGCCGCGCACCCGGTCCTTGCTTTCCTTGACCGCTGTTTCGGGCAGGCCGACGATATTGAGCGCGGGCAGGCCGTTGGCGATATCGACTTCAACGGTAATCAGCGGCGCCTCGATTCCCGAACGCCCACGACTATAGGCAACCGCTAAAGCCATGGCGCACAGCTCATGTCAACAAGGCTATGAGTAACAAACAGGGCTTTAGCCGCTCTGAAGATCAGGGCCGGACGCTGCTTTTTCCAATGCGGCCACGCGTATTTCCAGGTCTTCCAGTTTGGTACGGGTTTTGGCCAACACCGCTTTTTGCACTTCAAATTCTTCACGCGTCACCAGATCCAGTTTGCCGAGCGCACCTTGAAGAATGGCATGGAAAGTTTTTTCCAAATCTTCTTTCAGGCTATTGAGGCCGGGCGGTACGGCGTTGGCAAGACGGCTGGCGATATCATCGATGGCTTTAGGATCAAACATGGGGAAATATCTCTCGGTTAATAAAAATAAAATCGGTGAGGGCAATTGACAAAGACAGTGTACTCCAAATCCGTTCAAACTGGCAGAGCATGTTCACGGCAAATTTTGCCGACATCACCTTGGCTAAGAGGTTGCCGGGTCAAGCCACAAAAATAGTGGCGCTCGACTTCTGAAAAATGCGTGCAAGTGTGGCAAATGCCGAAACTTTTCAGGTTATTGGCTTTCTGCAAAGCGGTCAATGTTGAGATCAGCGCGGCTTTGATCAGATTAGATTGTTGCGCCAGTATAGCCTGTTCTTTATCCGGCAGCAGATCGAAATTTCGTGTTTCCAGAAGCAGGCGCTCGCCGCTTTCGGATAATTTAAGATGCACAATGCGCCGGTCCTGCGTATTGGGATTTTTTTCCAGATAACCTTTGCGTTCCAACACCTGAAGCGATTGCGACACGGTGCCTTTGGTCAGACCGAAATATTCGGTAACGGCGGCCGGCGTATCACTCAACTTGTTGCATTTGGACAAATAATCCAGAATCTGGCCATGAATCGGTTGCAAACCCAGCGCGGTGTATTTTTTGCGTTCTTCCGAGCGCAATAAAGTGCTGATGCGGTCGATCAGGTTAAAAATATTGCTGTCTTGCATGTGCTTTTTTTAAAAAGAGCGCTTAGTTGTACGCTTGAATGACGCCGTTTTTTACCGGATTTTAGCCTGAAAATCGCTGGCGTTACTGACCCTTAAATGCGCGCCGGTTTGGGTAATGACGAACAGGCCCTGTTGTTCGGCATATTCGGCAACATGACCCGGAATCACCATGCCGGTCACTGCCCCCATGACCTGTTTGCCGCCATAAGCCGGTAACAGGCGTTTGAGTTTTTCCAGGCGATTGATGTGGGCATTCACATCATCGATGCTCAAATGGCTTTTGCATTCAATGGCGACCATATCGGTGTCGTTGACCACCAGCAAATCAATTTCAACGCCTTCGTCACCGCGTTGGGATTTTACATTTTGGTGCACTTCATGAACTGCAATGCCCCTCTCCTGAAATAAGCGCACTGCGGCAGGGCGCACCATTTCCTCGACAAAATCACCCAAACGATTCTCCAGACGGCCGACGCTCAGACTGACCTGCTTGATTTTTCGATCCGTATCTTCCGATAATTCCTTGAGCTTTCTGTCAGTTTCCTTAAATTGTCTGTCGGTTTCCCGAAACAATTTCCAGACATCATCCAGTGTTGGTTGCGACAAACTCATCATTCTCTCCCGCAATTTTTACTTCGTTTATTTTAGCACATCCCGGCAATAACGGCTTCGGCAAGAACCCAGCCTTGCTCCTTAGCGCTCAAGGGCACATACGCCAATGTCTTCAAACCAGATCTGCGGTGATTGTTCGATAAAGCGCCGCATCAGCGCGATACATCCGGCGTCGTGCAGATCAATGACGTTTATGCCTGCGTCTTTGAGCCAATCGGGATGACCTTCGAAATTGACCGATTCACCGACCAGTACCGTGCCGATATTGAATTGCCGGATGAGGCCCGAGCAATACCAGCAGGGTGCCAAGGTGGTCACTAAAATTTTGTCCCGATAGCCGCTTTGCCGACCGGCTTTGCGGAAGGCGTCGGTTTCACCGTGCATCGCCGGGTCGTTGTCTTGCACTCGGCGATTGCGGCCGCGCCCGAGCAACTTGCCCTCTGCGTCGAACAAGGCGGCGCCGACCGGCACGCCGCCTTCGGCAAAGCCGGTCTGCGCTTCGGCAAAGGCTACCGCCAACAAACTTGCATAATTCATCAGAGTTTCTCCGCTTGTATTGATACAATATTCAGCGCCACGGCTTCCGCCACTTTGATGCCGTCCACGGCGGCGGACAGAATGCCGCCGGCATAGCCCGCGCCCTCTCCGGCCGGATACAGGCCGTGAGTATTCAAACTTTGGTACGACGCGTCACGCTTGATTCGGACGGGCGAGGAAGTCCGGGTTTCAACACCGGTCAATACTGCATCGGCCATCGCGAAACCTTTTATTTTGTTATCGAAAGCAGGAAGCGCCTGATTGATGGCATCGATGGCGTAGCGTGGCAGACTCGATGTTAAATCACACCAGTTAACGCCCGGCGTGTAGGAAGGCAAAACCGAGCCCGCTTGCGTGGAAGACCGTCCGGCCAAAAAATCACTCACTTTTTGCGCGGGCGCGTTGTAATTGCCGCCGCCCAGTTCAAATGCGCGCCGTTCCAGGCCGCGTTGAAATTCGATACCGGCCAATGCACCGCCCGGGTAATCGGCGGGCGTGATGTCAACGACGATGGCGCTGTTGGCATTGCGCTCATTGCGCGAATATTGGCTCATGCCGTTGGTGACGACATGACCTGCTTCGGAAGTTGCGGCAACGACCGTGCCGCCGGGACACATGCAGAAGCTGTAGACCGTACGGCCATTGTCGCAGTGATGCACCAGTTTATAGTCGGCCGCGCCCAAAAGCGGGTGCCCGGCATGATCGCCGAAGCGGCTGTGATCGATCAGGGACTGGGGATGTTCAATACGAAAACCGATCGAAAAAGGTTTGGCTTCGATATAAACGCCGCGCGCATGAAGCATTCTGAAAGTATCCCGGGCACTGTGCCCGACCGCCAGCACGACCTGTGTGGCCGCCAATGTTTCACCGTTATCGAGCTTGACGCCGTGTACCTGGCCGTGTTCAATCAGCAGATCATCGACCCGGCTTTGAAAGCGGATTTCGCCGCCCAGCGATTCGATAGCGGCGCGCATGTTTTCAACTACCGTCACCAGCCGGAAAGTTCCGATATGCGGTTTGTTGACATATAAAATTTCTTCGGGCGCACCGGCTTTGACCAACTCGTTCAGGACTTTGCGCGCCCGAAATTGCGGGTCTTTGATTTGACTGTACAGTTTGCCGTCGGAAAAAGTACCGGCACCGCCTTCGCCGAATTGCACGTTCGATTCGGCATTGAACGCCCGTTGGCGCCACAAGCCGAAAGTATCGGCGGTGCGTTCCCGCACAGCTTTGCCGCGTTCCAAAATGATCGGACGAAAGCCCATTTGCGCCAGTGTCAGTCCCGCAAACAAACCGCAAGGCCCGGTGCCGATAATGATCGGCCGTGCGTATACCGAAGGCGCCCGGGCGACAAAGCGATAAGCTGTGTCTGGCGCGGCCTTGACCGTCACATCATGCCGGCAACGCAGCAAAATTCCGGCGTTATTGACCGTGTTGACATCCACGGTGTAAATCACAAAAATAGCGCCGCGTTTGCGGGCATCGTAACTGCGTTTGACCAGGGTATAGCTCAACAATTCGTCGGTTTCGATAGGCAGCTTGTTTAAGATCGCCGATTTGAGTTCGTGGACGTGATGGTCGAGCGGAAGTTTCAGGTCAGTGAGTCGCAGCATAAAATATAAAATTTGGCAGAAGTAAATGTTGGATTAACGATAAAGCTGTTAACGCAAGCTACCGTTATACTCATAGTAGATCAAAATTCGGCGCCGGAATTTGAAGTGCGAAAGGTATATACTTCGTGCGGTCACATTTTTAACAAAACAAAGTGCGTCCGCCATCGACGCTGAGCACTTGACCGGTTATATAATCGGCATCCTGAATCAAAAAACGCACGGCTTTGGCAATATCGTCCGGGTTGCCGCTGCGTTTTAAGGCAACACGTTCGACAATGGCTTGTTTCACCGCTTCCGGCAAAGCCGTTTCCGGCCACAAAATAGCGCCCGGCGACACCGCGTTGACTCTGACGGCAGGCCCTAGTTCTTTGGCTAGAATTTGGGTCATGGCGATCAGTCCGGCCTTGGCGATGCTGTATACCGGATAGTCCTTGAGTCCGCGCTGGGCATGGATGTCGGTAATATTGACGATGGCACCGTGACGGGCCGTCAAGGTCGGTAGCAAGGCTTTCGTCAGGAAAAAAGGGGCTTTTAAATTGCTTCCCAGCAATTCATCCCATTGCGTTTCTGAAACTTCGTTCATGGCGGTCGGGTAAAAGCTCGATGCATTGTTCACCAGCACATCGATACCGCCCCAGGCGGATTCTGCCTGCTTTGCCAGATTTTCGAGCGCGGTCATGGACAGCAAATCGGCTTGAACAGCCAGTGCGGAATCCGGGCGCAGGGCATTTAAGCCGTCGCAAAGGTGCAAGGCTTGCCGCTCCGATGCGCGGTAATGCAGGCAGACATTATGGCCTTCGTTATGCAGTAATTTCGCACAGGTCGCGCCGATGCGTCTGGCCGCGCCGGTGATCAGGATGTTTTTGGTCATGGTTTGATCAGCCCGTCGAGCAGCACTATGCCGTTAGTTACCGCGTTCGTGCTCTTGTTCGATGAGATTGTTCGGGTCTGTTTCGGCTTTGCGCACAAACAGTCTTGAAAACAGCAAACCCAGTTCAAACAACAGCCACATCGGTACCGCCAGCAAGGTTTGCGAAATGGCGTCGGGCGGCGTTAAAAACATGCCGATAATAAAGGCCGCAACGATGACATAAGGGCGTTTTTCCGACAGGTCGGCAGGGGAAGTCAGGCCGGTCCAGACCAGAACAATGGTGACAATGGGCACTTCAAATGCCAGTCCGAAAGCGAAAAACAGCGTCAGGACAAAATCCAGATATTTGGCGATGTCGGTCATCATGGCGACGCCGACAGGTGCCGCAGCGGTTAAAAAGCCAAAAATCAACGGGAACACGACAAAATAGGCGAAAGCCACTCCCAGATAAAACAGCAAGGTGCTGGCAACGAGTAAAGGCAAAATCATGCGGCGCTCGTTTCGGTACAAGCCCGGCGCCACGAATGCCCAAAACTGATAAAGGATAACCGGCATGGAAATAAACACGGCCACCACGATGGCCAGTTTAAAAGGCGTAAAAAAAGGCGAGGCCACATCGATGGCTATCATTGAGCTGTTGCTCGGCAAATGCCGAAGCAGGGGGCCTGCGAGATAGCTGTAGAGCAGGTTAGCGTAAGTCGCCAGCGGTATGAATACGATCAATACCGACAGCACCACTTTTAACAAGCGGCTGCGCAATTCAATCAGATGCGAGATAAAAGGGAGCTCTTCTGGCTGTTCAGAATCATTTTGCGTCATCGGATCGATTTTTCTGTGAGTTTTGTTCGGCGGGCTCTGCAAACGACGAAGCTAAATCATGCACCGCATTGTTGGCGTCGTCCGCAGCTTCCTGCAAATCTTCCAGAGCCGCCTGCTCTTTGAGAATCTGGCGTATTTCCTCCGCTTGCAGCTCTTCTTTGATTTCCGCTTTGACCGAGGCCACCATGTTGCGCGTTTTACCCAGCCAGAAGCCTGCAATGCGCGCCGCTTTAGGCAATCTTTCGGGGCCTATGACCAGTAAGCTCACCAGCCCCACCATGCAAATTTCCCAGAAACCTATGTCGAACATGGCTTGCCTAGACTTTTTTGTTGTCTTTGGCGGTTATCTGATCGTCAAGGGTCTCGCCGACTTCTTCAGTCAGTTTTTTGTCGGTTTCCCCGTCTTTGACCGCCGAACGGAAACTTTTGATGGCGCTGCCTAAATCGGAACCCAGGTTGCGCAAACGTTTGGTTCCGAACAAGACAATGACAATGACCAGAATAATCAATAATTGTGTCACGCTAATACCCATTTTTTTACTCCTGTTTTGTCGATTTCATTCTGAACGCCGCGCTTTTTCCGTCAAACCGGATAAATCAAAACGCCGCTCCAATTCTTTTAATACGTCATCCGGACCCAAGTCCAGATGCGCCAGCATGACCAGACAATGAAACCAGAGATCGGCCGTTTCATAAACAATCTGCTGCCGGTTGCCGTCTTTCGCCGCAATCACGGTTTCGGTCGCTTCTTCGCCGATTTTTTTCAGGATGCTGTCCAGGCCTTTTTGGTAAAGGCCGGCGACATAGGAGGTATCGGCGGACTGGTGTTTGCGTTGCTCAAGCACTTGGGCCAGTTGTTGTAATATGTCGTTCATTTTTGATAGATCGCCTTCGGGTCTTTTAACACCGGTTCGACACTATGCCACGCCCCGTCCTTCAGAGTTCGGTAAAAACAACTGGCACGACCGGTATGACAGGCAATGCCGCTCTGCTGTTCAACTTTCAGTAAAATGACATCTTCATCGCAATCGAAAAAAATAGCCGAAACTTTCTGGCGATGCCCCGATTCTTCACCTTTATGCCATAATTTATTGCGCGAGCGCGACCAGTACACGGCATAACCGTCCCGGGCGGTCAATTCCAGCGCCTCCCGGTTCATCCAGGCGAACATCAACACCTTGCCGCTATCGGCCTCCTGGGCAATGACCGGTATCAGTCCATCAGCGGTAAACCGCACTTCATCCAACCACGCTGTACTCATGATAATCTCACTTCTATGCCTCTGGACGCCATATATTCTTTGGCTTGCTGAATACTGTATTCGGCAAAATGGAAAATACTCGCCGCCAACACCGCATCGGCCTTGCCTTCGAGCACGCCTTGCGCCAGATGTTCCAGGTTGCCGACGCCACCTGAGGCAATGACCGGCACCGGCACCGCTGCGCTGATGGCGCGGGTCAATGCCAGATCAAAACCGGCGCGGGTGCCATCTCTGTCCATGCTGGTCAGTAAAATTTCACCGGCGCCGTAATCGACCATTTGCCTGGCCCAGGCCAGAGCGTCGATACCGGTCACCTTGCGGCCGCCGTGGGTAAAAATTTCCCATCGGTCGGGCGCGCCCGGCGCGCTGACTTTTTTGGCATCCAGCGCCACCACGATACATTGGGAGCCGAAGCGCCGGGCGGCCTGTCCGACAAAATCGGGATTGGCTACCGCAGCGCTGTTGATGCCGACTTTATCGGCGCCGGCATTGAGCATACGCCGGATATCGTCCAGTGTTCTGATGCCGCCGCCCACTGTCAGGGGAATAAAAACTTCGCTGGCGACCTGTTCGACCACATGCACCAGCGTGTCACGGTCGTCGTGGGTCGCGGTAATATCGAGAAAAGTCAGTTCGTCGGCGCCTTCCCGGTCATAGCGGCGGGCAATTTCCACCGGATCGCCGGCGTCCCTGATATCGACAAATTTCACGCCTTTGACCACGCGTCCGTTATCGACATCGAGACAGGGAATGATACGTTTAGCCAGGCTCATGATCAGTTAAAGGATTCCGCCAGTTTTGCCGCTTCGGCAAAATCCAGCGTACCTTCGTAAATGGCCCGGCCGGTAATCGCGCCCATGATGCCGTCATCGACATAGCGGCCCAATGCGTTGATGTCATCGATATTGGTAATGCCGCCGGAAGCGATGACCGGAATACGGATGGCGCGCGCGAGGTTGGCGGTGGCTTCGGCATTGATGCCGGACATCATGCCGTCCCTGGAAATATCGGTATAGATGATGGCTTCAACGCCGTCCGCTTCAAATTTTTGCGCCAGATCGACGACATCGTGATGCGACAGTTTGGACCAGCCGTCAATCGCCACTTTGCCTTCTCTGGCATCCAGGCCAACGATGATATGTCCCGGAAACTCCAACGAGACATCCTTGATAAAATGCGGTTCGCTGACCGCCTTGGTGCCGATGATGACATACTGTACGCCGGCTTCGAGATAGGCCTGAATGGTATCTTCATCGCGGATGCCGCCACCGATTTGCACCGGCACATCGGGGTAGGCGGCAACAATCCGGTTAATGATCGCGGCGTTTTTCGGTTTTCCGGCAAAGGCGCCGTCCAGATCGACCAGGTGCAGCCGTTTCGCACCGGCCGCGACCCAGCGCCCGGCAACGGCGACAGGATCGTCCGAGAATACGGTATCGTCGGCCATGATGCCTTGCCGCAGGCGCACGCATTTTCCTTCTTTTAAATCAATTGCAGGTATCAACAACATAATGCTTCACATCCTTAACGATTTCACACTGGATCGGCTCAATCGACCCGACAAAAAAAATCAAACCCGTCCATCCCATTGCAAAAAATTTTTCAATAGCTGAAGTCCCGCCGTCTGGCTTTTTTCAGGATGGAACTGTACCGCGAAAATATTTTCCCACGCCAATGCGCAGGCGAAAGCGTCCGGGTAATCGCTCGTTGCCGCGATCACGGAAGCCGAGTCGGGCACCGCATAGTAACTGTGGACGAAATAAAAGCGGCTGTCGGGCTTGATATTTTTCCATAAGGGATGCCTGTGCTGCCTGACCTGATTCCAGCCCATATGCGGAATTTTCAGGCGGTTTCCGGCGGCATCCTGCAAATCAGGAGGGAAGTGCCGCACATGCCCGGGTATGATATTCAGGCAGGATGTTCCGGAATTTTCTTCACTGTCGGTCAATAAGGCCTGCATACCGAGGCAGATACCCAGCAGCGGTTTTTCGGCCGCGACGATTTTGATCACAGCGCCAAGCCCTGTGCTGTTTAAAGCCTGCATACAATCGCCGATGGCGCCGACTCCCGGAAAAACCACCCGGTCGGCCTGTAAAATAGTTTCCGGGTCTGAAACAATGCGGACATCGCTACTGGAATCGGCGTGTTGCAAAGCTTTGGCGATGGAATGCAGATTGCCCATTCCATAATCGATAACGGCGACTGATGACATAAGTGTTCGAGTGAGTTAAAGCGTTCCTTTCGTTGACGGCATCATGCCCGCCATGCGTGGGTCCAGAGCAATAGCCATGCGCAGTGCGCGCCCCGTGGCCTTGAATATCGTTTCCGCGACATGGTGGGCGTTGACGCCTTTCAGATTGTCAATATGCAGGGTCACTCCGGCATGATTGACAAAACCCTGAAAAAATTCACGCAGCAGATCGACGTCGAAACCGCCGATACTGGCGCGTGGAAACTTGACATCATAAACCAGGCCGGGGCGTCCTGAAAAATCGATGACCACGCGCGACAGGGCTTCATCCAAAGGTACATAGGCGTGGCCATAACGGACTATGCCTACTTTGTCGCCGATGGCGGCGGTAAAAGCCTGTCCCAGCGTAATGCCGACATCTTCAACGGTATGATGGGCGTCGATATGCAAATCGCCGATAGCGGTGATGTCCATATCGATCAGGCCATGCCGGGCTACCTGCTCGAGCATGTGTTCAAGAAACGGCACGCCGGTGGCAAAGCGAGTTTGCCCCGTGCCGTCCAGATCAAGTTTGATTTTGATTCGGGTTTCAAGCGTGTTGCGCTCAATCTCCGCAGTACGTAATGACATAACGATACTAATAAAATTAAAAAATATGTAACTATTGCGCTTAAATATTTATCGCACCAGAAATTTCAGTTTATCAGGCCGTTGATCGTGACGTTTTTTTACGCTCATGCTCCTGCAACTGTTTTTTGCGCAAGCGTATCGATGTCGGCGTCACTTCCACCAGCTCGTCTTCGCCGATAAATTCCAAAGCCTGCTCCAGCGTCATTTTCTGGATAGACGTCAGGATCAGGTTCTCATCGGTACCGGCCGCCCGGATATTGGTCAACTGCTTGGCTTTGGTCGGGTTGACCACCAGGTCATTGCTTCTGGAGTGTATGCCCACCAGCATACCCTCATAAACTTCATCGGCATGTACCAGAAACAGCTCGCCGCGTTCTTGCAGCGCAAACAGAGCATAAGCCAGCGCCTTGCCTTGCACCATCGATACTAGTACGCCCCGCTTACGGCTGCCCAGCTCGCCTTTTTTCATCGGCCCGTAATGGTCGAAAACATGATAAAGCAAGCCCGAGCCCGAAGTCGCGGTCATGAATTCAGTCTGAAAGCCGATCAGGCCGCGCGACGGCATCATATATTCCAATCGAATCCGGCCTTTGCCGTCCGGCACCATGTTCAGCAAGTCGCCTTTACGTTCACCCAGTTTTTCCATGATGGTGCCCTGGTGCGCTTCTTCGACTTCGATCGTCACCAGCTCGAAAGGCTCGCATTTTTCACCGTCGATTTCCTTAATAATGACTTCAGGCCGGGAGACACCCAATTCGTAGCCTTCCCTGCGCATATTTTCAATCAATACCGACAAATGCAACTCACCACGCCCGGAAACCTTGAATTTATCGGGATCATCGGTATCCTCGACCTTGAGCGCGACATTGTGCTGCAATTCTTTTTGCAGGCGGTCGCGGATTTGCCGTGATGTTAAAAATTTGCCCTCACGCCCGGCAAAAGGCGAGGTGTTGACTTGAAAGGTCATAGTCACGGTCGGCTCGTCCACCGACAGGGGCGGCAGCGCTTCAACGGCTTCCGGATCGCACAGGGTATCGGAGATATCCAGTTTCTCGACACCGGTAAAAGCGATAATATCACCGGCCCGCGCTTCCTGTACTTCAACCCGTTCCAGGCCTTTAAAGCCCAATATTTGCAATACCCGGCCCCGGCGCGTCGCGCCTTCGCGGCTGATGATAGTTACCTGCGCATTGGCTTTGATGGCGCCGCGTTGAATCCTGCCGATACCGATGATGCCGACATAGGAATTGTAATCCAGGCTGGAAACCTGCATTTGAAACGGCCCGTCATAGTTGACTGCGGGCGCTTGCACTTTGTCCACGATGGTTTCGAACAAAGGCGTCATATCGCCGTCGGTGGCGTCACTGGAAAGGCTCGCATAGCCATTCAGCGCCGAAGCAAAAACGATGGGAAAATCAAGCTGTTCATCGGTGGCGCCCAGACGGTCGAATAAATCGAAAGTCTGATCGACGACCCAGTCGGGACGGGCGCCGGGACGGTCGATTTTGTTGATCACGACAATCGGTTTCAGACCCAGGGCGAAAGCTTTTTGCGTCACGAAGCGGGTTTGCGGCATCGGCCCGTCAACGGCATCGACCAGCAGTAAAACTGAGTCCACCATCGACAGTACGCGCTCCACCTCGCCGCCGAAGTCGGCGTGTCCCGGCGTATCGACGATATTGATATGGTAACCGTTCCAGTCCAGCGCGGTATTTTTGGCCAGAATGGTAATGCCGCGTTCTTTTTCAAGATCATTAGAGTCCATCATGCGTTCGGAAACTTTTTCATGACTCTTGAACGTGCCTGATTGTTGTAATAACTTGTCAACCAGGGTGGTTTTGCCATGGTCTACGTGCGCAATGATTGCGATATTTCTTAATTTTTCGATCACTTTAAAAGATACTCTAAGTTAAAAACAAAGGTTGTTGCCAGCCGGACTATCAAGCGCCGTAGGTTGGGTTGTGCTGTTTTGCAACTCAACAATCCTGCTACGCAGTAGTCAGGTCAGGCGATTGAGTGCGGGTTGAGAGCGCCTGGCGGAAAGGTTTTTTTGAAGGCTAAGGGAAGCCGTCAGCTTTGCTCCCAGGGCAGGCCATGAAAGCGCCAGCCATTGAGCTTGCCGCGCTGCTTATGCGCATCCAGCGCGCCTTCAAAGCCGTCGGCGATATTGATTAAATGCCGGTAGCCTGCGGCTTCGAGCGCGTTGGCGGCGGCCAATGAGCGCTGTCCGCTGCGGCACAGCAAAAGTACCGGCGTATCGATGTCGCTGACGATGTTTTTAACCTGTTCGACAAAGGCCGGGTTCACCTGCCAGTCGGGAAATTCTTTCCAGGGAATTAGAACTGCATCCGGCGGATGCCCGACGTAGCTGTGCTCCATGGCGGTTCTGACATCGATCAAAACAGCTTGGGGTTGTTGTTGCATTAACTGCCATGCCTGTTTGGCATCTAAATTTTTTATCATGGAGATTGAGTGGTATCGTTACATTTTTGCCCGATAAATTGAGCTTCGTTTCTGAGGCCTGCCTCGACATCACCGATATAAGCGTTATCCCGGTAATATATCACGCGCAAGGGCGCAAATAACTGTAGCAGTTCTTGCGGCTTTAGTAAAAAATCGGGGTTTTCAGGGCCTCGATCCGATACTTTTGTGCGTGTGAAGGTTTGGTAAAACAACAGTCCATCGGGTTTTAGGCTGTGTATTATCGCATTACCCAAAGCCCGGTCAAGAAATCGGCTGATTACAATGACATCGAAGCGCCTGCCGGCAAGGCATTGGGCGTCGATAAATTGCTGGCGGGCGCTGATATTCAAGCCCTGGCGGCTGGCGTTGCGCTGCAATCGGGCGATGGCCACGGCCGAAATATCAAAGGCAAGCACGGCGAGACCTGCCGCCGCCAGAAATTGGGCGTTACCACCCAGTCCGCAGGCTAAATCCAGTGCCGTGCCGGTTTTGGGCAATAACCACGCGTTGTCGCTAAGCACCGCTACCGGCGCGGCTGGCGTAGCAGCGCTTCGGCTGTAAATGGCATCCCATTTTGCCGCCAGGGTTCGGCTCATTCGACACCATCGATGCCGATACGTTGCGGCAGCCAGACTTGAAGGAAATCCAGAAACTTTCTGACTTTTGCCGACAGATATTTTCGATGCGGGTAAATCACATGAATTTCCAGCGGCTGCAGTTCATAGTCTTCCAGTACGGCTTGCAGCCTGCCTTTTTCGATAGCCTTGCCGACGATGTAGCGGGGCAGCATCACCAGTCCCAGGCCTTCAATTGACGCAACCCGGATTGGATCTGCCACATTGGCCATGATACGTCCGCTCACTTTTATTCTGATGTCTCCCGAAGCGCTTTTGAATACCCATTGGTCGCGCGGCGGGATGGACCAATTGACCAGGCAACTGTGGTTGACCAGATCTTTGGGCGTCAAAGGTATGCCGTGTCGCTCAAAATAAGCGGGTGAGCCGCACACGGCCAAAGGCGAGCTCGCCAGCTTGCGGGCAATCATGCTGGTATCGTCTATTGCGCCCAGATGAATCGCCATGTCGATGCCTTCATCAACGAGGTCGCTCATATTACCCTGCAAAATCATATCGACCGCTAAATCCGGATGCAGCTTCAAAAACTCGGACAGTGCCGGCGCGATATGCGTGACGCCAATGCCTTGGGGCGCGCTTATTTTTAAAATGCCGCGCGGCTCGGTTTGTAAATGCGTCACTGCCGCCTCCATTTCTTCGACATCTTCCAGAACCTGCTGGCAGCGATCCAGATAGGACGCACCCACTTCGGTCAAGCTTAGACTGCGCGTGGTGCGGTTGAACAGGCGCGTGCCCAGGTAGCCTTCGAGCTGCATGACGTGTTTGGTCGCCATGGCCCTGGAAATGCCCAGATCGCGGGCGCCGCCGGCAAAACTGCCGGCTTTGGCCACGCGGGCAAAAACGGTCATACTGGTTAATTTATCCATGGGCGGGTTATTTTTAAAGTCTTCAGTGCTGCTTTATTTGGCTTGAGATAACTTACAAAAAGTATTGACATTGTCTATTGTTTCTGAAAAAGAAACAATTTATTTATCATAACCGGTATTGTCTATCAAGATAATCTCTGTATAGTGCGTATCAAATCTGTTACAAATTGTTTTTGTTAAACAACAGCTCATTTTAACCTCCGGGTGAATACCTACAAGCAGCTCCTCCTCATGAATCCTGCTTGACTTCTCACCTCCCGTCGCTTAAGGCGCCGGGAGGTTTTTTTTGTCCCGCATTTTCAGCGCATGCCAAAACGAGGGGACGTTGCACTCAGGTTTCGATAAAAGCCAGGTGATGGCGACTTCCTCGACGGCCGATAACAGGCATAGCACAGCGGCAATCCGGAAAGGCTGTGCCGGGCCACCTAAAAACAACACATACAGCGTTAAGCCCATGGCTGCCGCCGCAAGCTTGACTGTCCATGTGTGATAGCTGGTAAAGCGGCCAAATTTGAGCAATCCGGCGCCTGCGGGCAACAGGCAACTGCCCACGATAAGGCCGACATAAAGCAACTCACGCTCAACAATGTCCGGCCATAGCCACCAGCAGCAAATGGCAATGGTCAGATAGGTAATGACATCGGCCCAGCTATCGAGGGCGGCGCCGAACGAGGACACTTGACCGGTGCGCCGGGCGACAAAACCATCAAGTAAATCCGTTAAAAATGCGAGGGCCAATAAGCTCATAAAAGCCAGTCTATAACCCTGCCATGCCAGCCACAACAAGCCTGGAGACGCCACGAAACGAAAGCCGGTCAAGGCATTGGGCAAGGTCAGTCGGGAGTCGCGTAAGTCATTCATAAATCAAACGAAGCCATCAACGGCGTATGATCGGAGAGGGTTTGCCAAGGCGCGCCGGTCAGACATTGGCATGAATGCGGCGTCATCCCCCGGTAATAAATACGATCCATCGGCAACAGCGGCATCCATACCGGAAAAGTACGCGCATGTCGGCCTTCCGTCACACGAAACACTTCTTGCAAATCCAGGTGGGCATGGAGCTCCCGCTCGGCTTGCCCGCGCCAGTCGTTAAAGTCACCGGCAACCAGCAAAGGGGCCGTGTGCGGCACATGGCTTTCGATGCGCTCGCATAAGCGCGCTAATTGCAGGCGGCGTTCCTTGCCGGTCAAACCGAAATGAATGCAAACGACATGAATGTCGCAAGTGCCGGGCAAATGCAGAACACCATGCAACAGGCTCCGGCTGGCCCAGGTAAAAGGCGAAACATTGATGTTTTCGGCTTGGTCAAAAGGGTGTTTGCTGAGAATGACATTGCCATGGTGGCCTGCCGCGTAGGTAGCATTTTTGCCGTAGGCAAAATGCGGCCATATACCCTCGGCGATAAATTCGCACTGAGAAAGTTCAGGCCAATCAGTCACTTTTTGTGCCTTATGCTGATGTGTGCCTTGTATTTCCTGTAACAACAGCACGTCGGCATCCGTTGCCACCAGAGCATCCCGAATCTGATGCAGGACGAAACGGCGATTGCCGACATTAAAGCCTTTATGGATGTTGTAGGTCA
The DNA here is from genome assembly GCA_002843155.1 of Gammaproteobacteria bacterium HGW-Gammaproteobacteria-3. Taxonomy (GTDB): domain Bacteria; phylum Pseudomonadota; class Gammaproteobacteria; order Methylococcales; family Methylomonadaceae; genus PGZD01. The sequence goes on from PGZD01000015.1 coordinate 25,163, forward strand.
ATACCCGCAAGCGTTTCTCAATCATCTGGCTACTCTCAGCGCTCCGTAATTTTTTTCAATAAGGCCGTTTCCGAATATGCCATTTATACAGTAATGGCGACAGGTTTTCTTCAAACAGAAAAAAAAGTCCGATTATTACGGCAATATCGATAACACTCAAGCTCAAATGTTCCCGCAAAATCCAGGCCGGCAGCAAAGATTCCGGTACGGTATCGAGGCCGCGCGCCCGGCTGCTGGATTTTTTTCCAAGCCGACGTTTGATAAAGCTTGACAGCAGATCGCCGCCCATTGCCAAAATACCGAACATGAAACCCGTCCAAACGTCGATAGCCAATAAAGCCGCGACGCCCGCCGTCATGCCGACCCCGGAAACCAGGCCGCGCCAGGTTTTGGTTTGGCCCAACAAAGGCCGGTCATCGGCCAGTCTCAAGCCGCTATCCAGCGGCCAGGCACAGCGGGTTTTTAAAAGATTTCCGGCCAGCACCGGCGCGCCGTTGGCTGCCAGTAGAAGCATCAAGGTTTGCATGATGCAGACGGGACATAAAGACAAAGAGGTCATTGCTATAAAAGCCTGGAGTGCGTCAAGAAGCTTAAAAGTCAGTCAAAAACGGTATCCTGCCGATTTTTTTTTCAGCGCAAGAAATGATACGATGCCTGAAAATGTAAAAAGGCGCGGTGCTCATGATGTCAGAAAAAATCGGTGCCGACCACTGTGAAAAGATTTAACAGCGCTCATTCGGAAAAAGGTTTTTCAAATGAAAACCGGAGTCTTGAAAGCGGTACAAAACACGTTCTAACTAAATTCTTGTGCGGAACAACCAATGCCAAAACCCATTACGCCACTGCTTGCCGCCGACACTTTAATCAGCCTGACCGATCATGCCGAACACACCTTTGTCCTCATCGAACGCGCCAACCCGCCTTTTGGCTGGGCGCTGCCGGGCGGTTTTGTCGATGTAGGCGAAACCGTGGCCCAGGCCGCCATTCGGGAAGCCAGAGAGGAAACAGGACTCAATGTCAAGCTGACTGCTTTATTGGGGCTTTATGCCAACCCAGAGCGCGATCCGCGCAACCATACCGTCACCGCCGTTTATTTGGCCGAGGCCGGAGGTTTGCCGCAGGCGGCCGATGATGCGAAAAACTGCGGCCTGTTTACTTTTGATAATCTGCCCGATGAATTGGCATTCGATCATGCCCAGGTGTTGGCGGACTACAAAAACTATCTCGCTTGCGGCCGGGTTGCCCCGCTTTGCCGATAATATACCTTTCGCACTTCAAATTCCGGCACCGCTTTAAGGAGGCGCCGGGGTGTTCGGCACAGGCTTTGCCTACATGGATGTATTTACGGTGTCCTTTGACGGGCACCCCGGTGCCGAATTTTGATCTACGACGAGTATCCGAAAATTCTCTAAAACCATGAGCCCCGCCTGTTTGACAAACTGTTCCAGAACCGGTAAATAAACTATGCCATTGACCTTATCAGCGCTTGCCGAGCTTTGCGATGCGCAAATTTCAGGGGGCGATAGCGCTGTCGTGATTGCTTCGGCAGCCGACATTAAAACCGCCGACGCGAGGCAGGTGACGCTGATCAATTCGCCCAAATACGCCAAATATTTACACAACTCCAAGGCCGCAGCCTGCTTCATGACGCCTGAGCTGGCAAGCTATCCGGCACCGGATGGCATGACCCGTCTGCTGTGCGAGCAGCCTGAAATCAGTTTTATCAAGGCCGTCAATCTCTTGCATCCGCCCGTTGATTTGCCCGGACAAATAGCGCCGCAAGCCGCTATCGCCGACACGGCAACACTGGGTCAGGCGGTTTATATTGCGCCTTTCGTCACCATAGCCGATCATGCCCGGATCGCCGACGGGTGCCAGATTCACAGCGGCGTCAGTATCGGCAGAAGGGTCTCAATCGGTAAAAATTGCAAGTTATACCCCAATGTCGTCATTTACGATGACACCCGGATTGGGGATGATGTTATCGTTCATGCCGGTGCCGTGCTCGGGGCGGATGGTTTTGGTTATAAGCAGCAGAGCCAGCGACATCTTAAAGTGCCTCATATCGGCAATCTGGTTATCGAAGAGCGGGTCGAAATTGGCGCCAACACCTGTATCGATAGAGGTACATTCGGCTCGACAGTAATTGGCGCGGGCAGCAAAATCGATAATCTGGTCCAGATTGGCCACAATAACATTGTGGGCGAAAACGTCATTATTTGTGGGCAGACCGGTATTTCCGGTTCCTGCACTATCGAAAACAATGCGATACTGGCCGGAAGCGCGGGCATAGCCGATCATGTGACCATTGGTCATCATGCGGTGGTGATGGCGCGCGCAGGCGTTGCCGGCAATATCGAAGCAGGCGCGCAAATGTTCGGCAGTCCCGCCAAGGACAAAAAAACGGCCTGGAAGGAATTAGCCGCCCTGGCGAAGCTGCCGGAGCTGTTAAAGCAAATCAAGCTGATCGATGCCAGATTGCGCAAGCTTGAAAAAAACTAGCCCCAGGCGGCCGGTAAAATCAGCGACCGGTAAAATGATATAGCCGGGTTAAGCCCGCGACATGAATTTTCCGGTCAAAGTGTTGATTTTTATGACTTCTCCGGTTTTCAGGTATTCAGGCACCTGGACTTCGAGTCCGGTAGTCAGGCGTGCCGGTTTGGTGCGACCGGTCGCTGTGGCGCCTTTGATTTCCGGGGCGGTTTCGACAATTTCCAGTGCGACCACGCTGGGCAATTCTATCGTCAGCACCGTGTCATCCATCAATAACGCAACGATATCTTCCAGACCTTCGGTCAGATAGCCTTTCTGCTCTTCCAGTTCTTCGCCGCTGATGCTGTACTGGCTGTAATCCTCCATATTCATGAAGATATAATTGTCGCCGTCCTTATAGGAATATTGCACTTTGACGCGGACACAATCGGCATCCTTGAAAAAGTCGTCGCCTTTTAATGTTTCATCCAGTTTTTGTCCGGTTTTGAGATTATTAAAGCGGACTTTGTACAATGTCGCCGCGCCGCGTGAAGACGGACTGCGCACTTCAACCTGTTTGACCACATGGGGTGTGCTATTGATTTCGATTACCATGCCTTTTTTTAGATCACCTGCTTTTGCCACGCATTTTCTCCTTGTCGTTCGTTCAATTGCATGTTTTTGTACCAAGTTTGGGCATTATACCCGACCTAGGAGCCTGCCGGACTTAATCGGCAACACATTGATTCAAAGGAAGTTTTTAATTTTTGCGTTTTACTCGAATTCTAATAAAATCAATGCTTTATAGCTTTAAGCTCGACAGACTCCCAGTGCTGCTCGCCTATTTGCTTCATACCACGTTGGATTGGGTTGATACCTATTACCAAACCGTGCGCGGCTTACTGCCCTCGCGCTGGACTATTTTTTGAACATCTTCGCGCGTTAATGCAGTATTTTCCTTTCAACGACTGGGATCATTTGATGCAGTTTATGCTGAAAGGATTCAACGGCGCAATTTTTGATTCCGGGTAGGGTTTTAAAATGAGAATTGCTGACTCAACCCGCTGTAACGTTAACTTCCCGCTTATTTCTGTATAATGGTGAGTAATTTTTTCATTAATGGAGATTACCCATGCAAACGGTTACGTTGATTAAAGGTGATGGCATTGGCCCTGCGATCATGACACAGGCGGTAAAAATCATTGACGCCGCCGGCGCCAAAATCACTTGGGAAGAAGCGTATGCGGGCATGGCGGCCTATGAAAAATACGGTACGCCTATTCCCGAAGCAACCTTGGCTTCGATCGACAGAAACCGGGTCGCTTTCAAAGGACCTTTGACCACAGCGGTTGGCGGTGAAGGCTTCAGAAGCATCAATGTCGAATTGCGTAAAAAGTATGATCTTTACGCCAATGTCCGTCCGGCAAAAAGCTGGGCGGGTGTTAATACCCGTTACAGCGATATCGATCTGGTCATTGTCCGGGAAAATACCGAAGGGCTTTATGCCGGTCTGGAGCATTTTCTGACGCCTAAAAGGGATATTGCGGAAAGTCTCGCCGTCGTTACCCGCCAAGGCTCACAAAGGATTGTCGAATATGCCTTTAACTATGCGCGTGAACATAAGCGCGAAAAAGTGACGGTCTGTCACAAAGCCAATATCCTCAAATATACGCAAGGCATGTTTCTGGAAGTGGCGCGTGAAGTGGCGGCGAAATTTCCGGATATCGAATTCGACGAAAAAATCATTGATGCCGCGTGCATGCACATGGTGATGAATCCTTATCAGTTTGATGTAGTGGTGACCACCAATATGTTCGGTGACATTCTCTCCGATCTGACGGCAGGGCTGGTGGGCGGTCTGGGCTTAATTCCCGGCGCCAATATCGGTGCGGACGCGGCCCTGTTTGAAGCCGTGCATGGCAGCGCGCCGGATATCGCCGATAAAAATATCGCCAATCCTACCGCCGTTATCATGGCGGGCATTATGATGCTGGATCATTTACAGGAGCATGAGACAGCAAGACGCATTCAAACGGCGCTTGAAAAAGTCGTTGCGGAGGGCGAAAACGTAACGCCGGATCTCAATCCTCAAGCAGGCGTGACCACGGATGTCATGGGGCAGGCGATTATCGCCGCAATGGAATAAATCAAAGGCGCGCCCGTCGCCCGGTTTACCTGGCTCCTACACCTAACCGGATATTTTCCCGCTTGACGATTTTGTCTTCGTTTATCGACCGGTAAAGCGTAATTGCAGGTAGCGCGCAATGCGTAGAAGCCCGATTCATCAAGCGAGCAATAGCTAAAACCTACCAATCTACTCTGTCAATAGCGAATGATGCGAAAATTTGGTATTATTGGCATACTTTCATTTTAGCGTCCGGCTTGAAAGTTGACCGCTTCAAAATCTTCAGGCTTGGTTTTTTTAAGCCGCCCGGCCTCTCTTTCCTTCAAGAAACCATCCAGACAAGGGTTTATCATGTTGCAACAATATCGTAAACAGGTTGAAGAACGCGCCGCCGAAGGTGTTGTGCCCAAGCCTTTGGACGCGCCGCAGGTCGCCGAATTGATCGAACTGATAAAGCAGCCGCCGGTCGGCGAGGAAGCTTTTCTTCTGGATTTGCTGGCCTACCGGGTGCCCGCCGGGGTCGATGAGGCGGCTTACGTCAAGGCGGGATTTCTGTCCGCGCTCGCTAAAAGCGAAGTCTCATCGCCCATTTTAAACCCGGCGCGAGCCACTGAATTATTGGGCACGATGCTTGGCGGCTATAACATCGAACCGCTGATCGATTTGCTGGACAATCCGGACTTGGCGCCTATCGCAGCCAAGGCTTTGGCGCATACTTTGCTGGTGTTCGATGCGTTTCATGATATCAAAGTAAAAGCCGATGCCGGTAATGCGTTTGCTCGGCAGGTTATAAATTCCTGGGCGCAAGCCGAATGGTTCACCAGCAAGCCGAAAGCTCCTGAAAAACTGACGGCAACGGTGTTCAAGGTCACCGGCGAAACCAATACCGATGATTTATCGCCAGCGCCCGATGCCTGGTCGCGGCCGGATATTCCGCTGCACGCAAAAGCCATGCTGAAAATGCCCCGCGAAGGCATCCGTAACGCCGAACAGCAAATCGAAACACTGAAACAAAAAGGTTTTCCGGTCGCTTATGTCGGCGACGTGGTCGGCACCGGTTCTTCGCGGAAGTCCGCCACCAATTCGGTGTTGTGGTTTACCGGGCGCGATATTCCTTATGTGCCCAACAAACGTGAAGGCGGCGTTTGTATCGGTGGCAAAATAGCGCCGATTTTCTTCAATACCATGGAAGATTCAGGCGCACTACCTTTCGAATGCGATGTCTCCGGCATGGCCATGGGCGATGTCATCGACATTTATCCTTATCAGGGGCTTGTCAAAAAGCACGATTCCGATGAAATCATTGCCGAATTTTCTCTAAAAACTCCGGTCATTCTGGATGAAGTCCAGGCCGGCGGGCGGATTCCACTGATTATCGGACGCGGCTTGACCGACCGCGCCCGCAAAGAACTGGGGCTTGAAGCATCGCAGCTATTTCGTCGTCCGAGCGATCCTGAAGATTCCGGCAAAGGCTTTACCCTGGCGCAAAAAATGGTCGGACAGGCCTGTGGCGTCAAAGGCGTGCGCCCCGGCACCTATTGCGAACCGCATATGACCACGGTCGGCTCGCAGGACACCACAGGGCCTATGACCCGCGATGAACTGAAAGACCTGGCCTGCTTAGGGTTTTCCGCCGATTTGGTGTTGCAGTCTTTTTGCCATACCGCCGCTTACCCGAAACCGGTCGATGTGCAAATGCAGCATAGCTTACCGGATTTCATCATGAACCGGGGCGGCGTGTCGCTCCGGCCGGGCGATGGTATCATCCATTCCTGGCTTAACCGGATGTTGTTGCCGGATACGGTCGGTACCGGCGGCGACTCGCATACGCGCTTTCCTATCGGTATTTCGTTTCCGGCCGGTTCCGGGCTGGTCGCTTTTGCCGCCGCCACCGGTGTGATGCCGCTGGATATGCCCGAATCGGTATTGGTGCGCTTTAGCGGCGACATGCAGCCGGGCATCACTCTGCGCGATCTGGTTAACGCAATTCCCTATGCGGCTTTGCAAACAGGTCTGTTGACGGTCGAAAAGAAAGGCAAAAAAAATGTCTTTTCCGGCCGAATTCTGGAAATTGAAGGTTTGCCCGATCTTAAAGTCGAGCAGGCGTTTGAATTGTCGGACGCCTCGGCCGAGCGTTCCGCCGGGGGCTGTACTATACGTTTGCACGAAGCGCCGATTCGCGAATATCTGAACTCGAATATCACGCTGTTGAAATGGTTGCTGGCGCAAGGCTACGGCGATGCGCGCACTATCAGTCGGCGAATCGAGGCAATGGCGGCGTGGCTGGAAAATCCTGTATTACTGGAGCCGGACGCGGATGCCGAGTATTTCGAAATCATCGACATCGACATGAGCGCCATCAAGGAGCCGCTGTTGGCCTGTCCGAATGACCCCGACGATGTCAAGCCTTTGTCCGAAGTGGCGGGCACGGTAATCGATGAAGTCTTTGTCGGTTCCTGCATGACCAATATCGGTCATTTTCGTGCGGCGGGAAAATTGCTGGAAAAACATCAAGGTAGTCTGCCGACTCGATTATGGATGTCACCGCCCACCAAAATGGATCAGTCGCAATTGACCGAAGAAGGTTATTACGGTATTTTCGGCCGCTCCGGCGCACGCATGGAGATGCCCGGCTGTTCGCTATGCATGGGCAATCAGGCGCGGGTGGCCGATAATGCAACAGTGGTTTCAACATCGACACGAAACTTCCCCAACCGTCTGGGCAATGGCGCCAATGTTTATCTGGCCTCGGCCGAACTGGCTGCGGTGTGTTCGATTCTCGGTAAAATTCCGACGTTGGCCGAATACCGGCATTATGTTGAACAAATCAATGAAACCTCGGTTGATACTTACCGGTATCTGAATTTTGACCGGCTTGAGAGCTATCGGGCGCAAGCTGAAAACAACCGTGATGAGCGAGTGGCCCGAACATGATGAGCCGTGCACGGGTGGGGTCGGAATTTTCCCGCTCATCCGACAAGCAAAGTGCGAACAGGACGGCGCGCGGACTGTGCACCGTTTCCTAAACCCATTCTTTGCGTTTTGCAGCAAGGAAAATTAACAGGCGACAACTATGTCAGAAAAGTCATTATCAATTACCAACAAGACAACGGAGCAGACAGCGGCTTATCCGTTACTCGAAGGCACGCTTGGCAATCCGACGGTTGATATCCGGGCGCTGAAAAACGATCTGGGCTGTTTTACTTTCGACCCCGGTTTTGTTTCGACCGCCAGTTGTAAAAGCGCCATCACTTATATCGACGGCGACCGGGGCATTTTGCTTTATCGCGGCTATCCCATCGAACAACTGGCTGAACAGTGTAGCTTTCTGGAGGTTGCCTATCTTCTGATACACGGCGAATTGCCCAACTCCGAACAACTGCAGACTTTTCACAACGAAATCAATGGCCACGCGGTTCTGCACGAATCATTGCGCGTATTTTTTGACGGCTTTCATTACGATGCCCATCCGATGGCCATGATGGTCGGCGTGGTCGGCTCCTTGTCCGCTTTTTATCATAGCGAACTGGATGTTTCCGATCCCGAACAGCGTTATATTTGTGCGACCCGAATGATTGCCAAAATGCCCACCATCGCGGCCGCCTGCTATCGGCACTCTACCGGCGCGCCTTTTGTCTATCCCCGGGTGGATTTGGATTATTGTGAAAACTTTCTGAACATGATGTTTTCGCGGCCTGAAAAAAGGTTTCTGGAGCAGGCACACGCCATTGACGACACGGCTGTAAAAGCATTGAACTTATTGTTTATCCTGCATGCCGACCATGAACAAAACGCCAGCACCTCGACCGTGCGTCTGGCCGGCAGTACCGGCGCCAATCCTTATGCCTGTATCGCGGCCGGTATTGTCGCCCTGTGGGGCCCGGCTCATGGCGGCGCCAATGAAGCCGTGCTGAGTATGCTCGAAGAAATAGGCACGGTTGACAGAATTCCCCAATACATTGCCAAAGCCAAGGATAAAAACGACCCGTTCAGATTGATGGGTTTTGGGCACAGAGTGTACAAAAACTTCGATCCGCGCGCGACTATCATCCGCAAAACCTGCCATGAAGTGCTGGCCAAATCCAGCAATCATGAGCCATTGTTTGAATTGGCGCTGGCTCTGGAAGAATTGGCATTGAAAGATGACTACTTCATCGAGAAAAAACTGTACCCGAATGTCGATTTTTATTCCGGCATCATCTACAAGGCACTGAATATTCCGGTCGATATGTTTACCGTGATGTTCGCTATCGCGCGCACCTCAGGCTGGGTGTCGCACTGGCTGGAAATGACCGCCGATCCCAGTACTGTGATCGGCAGGCCCCGGCAATTGTATACCGGCGCGCCGAGGCGGGATTTTGTGCCGTTGGCCAAGCGTTAATCGGCACTTACTTTTTCGGCATGAATAACGAAATATAAATTGCGCAAATAGACGAACAGCCCGGCAGCCTGGCCCACGATAAAAACCGGGTCTTGTTTGTGGATGGCATAACTCAATAAGGTCAGGCCGCCGCCAATACTGAAATACCAGAAAGCGATGGGAAAAACACTTTTCTTTTCGCGCTCGCTTTTTAGCCATTGCAACAGAAAGCGCGCCGAAAACAGCCCCTGCCCGAGAAAACCGAGAGATAGCCAAAGCGTTTCATTATTCACGTTTTACCTCCTCTGCAATGGCAATCCGGCTTCGTTTTTGCAGCCACATGACACCCAGCAAGTCGATAACGCCAACGCCAAGCCGATCCAGTACGGCGTATTTGGATTGACCGTTTATTCTGGGCCGATGCCTGACCGGCTCGGAAATCACAGCGCCTCCCGCCCTTATCATCAGAGTTGGCAAAAACCGGTGCATGTGATTGAAAAAGGGCAGCAACAGAAATTTATCGCGCAAAAAAAGCTTGATCCCGCAGCCGGTGTCGGGGGTTTCATCGCCCAACAAAGCAGCCCTGACTGTGTTGGCAAACCATGAGCAAAAAAGCCGCCAGCTTGCATCCCGCCGCTGATTGCGAAAGCCCGCCACCATCCATAAATTCGGCTGCGCTTGTACCTTGTGGGTGAATACATCGATCAGGTGCAAAATATCGCCCGGATCATTCTGGCCGTCGCCGTCCAGTGTTGCAATCCACGGATAGTTGGCGGCCCTGACGCCGGTATGAATCGCCGTACTCTGGCCGTAACGTTGTTGATGCCGGATCACCCGCAAGCGCGGGAATTTTTGCAAAGCCTGAATTAATTGCGCCCCGGTTTGATCCTGACTGCCATCATCGACATAAATGATTTCATAAGCTTGCGCTTGGCTCATGGCGCGCTCGATTTGCTCCAGCAACGAGAAAATATTGTCGGCTTCATTGAAAACCGGCACCACTATTGAAATTTTCATCGACTCTATGACTCGCAACGATGCTCCGGGATAATTTGGCCGACGGCTGAAATTACCCTAACATCATAAAACGGAGATAAAAAATTTCAAAAAAAAAGCTGCATTGAATAAATGCAGCTTTTTTATGAACGCTGAAACAGGATAAAAAACGAAACGCTTAACGTTTGGAGTATTGAGGACGTTTTCTGGCTTTGTGCAGGCCGACTTTTTTACGCTCGACTTCACGCGCGTCGCGGGTAACGTAGCCCGCCTTTCTCAAGTCTGCACGCAGTGTTTCATCATAGTTCATCAATGCCCGCGTCAGGCCGTGACGGATAGCGCCTGCCTGGCCTGAAGGGCCGCCGCCTTTGACAACGACATTGATGTCGAATTTGCTGATCATGCCAACGCATTCGAGCGGCTGACGGGAAATCATTTGATCGGTTTTGCGGCCGAAGTAGTCTTCGATGCTTTGCTTGTTGATGGTTATTTTACCGGTGCCTGAAGTGGCGTAAACGCGCGCTACCGCACTTTTACGGCGGCCTGTTCCATAATACTGAGCTGTTGCCATGATTAACCCGCTTAAAATTCTAAAACTTTGGGCTGTTGAGCCTGATGATCGTGTTCGGGACCTGCATAAACTTTCAATTTTTTGAACATTGCACGACCCAATGGATTTTTAGGTAACATTCCTTGAACGGCAGCCGTAATGATGCGATCCGGGAAGGTTTGTCTCAACTTGCCAAGGCTCGCTGATTTCATGTTACCAATGTAACCGGTATGACGGTAATAAATTTTGTCTTTTTCTTTATTGCCGGTAACACCAATTTTTTCAGCATTGACGACGACAATGTAATCACCGGTATCGACATGCGGTGTATATTCTGGCTTATGTTTACCGCGAAGTCGTCGTGCAATTTCAGTGGCAAGGCGCCCTAGCGTCTTCCCTTCTGCATCAACTACGTACCAATCGCGCTTAACTTCTGCTGGCTTTGCACTAAAAGTTTTCATCGTTGTTGTGTGTTATTTGTTAAGGCTCAATAAAGACCGGCAATATTATCAAAAAAAGACAGGCTTTTCAAATTTATTTACGGCAGGAGCTCCTTTGGATAACTGCCGACAAAGGCAAGGACATGGATTTCCTGGGCTAACCTGCCTTTCTAAAGCGCCTTTTATAAGCTTTGACGCCCGATGGCATAATATTCCAGACCGCTTTTTTTAACCAGACAGGGTTCAAACATATTGCGGCCATCGAAGATCACCTTGTCCTGTAATTTCTGGCTCAGGTAATCGAAATCAGGGCTCCGAAATTGTTTCCATTCAGTCACAATCACCAGGGCGTGCGCCTGATTCAACGCATCTTTTTGACCTTTGGCGTAAACCAGTCCGGCTTTATTGCCGTAAATTCTCAGGGCTTCGTCCATAGCTTCCGGGTCGTACACCTGCACCGTCGCCCCGGCTTCGATGAGCGCTTCCAGCAGCACTCGGCTGGGCGCTTCGCGCATGTCGTCGGTATTGGGTTTGAAAGCCAATCCCCATAAGGCGAACACCTTATCTTTAAGGTCGTTTTGATAATAGTGACTGATTTTTTCAAACAAGCGTTTTTTCTGCCGGTCATTGACATGCTCGACGGCGTTCAACAATTCAGCGTGATAGCCTGCATCCTTTGCTGTTCTTTCCAGCGCCTTGACATCTTTTGGAAAACAGGAGCCGCCATAGCCGCAGCCGGGATAGATAAAACTGTAACCGATGCGGCTATCGGAACCGATGCCCTGGCGCACCTGCTCGATATCGGCACCCAATTTTTCCGCCAGATTGGCCAGCTCGTTCATGAAGCTGATTTTGGTCGCCAGCATCGCGTTGGCGGCATATTTGGTGAGCTCGGCCGAGCGTATGTCCATGGCAATGACGCGGTCATGGCTTCGGTTGAACGGCGCATACAAGGCTTTCAATAATTCAGCGGTGCGCGGGTTATCGGTGCCGACGATGATGCGATCGGGTTTCATGAAGTCATCCAGCGCCGCGCCTTCTTTTAAAAACTCCGGGTTGGACACGACATCGAACTCCAGCTCTTTGCCTTGAGCCTCTAAGGCCGCGCGTATGGTTTCTTTCACCCTGTCGGCAGTGCCGACCGGTACTGTGGACTTATCAATCACTACACGGTAACTGTCCATGTGTTCGGCAATACTCCCGGCAACCGCCAGAACATATTGCAGATCGGCCGAGCCGTCTTCATCGGGCGGTGTGCCGACCGCGATAATCTGAAACAAGCCATGCGCGACCGCAGCTTGTACGTCAGAGGTAAAATACAGGCGTCCGGCTTCCTGGTTTTCCTTGACCATTACATCGAGACCCGGCTCGTAAATCGGGATGATCCCTTGCTGCAACTTTTCGGTTTTTGCCTGGTCGACATCCATGCAAACAACGTCGTTACCCACATCGGCCAGACAGGCGCCGGTAACAAGCCCCACATAGCCACTGCCGAAGACTGTAATTTTCATGATTTATCCTTGTTGTTTTTATAAAATAGCTTGTATGCAGATATATACTCTGCAAGAAAAATGAATGCCATACTGGCAGCGTTACCCGTTATTTTAAAGTAAAACAATCTTCAATGAATAAACATCCAGGCGTGGCCCAGTCGCTTTTTAACGGTTTTTCCGAAACCGATACCGCCCTCATCGAGCAAGCCTTGAATTTACTTGATCGCGCAGGAAGCGACCAAGCCAGCAACACCCGGCCCAAAGGGGCCGATGTCGCGTTGATTTTAAGGGGCGTTCGCATTGATCTGGATACGCTGCTGGGCGCTTTATTGAGCGATTCACGTTTGGCGGGCCATGTTACCGAAATCGCTATCGGCGCGCAATTTGGCGACACGGCAGCCGGTCTGGTGAGAGATGTCAAAGCATTGAACGATATGACGGTTTATAGCCCGGACATGACAAGCCAGCCTGACCAGGCGGAAACCTTGCGATGCATGTTACTGGCGATGACGCATGATGTGCGTTCGGTATTGATCAAACTGGCCTACCGGATTCAGCGTCTGCGCAATCTGGCCCGGGAAAATTACGATATCCGCCGTTTTGTTGCGCAGGAAACACTCGATATTTACGCACCGCTCGCCAACCGGCTCGGAATCAGTCAATTTAAATGGGAACTGGAAGACTTGGCGTTTCGTTATCTCGATCCGCAAAATTACCGCCGCATCGCGCAATCGCTTGCCGACAACCGCGCCCAGCGGGAAGCATGTATTCAAGCCTTTATTGACAATTTTCGGCAACTTCTGGCTGAAGCCGATATTGCCGGCAAAGTTTACGGACGCCCTAAACATATTTACAGTATCTGGAACAAAATGCGCCGTAAACAAATGGCCATCGACGATCTCTATGATCTGTTGGCGGTGCGCGTGATTGTCGATAATCTGGCCGCCTGTTACACCGTTCTGGGCTTGGCGCACAGTCACTGGCAGTATGTGCCCAAAGAGTTTGACGACTATATCGCCAACCCCAAGGAAAACGGTTACCAATCCTTGCACACCGTTATTCTGGATGCACTGGGCAACCGTATTGAAATTCAGATCCGCACTCAGGCCATGCACGATTTCGCAGAATTGGGAGTGGCCGCTCATTGGCGCTATAAAGAGGGCGGGGCACACAATGCGGCGACCGAAAAAAATATCGCGTCCTTAAGGCAATTACTGGAAGATAAAAACGCTCAAGACAATCTGCTGGAAAACTTCCATACCGAACTTTTTTCGGATCGCGTTTTCGTGCTCACGCCCACCGGCAAGCTGATCGATCTGATCAAAGGCGCAACGCCGTTGGATTTTGCCTATGCCATCCATACCGAAATCGGGCATAACTGCCGTGGAGCCAAAATCAACGGCCGCATTAAACCTTTGACTTACAAGCTCAGATCGGGTGATCGGGTCGAAATCATAACGGTAAAAAACGGCTCGCCCAATTATAACTGGATCGACCCTAATCTGGGCTATCTGAAAACTGCCCGCGCCATCGGCAAAGTCAAAAGCTGGTTTAAACAACAGCGACAAGCTGAAAACATCGCCGCCGGAAAACTGCTTCTGGACAAAGAAAGCAAACGTCTGGGCTTAAAAAAAGTAATACTGGAAGAGTTGCTCAAGCATTTTAAAATGGCGGACAGCGAGCATCTGCTGGAAGCGTTGGGTCGCGGCGACATCAATAATCGGCAATTGGCCGCCGCCTTGCAGATACCCGAGTTTGCCGGTGCGCCGAAAGTCACTTTCAGCCAAAAACTGCGGCCTCAATCCGGGGTCGTCGTGGCCGGAATCGATAATGTCATGACTCATAGCGCGCAATGTTGTAACCCGGTTCAGGGCGATGACATTATCGGCTTCATTTCACATAAAAAAGGCATAACCATCCATCGCAGGGACTGCCAAAACATTCAAGCACTGGATCCTGAACAACAGGCCCGGCTGATTACCGCGCAATGGCGCTCAGGTGAACTCTCCCGACATACGGTGCCGGTTATTATTCATGCTTTTAATGCGCACAACCTGCTTAATGATGTAACCCGGATTCTGGCGTATGCAAAAATTCACATCAACCATGCCGCGCTTAAAACGCATCCGGATTTATCTGCCATACTCAATCTGACGATACAGATTGAAAACACCGAGCAACTCAGCCTGGTGTTAAACAAAATCAGCCAATTGCCAAATATTATCGATGTCAAACGCAAGACTTGATATTTTCCTGCGCACGACCCGCAAACCCTACTTACCAGGCAACGGAGGGAGTGCTATATAAGGGGCTTGTTACGATAACAAGGCTTGTGCGCATTCGTCGTCCGGTAAACCGGACTCCTACAGCACGTTATTCAGTTCACGGCACATTGATTGCGACCGTTATTTTTGGCTTGATAAAGGGCCTGGTCGGCGCGCTCAAAAACGGCTTCAGGCTGATCGTTTTCCTGAAATTCGCTGATGCCGCAGGAAAGCGTGATGGAAAAACTCTTGTCGCCTGAATTAAAACGTGACTGTTCAACTAATTTGCGTAGTTTCTCGGTTAGAATCAATGCCGACTCGGGGCTCGTTTCGGGTAACAACATGGTAAATTCTTCACCGCCGAAACGCGAAATAAAATCGGAATCACGGCAATTCGTCGAAAGTAATTGGGCGATAATTTTCAGTATTTTATCCCCGGCTTTATGACCTAAAGTGTCGTTGATACGCTTGAAATAATCGATGTCCCAAATGGCCAGGCAAAGCGGCGTTTTATAGCGCTTACGCCTTGACAACTCTGTTTCCAACCGTTCATCGTAAGCCAGCCGATTTGGCAGGCCGGTCAGGGGATCGCGTATCGCCTTGTTTTGGGCAAGCGTCAGACGGCTTTTCAAAATGGTCGATTCTTTTTCCATGCGCTGGATTTTATTGGCCAATTCATCCAGTTGCCGCTGTGCTTGCAGGTTTTGTTGGTTCTCTTCTTGCCGGTGCCGTTCCAGTTGCCGGGAAATAGCTTCAATGCGGGTGTTGATCAGTTGCTTTAAAGGCTCCAATGTTGTTGCGTTGATGGAGCTGTTTTGCAAGTTCTGCATTTGCATGGAAACAAATTGGTCCAGGTTATTGCGATTGATAGTCGCCTGCTGGGTTACTTTATGGGCACCAACAACTCGATCATCGAGATCATTGAGTTGTTCAGTCAGTTCCGATAAAAAATCTTCTATATTTTTTTGCTCGCTCTGGAAATGTTTTTTGATATGGCTCAGTAGTGACACATACTCATCGAGCAGGGATGGGAAAGAAGTGGCTGTGAGGGGTTTTTGTAAGCGCTCTTTCAAAAACTCGGCCTGTTTTTCAAAAGCAGACGGAATGTCGAAATTTTCCAGCAGCAAGAGCAGTTGCTGGCTGACCATATCGGTCGGAATATAATTGCCTTCCGATAACTCTGTTTCCGTAACGTCGAAGCGGTCGTTATCTTGGGAGTCCTGACTATCGAGCAAAGCCTGGAACAATTCTTCTATGGATTTAAGTTGCCCGCTTTCATACTGTTTACGCAGTGATATATAGGTTTGTTCTTGCGTTTCGGTATCGCTTTGACGGATAAGAAAATCAAAAAGCAAATCGGCCTGTGCGGCAGCGGTATTCAGAGCGGAGTCTTCAAGCCGAATAACAGCTTGAGTGATCTGTTCTAACTCGGCTTTGAGTTTTGCACTATTCAGACCGGATTTTACCGCAGCGTGAATCCGGGTAAGGTGAGGATCAAGAGTTTGATTGAAACCCTTGGTAATCAACGTCAGACGGATAATAGCTCTGCAAAGCAATGCCTCACGGTCACGGGTTTCTTTTACCAGCGAGTCTTGCTGGTCGAGTTGAGCGAGATATTTATCCTTCCATTTATTGTTATTGTTCTGAGGATTTAGAAGATTCATTTAACCCAGCCTTAACATTTTGTCATCACAAAATATTGAATAATATGTAAAAAAATAAATTTTATGACATATAAAGTTAAATTCGGCATGATTTTTAATTATTTTATTTCAATAGTATAGGCCGTAGGCACTACATTTGTTAAAGCTTAAGTTAAATGGACTCCGCAGTGAGCGCTATTGACCTGTACTTTCTTTTTGAATCAACTGATTCATTATCTTGATCATATTTTCTTGCGAGCCGGCTAGCGGCCCGTTGGTTTTGTATTTACCATTGATGATAACAGCGGGTACGCCGGTGACGCCATAACGCGCCGACATCGTTTTGGCTTGGCGGACTTTGGTATCGACCAGGAAAGAATGGTAGGCATTGCGAAAGTCGGCCTCACTGACGCCGTGAGCAATAAAAAACTGCATCAGGCCATCTTCTGTGTCCAGTTTTTGCTTTTTATTCTGGATTGTATCGAAAAAATCGGCATGGACTTTATCGACGATGCCCAAAGCTTCGGCGGTAAAATAGGCTTTGGCGTGCGCCTCCCACAAGCTGTTGAATATTGTCGGTTGCCGTATAAACTGAACATTGCCCGGAAGTTTTTCCAGCCATTTTGTCAGTTGCGGTTCAAAATGATAGCAGTGCGGGCATCCGTACCAGAAAAATTCTATCACCTCTATTTTTTCAGGGTTTTGGGTGGGCTGCGGCGATGTCAAATTTTCGTAACCTACGGACTCGGCATTAATGACGGTCGCAAACCCGAACAAAACAGCCAAAAGGCCCGTTTGAATTATTTTTTTAAACAGCATTTTAAAGTTCTCCGTAAGATTCAAGGTAATCCAAATAAAGTAAATAGCGCCTTAGAGTTCCGATTGATCCGGCATATCAAGCGTCATTTCATCATGGAAATATGATAGGCGACAGCTTTGATTTCCTGATCGGTCATTTTTTTGGCGATCATGTGCATGATGTTATCGGGATTATTACTGCGCGTTCCGGCTTTAAAATCGGACAAGGCCTGGATCAAGTAATCGGCATGTTGAGAATGCAGCGCGGGAAAAGCGGCCGGTTTATTACCTTCTCCAAAAGGGCCGTGACAGGCGATACAGGCGGAAACCTCGCGTTTCAGATCGCCGTTGCGATAAAGGTCGCTGCCTAAAGCGAGCAAGGCATCCAGTTGTTCCGAAGACGGGTCGGCCGAGGCTCCTTCCGCGTCATCTTCGTCATCGTCATCGGACTCTAAAACAGGCGGGCTGTTGACGCTGATTTTCTGCGACGAATAATAGGCGGCCAGGTCGGCCATGTCTTCGTCGCTCAGGGACAGGGCTATTGCACTCATCATGGCGTTTTGGCGAACGCCGCTTTTAAACGCCTGTAACTCTTTGATCAAATAAGAGCTGTGCTGCTGTGCCAGCTTGGGAAAAGTCGAAACCAGGCTGTTGCCGTTGTCGCCATGACAGCCGACGCAAGTAGCGGCTTTTTCCTGCCCCGCCTTGCTATTGCCTTCGGCCTGCGCGGAAGGTTGCGCACCCGTCAGCAGCAGCCCTGCAAAGAGTGCCAGTAGTTTATTTTTCATCATCAGGTTCCCCTTATTTCGCGATAAATAATCAAAAATGTCCGCCTCGATGAAAAAGTTCAGGCGACTGTTAAAATTCCGGTTACACGGGCTTGCCCGGTTTTGCACCGATTTTACTCCAAATAGCAACAGGCATGAAATAAATTGGCCGCAGTGCGCAGGTTCATGGGCAACGGCACGGGCGCGTTATACAATAAGCATTTTTAGCCAGTGCCAGCGAGACCGCGATGAATCCATTGTATCATCAAGCAAAATTTACCCTCAGTTCACCTGATATCAGTCATGCCCCGGAAGATACAGGTCTTGAAGTGGCTTTTGCCGGTCGCTCCAATGCCGGTAAATCCAGCGCCATCAACACCTTGACCCGGCAAAAAACATTGGCGCGGATCAGTAAAACACCGGGACGGACGCAACTGCTCAACTTTTTTGAAATAACAGACGACAAGCGCTTTGTCGATTTGCCCGGTTTTGGCTATGCCAAAGTACCGCTGGCGATGAAAGACAAATGGCGTAAAATGATGGAAAATTATCTCAACAACCGCAAGACTTTATGCGGCATCGTGCTGGTGATGGATGTCCGTCATCCACTCACGGATTTTGACCGGCAAATGATCGATTGGTGTCGGCATGTCGCGCTGCCTTTGCACATTTTATTGACCAAAGCCGATAAGCTCACTTACGGCGCGGCCAAAAATACCTTGCTGGCCGTGCAGAAAGAATTAAGCGACAGCGGCGTTGCAGTGTCCATGCAACTATTTTCGGCATTAAAAAAAACCGGTATCGACGAAATTCATGACTTGCTGGATCGATGGTTTAACCCTGAGTTAACGGAAGCAACCGAGCAATAAAAAATATTCTTGATGATATACTTCGCGCGGCCAATGGGTATTGGTTGCGTTTAAGGCATTTATCCACGTTTATTTACCAAGATGCGATTGCCGATTGCGAAGAACTCGACACAGAAGCACCATGGACATTTTGCCAGCAAAACGATGCCTGGATTTTGGAAGGTGTAGCCAGCATCAGCACGCGCGCCAAGCAAGTCAGGGTTCTTTACCCTTCTCAGCTTCAGTGCCAGGAAAATGAAAGCGTTATTGTGTTGCAATGTTCGTCGCAAAATCGCTTAATCGAAGCCAGCGGGATAATCCAGTTTTCTAACCATGACGGTGCGAATTTTGTCATTAAAACCGGGCAAGATATATCTGCTGATCGGTTTTATCTGCAAGGCAAAGTACTTGATTTCAAATCTCGTCCTACGCAGATTTACTTGAGGTTACCGACGCTGATTTGCGTAAATAATGAAAATGAAAGACGCACAGAGATTTCGTCTTCTAAATTGATTGGTCGATTAGCGAACACACGACCAACAATACCAGGTTATTACCCATATCGTTATACTCAACTCGCCGCTTGCGGTATCATTCGACAATTTACGCGGGAATAAGGAACAAAATGATCCGGGTAACGGAAGAACTGTCAGGAATAGAGTAACATGTTTTTTTGTAAGGTTTGCCATGCCCGATTTTTCATTGAAGACCACCTGGCGCATCCCGGCGCCGATAGCCCTGGTTTGGGATAGCCTGATTCATACCGAGACTTGGCCTGACTGGTGGCGCTATGTCGCTTCGGTGACAGAGCTGGAACCCGGCCTGCCCGATGGCCTTGCCAACACCCGAAGTTATTGCTGGCGCACGGCCTTGCCTTATGACTTGCATCTTGAAATGACGGTAATCCGGCTTGTGCCTTGCCGGACCATTACCGTTGCCGTAAGCGGCGATTTGACCGGCACCGGGCAGTGCACGTTTTCAGTCGAGGCTGAAACCGAAGTGACCTGTGTCGAGTTTTATTGGCAGGTACAGACCTGCAAACCCTGGATGAACCGGCTCAGTATTTTGACGCGACCGGTTTTTGAATGGAATCATGCCGAGGTCATGAAACAGGGCGAGAGCGGATTGATTGCTTATTTAGGTATACGATGAGGCCGAAGACAATATTTATTATGTGTTTATGCCGTGTCAGTTGCCGATTGATGGCAGAGCGAACCGTGTCACAGAAATTTTGGCAAATATAGTATAGCACTCAGTCAACCTTGATTTGTCGAACAGAACCCTCAATATAATGCCTTTTGTACATTAAAGGGGTAGACAGTTGGCAAAGAAATACATAGTGCGTCTAACGGAACATGAACGCACCGATTTGGAGAGTTTAATTCACAAGG